>DROJ01000453.1 GCA_011321935.1 Bacteroidota bacterium | reverse complement strand
TGCCGCCTTACAGGAAAAGAATAAAAAAACGTCCCTGCTTGTACCGACAAGCAGGGACGTTTTTTTTAACGGAAAAGAAAGGCGGTCACTGAAAAACGACCTTCCTCGTGCTCACTTTTTTACCGTCGGTAAAACGCACAAAATAGACGCCCGCCCCACCGATTTTTTCTTTGTTCAACTGGAAATCATAGCGGCCTTCGATGAAGTTGCCGCTTTGCATCCGCAGCACTTCTTTGCCGTTGATATCGAACAAACTGAGCGTTGCCGATTGCTGCGGTTTGTCCAGTTGCAACTGCACAACTGCCTGGTTGTCAGTCACATTGGGCACTACTTTAAAGTCAACCACGCTGTCCACGTTTTGCACCGCAGAGGTGGTCGAGATGTTGTCGGTTGACCAGACATTGACGGGTTTGTAAACACCGTTTTCCAGTTGCCAGATGATGCCGACCACCTCGTAGTCATAGCCTTGCACGCCTCCGATGGAGAGGGAATAGGAAAGGTCAAATTCCTCGCCTGCGGCCACTGCGCCGTTGGCGATGGGCTGTCCCCAGGTGTTGTCGGAAAAGCCGCCGCGCATCACTTTTTCATGCACTGCATTGTCGCCGATAGATGCCTGGTACTCCACGATGCCGCTTTCGATCAGGTAAATGCCCAGATAGAACTCGCCCTCGGCAGCTTGGAAAAATTTCACCTTTGCATCCACCTTGATCGCGCTGTTCTCGAAAACGGGGGCAAAGCCCACATTGGCCACCGGCGCACTGTTATAGGCCGTATTGACCATGCCTTCTATGGTCGTCTTTTTTGTTTGGTAATTGGAAGAAGTGGCGTTGATGTCCACCTCGTCCACAAAAAAACGGGGCTGCGAGAAAGCACCGAAATTGCTGGTGATCTCATCGGCCTCCGTGGTGGCCAGCAGGCCGCTGTAGTGGGCGGCAATGATAACGGCCTTGCCTTCGCCATTGTCTCCGAGCAGGTCTTCGAACAAGTCCCAGCCCCAAGACCCGCAGGGGGGGCACCAGGTGGCACTCCGTTTGGTGACCAGCGTGCGCTGCGTTTCTTCGACTTCTTGGGCCACGGCCTTCATTACAAAGAGGGTGGCCAGCATGAGCATAAATGTCTTTTTATTCATTGGAAATTTTTTTAGTTACTGTTGAAGTGGTTGGACAACTTTTCAAAAGCTGACAATTTAATCATTCTTCTTTTTCGCAAAAGTAGTGGGCAAAAACTCGACCACCAAACAATGCCGGGTGCTTTCCGCAATTTTGAAGCGTTCGTCTATCCTCTTGCCGACAATCCAGCAGATTTTTCCCCCACTTTCCAAAACCAAGGTTTTTTCTTTTTGAAACCTCGACATTTTTTCGTCCGTGAAATAATCCTGCAGTTTTTTGTGCCTGCCGCCCATGCCGAGGGGCTGGAAAATATCGCCCTCCCGCCAGTGCCGCAGGATGAGCGGCCATTCCAGTTTGTCAAAATCAAGCTGTGCGGTGTTGGGGTCGGGCGAGAAAGCGGCCGCTTTTTTTCCTGTTTTTTTTAAAATCAAAATGCCGTTCTCCGTTTCGGCCTTCCGGTCATTTGGATGGATTTGTTTTACTCCTCCAGCCTTTTCTTTCTTTTGTAAAATCAAAAAAGAACGGTCAACCAGCAACCGGTGGCTTGCCGAAGAAAAGACGCTGCCCGGCTGTGTGCCGATGCTTTTCAGCATTTGCCTTACCTGCGAATTGTTGAAGCCAAAAGGAGAAAGTATTTCGTAAAGAACAGAGGACGGGGCAGGGGAGGCCAGCAGTTTTTTATTATCAATTTTAAAATTTCCCAACTGCTCGGCAATGTCGGATTCAACAGATAAGATGCCCTCTTTTATGCTATTGACGGCATGGAAATACAGGGCCTCCACCTCCTTCAGCCGCTCCAAAGTCCCGCCAGCATTGCTCTGGAACGCAGGGTTTATTTTTTCAAAAACAGGAATGATGTGCTGGCGTATTTTATTGCGGGAGTACTTGTCGGCGAGGTTGGAGGCATCTTCGCGGAAGGCGATGCCCTCCTTTTTTGCGAAAGCGGAAATTTCTTTTTTGGTGGCAAAAAGCAGCGGGCGGACGATGCGCCCGTTTTTCGGCAAAATGCCCCGCAGCCCTCTGATGCCGCATCCTTTTGCAAAGTTGAAAAGCATGGTCTCGATGGAGTCGTCGAGGTGGTGGGCAGTGGCAATGTACTGATAACCAGCCGCTTGTCTTGTCTTTTCAAAAAAACGGTAGCGGAGGTTGCGCGCCGCCAATTGAATGCTTTGCTTGTTTTCTGCGGCGTATTTTTCAGTATCAAAATGGGCCAAATGAAAGGGCACGCCAAAGCCTTCGGCCAGTTTTTTTATAAAAATTTCATCCCCGTCGGAAGCCTCGCCCCGCAGCTTAAAATTGCAGTGCGCTATCGCAAAGGGCAGCCCGCACTGCCGGAACAAATGGCAAAGCACCGTCGAGTCCACCCCCGCGCTCGCAGCGATGAGGGTCTTTTCGCCTTCGGCAAACAAGCGGTTGTCGGCAATGTATTTTAGGAAACGTTCTTTCATTGCGGAAGCAAAATTTGTTGAGTCCTGTTTCCCGCAAAGTACGGCAAAGTTTCCCGAGAAATCGGCACAGGCCCGCAAAATCCGCAGCGTTATACGCAGGGCCACGCAGAGTTGATTGGAGATAGCTCCAATCAACTCTGCGTGGCCCTGCGTATAACTCTGCGGACTTTGCGGGCCTGTCCCGATTTTTCGGGAAAACTTTGCCGTACTTTGCGGGAAACAGGACATTTATAGGCTACTGGTACAAATCGTAATTAGCTAACCATTTAGTTTTTGGTTAAATGCCACATTATCAGGGATTTGGCGGACTAATCACTAATCAACTAATTACGAATCACTGCACTACCAAAAAGCTCATCCAAATATTCCTCCCTCGTCTGCAGGTTATAGTTGTCGCGGCAGTCCTCCAATCCGCTGCGCATGATGCTGAGGCAAGTGCCGTCGGGGTGCGCCCCTTCCTTGTGGCCGCGTTTCAAATAGCAGTGTCCGAGTTCATGGAAAACGACCATTTCACGGATATAGTGGCTGGAGAAGTCGTTCCAAAAACCTTGGTCAATGGTCACTTCCGAATCAACGGCAGTGCCGTAGCTGCATTGCCCGGCGACGTGTTCCTCCGGCAGTTCTTCGATTTTTCCGAGGATGTTGTCGGCGGCCAGATCAATGACCAAGCCCCTTTCCGCCCCTTCTTTTTCAAAGGCTTCGTAATAGGGCCACAGGGCTGGGTCCACATTTGGGAAGGCGCTTTCTTGGACAGTGATTGGAGCCGCTGTTTCATCTTTTTGACAGGCAAAAAAGGTGAGCATGAATGCAAAAGCAAAAATGGATGCTGGGAAATTTCTCATTACACGATATTTAAAATTTTCAAAACTGCTTGCCCTTTGAGGTGAGGTGATGCCCCGAAGTGAATTCGGGACAGGCTCTTTGGACGGGGAGCGTGGGTGGAAAGGCGTTGCCTCGGTCTCGTAGATGTGAGGCAACGCCTTTCCGCCCGCAGCCCCGCACAAAGGCGTCACCTCAAAGGGCAGCAATCTGATTAAAATGATGATTCAAGGGTACAGCTTTGGAATACGTTGTGGATTTTATGAAAATAAATATGTGAAGAAGAAAAATCGAAAGCGGTCTTTTAACAGCTTATTTTTCCCGAATGTTGTGTGGCCGAACTATTTTCCCCAATTTCAAGTTTCGGCTTCGGTTCATTCACCATTCACCATTCACCATTCACCGTTCACCATTCACCATTAATAAAAATGGCAAAACTAAAAATAAGAGGAAAAGACCTGCGCAAGATCGGCTACCCGCAAGGCCCGGCGATTGGAGTGGCTATCAACGAAGCGCAACGCCATTTCAAAAAAGAAAAAAAGCAAAAAGTGCTGGACATGTTGCAGCATGTGCTGCAAAACCGGGAGCTGTACGAAGGCCACGTTCAGTTCGGAAAAGTGGCCGAGGCATTGAAGCCAAAGGAAAAATCCACCCGCCAGGAAGTGCCGCTCAACGAGCTGCCGCTGCCCTTCAAATCTTATGGCCTGCCCAACATCGAGGAAGGGGCTTTGCTGCAGATTGATGCCGCCGTCCGTTTGCCGGTGGCCGTGAAAGCGGCGCTGATGCCCGATGCCCACCAGGGCTATGGTTTGCCGATAGGCGGCGTACTGGCCACCAAAAATGCGGTGATCCCATACGGCGTCGGCGTTGACATTGGCTGCCGTATGTGCCTGACAATGTACGACTTAAAGCCTTCTTTTTTGGAAAAAAACCGCTCCAAGCTGAAAGATATTTTATTTGAAAACACGGCCTTTGGACTTGACGAACAAAAGACGAGGGCCGATGACCCGGTGCTGGAAAAATCGGCATTCAAAGAAATCGGAATGGTCAAAGCACTCAAAGATAAAGCATGGAAACAGCTTGGTTCTTCTGGTTCGGGCAACCATTTTGTGGAGTTCGGCATCGTCCATATTTCCGATGGAAACAACGAATTTGGCATGGCAAGGGGCGAGTACTTGGCCTTGCTTTCGCATTCTGGTTCGAGGGGCTTGGGCGCCAAAATTGCCAACCACTACACCAAGTTGGCGATGGAAAAATGCCCGCTGCCAAAGATGGCCAAATACCTTTCGTGGCTCGATCTGGACAGCGAAGAAGGGCAGGAATATTGGCTGGCCATGAACCTCGCCGGCGACTATGCCTCGGCCTGTCACCACAACATCCACAAGCGCATCGGCAAGGCACTGGGCGAGCAATATATCGCGATGGTGGAGAACCACCACAACTTCGCGTGGAAGGAGGAACTGGAAGACGGGACGCCGATCATCGTCCACCGGAAAGGGGCGACGCCTGCCGGAAAAGGGGTGCTGGGCGTGATCCCCGGCTCGATGGTCCACCCGGGTTTCATTGTGCGCGGAAAGGGCAACCCTTTGGCTATCAACTCCGCATCGCATGGCGCCGGACGGGTGATGTCGCGTACCAAGGCCAAAAATTCGACGACCCGCCATGCCCTGAAAAAGCTGTTGAAGGAGCATCAGGTTGACCTGATCGGAGGCGGCCTGGACGAGTCGCCGATTGCCTATAAAGACATCAACCAGGTGATGGGTTTTCAGAAAGATTTGGTGGAAATTGTTGGTACATTTACGCCGAAAATAGTGCGGATGGCGGAGGATAAGCGGAAGTGAGCAACTTGGTAGCACAGCGTTTTGGTAGCACAGCGTTCACGCTGTCCCGGTCGGTGGCGTTTACGCCGCCGTAAACGGCAGCCACCGGGACAGCGTGAACGCTGTGCTACCAAAACACTGGCTGCCTGTAAACAAAAAACAATGAACAAATTCCTAAAAGCAGCATACGAACAAGCACTAAAAAGCTACAACGAGGGCGGCATCCCCATCGGTTCCGTTTTGGTACACGACGGAAAAATCATCGGCGCCGGCCACAACCAAAGGGTGCAAAAAGGCAGCGCCATCCTGCACGGCGAAATGGATGCGCTCGAAAATGCAGGCCGCCTGCCCGCCGCCGTTTACGCCGAATGCACCTTATATACCACCCTTTCGCCCTGCCCGATGTGTTCGGGCACCATGATTTTGTATAAAATCCCAAAAGTAGTGATCGGCGAAAACCGAACTTTTATGGGGCAGGAAGAATGGCTGAAAGAACATGGAATGGAGGTGGAAGTGGCCGACAGCCCGGAGTGCTATGAACTGATGCAGCGTTTTATCAAAGAAAAACCTGCTGTCTGGAACGAGGACATCGGGGTTTAGTTTTCAGTCTGCAGTCCTTCAGTCTTCAGTCTGCAGTCCTTCAGTCCACAGTCTTCAGTCTGACCGGAGCCTGTTTCTTGATTTTTCGGAATACCTTTTAATACCCAATACCCAATACCCTTTTTAATACCTTTTTAATACCCTTTTTTAATACCTTTTAAAATTTTCCTATGAAAATCCGTCGCATATTGTTGAAAAACCTGCACTCCATCAGGGAGGAGGTAGAGGTAGATTTTACAAAAAGCCCGCTGTCGGAGACGGGGCTGTTTGCGATCACGGGCGATACGGGGGCGGGGAAAACGACCATTTTGGATGCGGTGACGCTGGCCCTGTACGGGGATGTTTGCCGCAATTCGGATGCGCGGGAAACGATGTCCTACGGGGCGGAGGAGGGGATGGCGGAGTGCGAATTTGAGGCGAAAGGACGGCGGTTTTTGGCGCAGTGGCGGGTGCGGCAAACGAGGTCGAAGAAGCCGGGGCTGCGGCTGAAATCGGAGCGGTCGGTGGCCGAATGGGAGGAAAAAACGGGCGAGTTCCACATCGTGGCAGAGCGGCGGGTGCGGGAAGTGAACCGGTTTGTGGAGGAGGTGACGGGGCTGGATTTCCCGCGTTTTACCCGCTCGGTGATGTTGGCGCAGGGGGACTTTGCGGCTTTTTTGAAAGCAAATGAAAAGGAGCGTTCCGACCTTTTGGAGCGGATAACGGGAACGGAAATATATTCCGAACTATCGAAAGCGGCGCTGGAAAGGAAAAATATCGAGCGGGATATATTGGATGGCCTGGCAGAAAAACGGGATGCGCTGAACATATATTCGACGGAAATTTTAAAAGAAAAAAAAGCGGAACTGAGGGAAAAGAAAAAAGAAAACAAATTAAATAAAGAGTCGCTGGAAAAAGCTAAAAAAGGATTGCAATGGCTGCGGTTGATTAATAAATTAAAAACGGATAAAAATAAAATCGCTGCCGCAAAAAATAAATTGGAAGAAGAAAAGGCGGAACTGGAAAATGAAATATCAAAATTGGAACTGCACCGCAAAACGGTTTCGCTGCACCCGACCATCGCCCGGTATGACGACAAAAACAAAGAAATAGAAAATTATAAAACTGAAATTGAAAAATTGATTTCCGAAGTTGATATTTTAAAAATAAAAGAAAAAGAATTAAAAGGGCAATATTTAAAAAATAAAAAAGCATTTGATTTATTAAAAAAAGAGCAGCCAATTAAAATACGTTTGTTCGATAAAATATCCACGCTGGACAGCAAAATAGCGGACAAAGAAATATTGTTCAAAAAACAAAAAACGGAGCAATCGGAATGGGAAAACCAATTGGAAGGGGCGGAAAAAGAAAAGCAAAATTTAATTTCAAAAATAAATAAAAATACGGCCCTGCTGGCCGATCTGAAAAAATGGCTGGCCGAAAACAAGGCTTGGGAAAACCTGCCAAAAGACCTGCCCACCGTTAAACATATCCGAACCACTTTGCGGGAAAATTTAATCAACCAAAACAATATCAGCGCGGCAATAAATGATTTTAAAAACAAACTGAAAATTGCGGAGCAGGAAAAAACTAAAAACGCTGCTGATTTAAAAAAGCAAAAAATATATTTTGAAAAACTGCACGCCGAATTTGAGCAGTTGACGCCCGAAGGATATACCTCCGACCGGCACGGCCTGTTGGAAAAACTGAACAGGGACATCGAGGCACTGGCCGAGCAGCAAAAATATTTTGTCCAATTAAAAGACTGGAGCGCCGATTATCAAAAAATATTGGCGGCCTACAACCGATTGGAAGAGCAGTTGGAAGGGCTGCGGAACCAAGAACTTGAACTCGACAAATCCTTTTTGAGCGCGGTGGAAGAATGCGACGAAGCGGAGCGTATTTTCAAATTTAAAAGGGAAATATACCGGCAGCAACAAAGCATCGCCAATTACGAAAAAGACCGCTCGGAACTGAAAGAAGGAGAGGCATGCCCGCTCTGTTTTTCTACCGAACATCCCTTTAGGGACGGGGCTTTCCAGCCTTTTGTGGACGAGGCGAAAAAAGAATTTGAACTCGCCGAAGCCCTTCTTTCAAAAAAACAAAAGGCACGGAACGGCCTGCTGAAACAGCACCTGGAAGTGGCGTCGAGGATACGGCAAATAGACAGCGCAACCGACGGGCAAATGGGAAAACTGAAAGCCCAACTATACGAGCAGGAACAAAAAATAGCCGGGCTTTTGCCGACTTTGGGCGAGCGGGATTTTTCGCTTTCGCACGGCGATTGGCTGGCCGATAAAGTGGCCAATTTTGCGGATGAACTGAACGCTAAAAAAGAAGTGCGGCAGCGCTTGGCCAAATTGAACGGCGAACTTTTGCAGAAAGAAACAGCCGTCCGAAGATTGGAGCATTTGCTGAAAGACAGCCGGTTTTTGGTTTTGCAAATAAATGAAAATATCCAAAACAACGAGAAAAACAAAAAAGAACTGGCTGCCCATTTTAATAAATTTACAGAACAATTGAATAAATTGGTGGGCAAGTACGGCCATGTTTTTTCGACCGAAAAAGCGAAAGAAATGTTTGCCGACCTAGAGTCGAAAGAAAAATTGTTTTCCAATAAAAAAGAAGAAAAAACAAATATCGAAAAACAGCTCGGACTGGACAAACAGGCACTGAAGCAACTCGAAAAAGCAATGGCCGGATATAAAAACAAATTGCAGAAAATAAATTTAGCGATAGCGAAAGAAGAAAAAGAAATAAATAAAATAAAAAAAGAAAGGGCGGATAAATTTGGAAATAAAAACCCCGAAACGGAGAGGGACCTATTTTTAAAACTGTTCGAAAAAAAGGAACTTGAAATAGCTTCCGAAAAACAATTTTACGACCAATTAAAAGAGCGGCTTTCCCTTTCCGGACAATCTTTGGTTTCACGAAGTAAAAGTTTGGAAAAAGCGGAAAAGGAATTCAAAAAAATAAAAACGGCATTGGAACGGGGCTTGAAAAAAGCAGGTTTTGAAAATATTGAAAAACTGAAAGCCGCCATTTTGCCGGAGGCGGCAGCCAATAAAACAAAAAGAAAATCGGAAAAAATAAAGCAGCAGGAAATAGAACTGAACCACCGGTTTAAAACCAACGAAAAAGATTTAAAAGCTGCGCTCAAAAAAACCTTGACCGATAAAGAAGAAAATATATTGGTGGAAGAAATAATAGTGCTGGAAAACAATCTGCAAAATATCCAGCAAGAAATAGGCGCCTTGCAGCAGCAATTAAAAGACAACGAAAACCGCCAATCCGAATCCAAATTATTATTGGAACAAATAGACGCACAGCGGCAGGTATATAATCGGTGGATGGCGCTCTACGACCTCATCGGCTCCTCCGACGGGAAGAAGTTCCGCATCTTTGCGCAGGGCTTGACCTTGCAGCGCTTGGTGCAGTTGGCCAACGCCCACCTCGCCAATTTGTTTGGCCGCTACGTCATCACCAAGCGCCCCGGCGAAGACCTCGAACTCGACATCGTGGACACCTATCAGGCCGACAACATCCGCTCCATGCACACCCTCTCCGGCGGCGAAAGTTTTTTGGTCAGCCTCGCCCTCGCCCTCGGCCTCTCCGATCTCGCCGGAAAAAACGCCAACATCAAGACCCTCTTCATTGACGAGGGCTTCGGCACCCTCGACGACCAAGCCCTCGACCTCGCCCTCGGCACCCTCGAAAACCTGCAGGCCAAAGGCAAGACCATCGGCATCATCTCCCACGTCAAAGAACTCAAAGAACGCATTTCGGCGCAGGTCAACGTCATCAAAAAAGGAGGGGGCATGAGCGTGGTGGAAATTAATGGCTAATCATTGAACATTAACCATTAATCATTATCTTCGCCTTTCTTAAAGCCCACATTTTTAAACTCACACGAGACATTCCGGTATCTGGTTTCATTTATTTGGATCCTAGTTGATTGTGAAATCCTGACAGAGAATAACTCCTTGTTGGTGTGCAGATAATTACCTGCCGCCCCCGTTCGTTCTGGTTTTTCACAAAATCCTAATTTCATTCTTCACCAAAAACTTACACTCACAATCTTCTGGTTATGAAGCAATTAGCCATTTACCCAATTTCCGTTTTAGCCGTTCTTTTTTTGGCAGCCAACACTGCCTTTTCCCAATTCGATGTCACTATCACCGTCAACAGCGGCTGGGCGACCAGCACTTGCACCGACCCCATTGGAGGGCCGCAGGAGCGCTGGGGCATCAACATCGAAGGGCAGGGATGGACGGACTACCCCGGCAACTTTTTTTGCCCGCAAGACCTCCCCAACCAGCAATTTTCCCAATCTTATCAATGTGTCGCCGACATACCCGCTACCCTTCAGGTTTGCCTGCGGGGCTATGAAGACGACGCCTCGATTTTGGACCCCTGCACCCCTGTTTTGGCCTGCGGGGTGGAGCAGTGTTTTGACATTCCAATTCCGATGACGGGCAGCAACGACCTGACCCTCGAACTGGCCGACGGGCAGGCATCCGATGCCGAGGCGAGCATTACGATTGCCGCGCAGGGCATCCCCGGCGGCCTGTTCGACCATGTTTGCGATGCCCTCGACGTGGGCGTTTTGCAGAGCGGATCGGTCATTGGCGACGCCGATGTGAGCGTTTACAACAACTACTGTGCGACTTGGCAAAACGAGCCTTCCCCCTGGGACTACGGTGCGGGCTGGATCAACAACCAAAGTATTTGGGTGAAATTTACGACCAACGACGACCCCAGTTCCATCATCAAAGTTTGGTCAAAAAGCGACCCTTCCAACCTCGGCGACCCGATCAACCTGCAGGTGGCCATTTTCAAAATGAGCGACCATACCTGCACCGGCACCATCAGTTTTGTGACCCAAAACCACGACCCTGCCGACTGGGACGAACTGATCTACATGAAATGCCCCGAACCCAACACCGACTATTACATCCTCATTGATGCGGTGCTCAACACGCAGGACGAAGTGGAGGGCTATTTCAGCCTCGAAATAAGCGAACTCGGACTGGAAGATGCACCCAACCGGGTATGCGATGCCCTCGAATTGGGCGCTGTGCCGGAGGGTGGTTCTATTGGCCTGCCGACGCAGATGACCAATGTCTGCGCCGACAATATCACCGACCCGAACAACGGCGTTTTCAGCATTCAGCACGGCGTTTGGTTCAGCTTTGCCGCCCCGCTGTCCGGCCATGTTTTGGTGGAAGGGCTGAGCGATACCGAGGACGTGCCTATTGACCTCGAACTCGCTGTTTATGCTTCGCAAAATGGCGACTGCAACGGCAACTTGGTACCGGTGGCTGCTCAATACGACGACAGTTCTTTTGATGAAACTATGGAAGTGAGCTGCCTCAATCCGGGGCAGACCTATTACCTGATGGTGGATGGCAGGGCAGGGGATTTTGACACCGGGATTTTTACGGTAAACATTACCGACGCCGGGGACGATACGCCCGTCGAACTGCTCAACGAGACCCTTTGTTTTGGTGAAACACTGACCGTGGGCACCTCGGTCTATGGAGCAACGGGCAGCTATACCGATACCCTTTATTTGCCCTCCGGCTGCGATAGCATCGTGCTGACCAACCTCTTGATTTTACCTCAACTGGAGTTGAATTTTTCCATCGTCGAGCAGGGGGTAGGCGAGGGCAACACCGACGGGCAAGCGCAGGTAGCCCCCACGGGAGGGGCAGGCGGATATACGGTCACTTGGACGGACGGGCAGACGACGGCCCTTGCAAGCAACTTGGTCGGCGGCGACAATTATTGCGTAAATGTGGAGGATACCAACGGCTGCCAAATGGACACTTGTTTTGAAATGCCCTTCCTGGTCCACTTTGTCCCCACTGCCGTCGGCGATGCGCTCGACTGCAACGGCGACCAAGACGGAACGCTGAACTTTACGGCCAACAGCGGCATTCCACCTTATTTATATAGCTGGCAAAATGCTACCAATACCCTCAGCGGCTCGGGCATGATAACGGCGGACGGGGAAATGGTTTTGGTGAAGGATTTGCCCGCAGGGCAGTATTCCATCCACATGGTGGACATCATTTTTGATACCACGGTGGTGCTGGAAATCACGCAGCCCGATGTGCTGGAAGTGACTGCTGCCGATGCCGTCAATGCCAGTTGTTTTAGCGAATGCGACGGCAGTATCGGCTTGGTGGTCGCTGGTGGCACGCCTCCATATCAGGTCAATTGGTCGAACGGGACGGCAGGTGTGCAAACGGTCAACCTGTGCGCCGGGAATTATGCCGTCGAGATCATGGACGCCAACGGCTGCACGGCCAATTATTCTTATGAAATCACGCAGCCGGAGGAATTTATTGCGCAAGCGAGCCAAGTGCAGGCGGTCTCTTGTTTTGAGGGAAATGACGGCATCGCAACGGTTTCCACAAACGGCAGCCCTGTTGCTTTTTTGTGGGACATCAATGAAAATACCGAAACGGTAAACGGCCTCGAAGGCGGCGTTTATTCAGTTACCGTTACCAATACCGATGGCTGTACTGCCGAGGCCGAAGTGGAAATAATCACTCCCGATGAGCCAGTCAGTTTGAGCCTCGAAATGCTCGAACCCGTCATTTGCAACGGCGCAGCCGATGGCGTGATCAAGGCCAACGTGAGCGGCCCCGGTGAGCAGTTCACTTATTTTTGGAACAATGAAACGGGCACCGAATTGGCCGAAGGCCTGCCCGCAGGAACTTATGAAGTGGTGGTGGAAAACGAACTCGGCTGCCAAGCTGCGGCCACCTTTGTTTTGGACGAACCCACCGAAATCGTTATCCAAACCTCCTCCAACATACTGACCTGTTCCGACCCCGTTGACGGCGGCGTGGTCTCCGTGGACCAAATAAACGGCGGAGTCGGCCCTTATACCTTCTCTTCCAACGGCGCTGCTTTTTCGGACGAAACGGAGGTCGGCGGCTTTTTTGTCGGCGCACAAACTTTGTTCGTAAAAGACGCAGGCGGATGCGTTAAAGAATTTCCCGTCACCATCGAAGGGCCGGTTGAATTGGCCATCAGCATCGGCAACGACCGCGATATCGAACTGGGCGACGAGGTGACTTTTAATGCGCAGGTCAACGTGCCGGATGTAACCTATTCTTGGTTTCCTGAACCCGCCACCCCCTGCGACGACTGCGACCGCGTGGACTATGTGCCGACCGAAAGCGGCCTCTATACCCTCACCGTGACCGACGAATATGACTGCACTGCCGTGGCCGACGCCTTTGTCAATGTTTTGAAAAAAAGAAAGGTCTATGTGCCGAATGCTTTCAGCCCGAACAACGATGGTTTTAATGATGAATTTATGCCCTATACGGGCAAGGATGTGCGGCGCATCAAAGAGTTCCGGGTTTTTGACAGGCAAGGGAACATGGTCTTCGAAGCCGAGGATTTTGTGCCGGGCGATTTGAGCAAATCTTGGAACGGCATTTTCCGGGGCAAGATGATGCAGCCGGCCGTTTTTGGCTGGTATGCGGCGGTGGAGTTTATTGATGATGTGGTGGAGGTGTATAAAGGGGATGTTACCCTGGTGAAATAGCCGCTCATGACATCGGGATAGGGAAACGCGAGGTTTTTTTTCAGCGCAATGTTTTTTTTCAACGCAAGTTTTTTTTCAACGCAATGTTTTTTTTCAACGCAAGGCCGCTAGGCCGCAAGGGAACGCAAGGCAAGACAAGACAAGGCTTTTAACCCTTGCGTTCCCTTGCGGCCTAGCGGCCTTGCGTTGAAAAAAAACATTGCGCTGAAAAAAAACATTGCGCTGAAAAAAAACTTGCGCTGAAAAAAAAACTTGCGTTGAAAAAAAACTTGCGCTGAAAAAAAAACTTGCGTTGAAAAAATCATCCATGCGGTCATTATTAATTACATGCCGCTTCGCTTTTTGACCGCCACTAAGACAAAAATCAGCTTTGCTTGCCTTAATTCTTATTTTAAATCCTTCCCCGTATTCTATATTTGCGCCGCCTTATCAATAGGCGGCCACTTTCCAAGCGGGAGTGGCCATAAAGTGCTATTGTTCCAATCAAATTTCAAATAAAATCAAAAGACATATGAATTACGATCTAATAGTTATTGGCAGTGGCCCGGGCGGTTATGTTGCAGCAATCCGTGCATCTCAATTGGGATTGAAAACGGCCGTCGTGGAACGGGAAAACCTCGGTGGCATCTGCCTGAACTGGGGCTGCATCCCGACCAAAGCCCTTTTGAAAAGCGCACAGGTTTTTGAATATGTGAAACATGCCGCCGATTATGGCATCAAGGTAGGGGCGCCCAAAGCGGACTTTGACAGCATGATCGGAAGGAGCAGGGGAGTGGCCGATGGCATGAGCAAAGGGATAAAATTTTTGTTTAAAAAAAATAAAATCACGGTCATTGAAGGCAACGGGAAATTGCTGCGCGGCAAAAAAGTGGAGGTGACGGACAAGGACGGAAAGAAGGCCGAATACTCAGCGCAGCACATCATCATAGCCACCGGCGCACGGGCAAAAGCACTCCCGAACATCCCGATTGACGGCAAAAAAATAATCGGTTACCGGGAGGCCATGTCCTTGAAAAAACAACCAAAAAGGATGGTCGTGATCGGTGCCGGGGCAATCGGTGTCGAGTTCGCTTATTTTTATAATGCCATCGGGACGGAGGTGACCATCGTCGAGTTTTTGGAGCAAGGGCTGGTGCCGAGAGAAGACGCCGATGTGTCAAAAGAACTTGGCCGGAATTTCAAAAAACAGGGCATTTCCGTTAAAGGCAACACTGCCGTGCAATCCGTTGACACCAAAGGCCGGGGCTGCAAAGTGACCATGAAAAACCGCAAAACGGGCAAAGAGGAAACCATCGAATGCGACGTGGTGCTGTCGGCAACGGGAGTAACCGCCAACATCGAAAACATTGGCCTCGAAGCGCTCGGCATCCAAACGGAAAGGGGGCTGATAAAAGTGGACGATTATTACCAAACCAATGTGGCGGGCATCTATGCCATCGGCGACATTGTGCCCGGCGCAGCATTGGCGCATGTGGCGAGCGCAGAGGGCATTACCTGCGTCGAAAAAATAGCTGGACTCGACCCGCACCCGATTAATTACAACAATATCCCTTCCTGTACTTACTGCTCTCCCGAAGTAGCTTCGGTCGGATATACGGAGGCGGCGGCAAAAGCGGTGGGCTATGAAATCAAGGTCGGAAAATTTCCTTTTTCTGCCTCCGGCAAAGCAAAAGCGGCGGGTGCTTCGCAAGGTTTTGTGAAAGTTATTTTTGATGCAAAATACGGCGAGTTTTTAGGCGCACATATGTTGGGCATGAATGTAACTGAAATGATCGCAGAAGTGGTCGCCGCCAGAAAACTGGAAACCACCGGCCACGAAATTATCAAGACCATCCACCCGCACCCGACCATGAGCGAGGCCGTTATGGAAGCGGCAGCGGCAGCGTATGGCGAGGTGATTCATCTTTGAAAATAAAAATTAAAATGAAAATTAAAAACTTCGTCCGTTCTTTTACTTGGCATTGGATTTTAATTCAATAGACATATAATTAAAGAGACGAAAACCAAGTATATAAACGGGCGGAGTTTTTCATTTTCATTTTCATTTTAATTTTCATTTCCTCCTCCTCCTCCTGTTCTTTTTTTCGTCAAAACGGAAGCCCACCCGCAGGCCAGCGTATAATTGTTTGATATTTGATTTTGCCGGCCCAAAATCAGTTGCCGGCTCGCTTGGCCAATATTCTGTTTTTGGGGTGATATAATATTTTACGATTGGCGTAAGGGTAACAAAATCTGATATGCCAATATCTATTCCTGCTCCCATGCCTATTTCAAAATAAGATGTTTTTTCATCCGTAAGCTGGGTGTCGCTGCTTATGTCTATATTGCTCTTTATTATCCCTGGCGACAGTTGTATAAAAAACCCTTTTTCAAAAAACTTCCCGCCTTTCGACCAAGTGGGGCAATCGCAGTCGCCTTTAAAATCCAGCGGGTATATATTTGTATTAAAATGGAAGGCCAATAAATTGATTTCAATATTGCTTGAACTTGAATTGGCGCTTAAAGAACTATATCCGATTTCTGGCAAAAATTCTATCCTTTTTTGTTTTAGCCGAAACCAATAATCAAGGCCAATATAATATCCGTTCGGGCTGTCAATATTTATATCGGTAAAGCCATTTATTAATTCCATCCACTCATCGGCTGCAAATGTTTTATATGCGCCGTTAATTCCTATTTGCCCAAAAAGGGAAAAGGAAAACAAAAAGAGAATTAATGGAACAATTATTTTTTTCATAAATAAATTAAAACAGTGGTTGAAGCAATGGATGATAATCAAAATAAAATATCGAAAGCTAAGCCAAGACACCCGTTAAACCATTAAACCTTGAACCGTTACACCTGGTTTTCACCACTCCGCCACCGATTTGAATATCCGCTTGAACAACCTCGTCGAATCGCTTTCGAAATAAGAACCGGGATATTGACTGGACTGAATAATAAAAGGCTTTTTGAGGGAGTCGTCTTTCCAACAGCGAACGGTAATTGGCTGCAACATATTGCTGCCGTTAATGGTCAGTTTTTTCAAAAGTTTATCGCTGTTCAGGTTTTCGTCAAAGCCGTCCACGAACGACTCGCCCGACATGGAAATCAGGTTCATCAAAAAGTTTTTGACTTTGGTGGAATCCAGGGTTTCCATTTCGTTGAGCAGCCATTCTGAACCTGACTTGCTGACTTGGTACACCTCGTCGCCCTCATAGTTCAGTGTTTCAATATCATTTATTTCCATTTTCAATAATTGCTTGTCGCGGTAAGAATTGCTGCCCTGTCCGAGCGTCATCCCGGCCATGCCGGTGACAGCATATATGTCGTCTTTATCGGCCAAGCGGAAGAAAGAAGTGATCTGCTGCGCCTGCTGGTTGACGGAAAATTTACCGATATAAAAATCGGCCAAAACATTGCCGCCATTATATACCGTAATATGGGTGGCTTTGTCGGGCTCCAGTTCATAGGTGGCCCATTTATCAGCGTTTTTAGCAGCGATATAAGATGTATTGACGGATCTTAAATTGGTCAAAAAATTATTGACTGCCGATTGCGCAGCAGTATAAGTTTTGCCGTTTTTTGAAATTGTCCAGCCGTCGCCGGTTTTTTCCAGCACCGCTTTTTCAAAGTTGTCCGCTTTTGTTTGGATGACAACTTTGGTTACTTGATCGGGATTTATTTTTATTATTTCAGGATTAAAAGAGCTGTCGTTTTTTCCAGAAAAAAATTTTGAATAACCAAAAAAAGCGAGCAGGCTGACAAGTACAATGAGCAATATTTTGTTGTTCATATCAATTGATTTTTTATTAAAAAAAACAGGCGGTAAATTTCGCAGTATTTTTTTTAATTAAAAAACCCACTTTCAAAAAAATGAAAGTGGGTTTTATTTATGAATAATAATGCGAATAACGGGTTAAAAAAAACTACTGATTTTCAGGACGTTACGTTTACTAAACTTTTAAAGTTTAGTAAACGTGGAGCCTAAACCATTGAAAATCAATGCTCGCAAAATTTAACCCGTTATTCGCATTAATAATTTGTGCATTATTTTTTTAGATCAAAACCCCCGCAATAATGGCCGTCAAAAATGCGGCAATGGTACCTCCGATCATGGCTTTGATGGCTATTTGGGTCAGGGTTGTCCGCTGCCCCGGGGCAAGGGAGGCGATGCCCCCGATCTGAATGCCGACGGATGCGAAATTGGCAAAGCCGCAAAGTGCATAGGTGGTGATGATCAAAGATTTTTCTTGCATGAGGTCTTTCAGGTCGGGCAGTTGTGCGTAAGCATAAAACTCGTTGATGGCCGTTTTCATGCCCAGCAATTGGCCAACCAAAGTGCTGTCCTCCCACGGCACTCCCAGCAGCCAAGCAATGGGCGCAAATATCTGCCCTAAAATATATTGAAAATTGAAGCCTGCAAAACGGCCATCGGTAGAAGTGAGAACGTAGTCGTTCAAGCCCGTCCAGCTTCCGACCCACTCGGTCAGGATATAATTTATCAAGGCAACAAAGGCAGTGAAAACGAGCAACATAACACCAACATTTACTGCCAGTCTAAACCCATCAGTAGCGCCCAATGTAATGGCGTCCAAAACGTTGGACCCGGATTTTTCTTTGGACACATTCAACTTTTGCGCTTCCAGGGAAATCTCCCGGTCTTCTGGATATAATATCTTGGCAGCCACTATTGCTGCCGGCGCCGACATGATGGAAGCCGTCAATAAATGCCGCGCAAATTTTTGTTGCAGCACGATGTCGTCGCCTCCGAGGAAATTGATATAGGCCGCAAAAACACTGCCTGCGATAGTGGCAAAACCGCCCACCATCAGGCACATTATTTCCGAGCGGCTCATGCCTTCGAGGTAGGGTTTGATGACGAGCGGCGCTTCCGTTTGTCCGATCAGGACATTGGCGGCGGCGGCGAGGCTTTCCGCACCGGTCAGTTTCATGGTCTTGCTCATCACCCAGGCGATGCCTTTGGTTATCATTTGCAGGACGCCAAAATAATAGAGCATGGAGGTGAGCGCAGAAAAGAAAACAATGGTGGGAAGGACGGAAAAAACGAAATTGTTGAAGGCCCCGTCAATGGAATCCAGGCCAAAAGGGGTCAGCAAAAACTCCGTGCCGGCATTGGTGAAGCCCAGCAGCACAACAAAAAAATCGGCTATTTTGCCAAAGGCATCCGTGATTATATCTACTCGCAAAACAAGAAACCCAAATACAATCTGCAACAGCAGGCCGCTGCCCACCAATTTCCAGTTGACCGCTTTGCGGTTGTAGCTCAAAAGGTATAAAAAACCGAGCATTACGGACATGCCCAAAACGCCTCTCAAAATTGATAAAATAGTTTCCATGTTTGTCTTAAAGTTGGTTTTGTGTCGCTGGCAAAAATCCCTTCCGGATCAATGCCCCCGGCAATCTTTATTTTATTCGTCGGGTAAATGTAGAAATATTTTCCAGTCCATCTTCAGTCTTCAGTCTGTTAGTCCACAGTCTGCAGTCTGCAGTCTTCAGTCTGCAGTCTTTTAGTCCACAGTCTTCAGTCTCATCCGTCTCCGTAGCTGGCTTGTGAATCAACGCTCCACTATTAAGTCCATCTCGAATCAGACTGTGGACTGAAGGACTGTGGACTGAAGACTGAAGACTTTTAGTCCACAGTCTTCAGTCTCATCCGTCTCCGTAGCTGGCTTGTGAATCAACGCTCCACTATTAAGTCCATCTCGAATCAAGGGTTTTCTTATAAAAATGTTTGAAACAAAAAATGGCAAGAAAGAAATCGTAAATTTAGGTGTCAAAAATCAAAATTCACGAAATCAATACTTGCCTTATGACTAAAAGTACAACATTTTTTG
>DROJ01000452.1 GCA_011321935.1 Bacteroidota bacterium | reverse complement strand
CATTTACCTCGGCTGATTAAGAAGATGCCAAATAGGCTTTGCTCAGCAAAGGCTGGTTGCCGCAAATAGCGCCAATTTCAGACGAATTTAATTCGGTTAAATTAGCGCAATTCGCGGCTATCAGCACGAACGGAACATGAGCGAATCTTTGAGTTTTTTTTTGGAGGTGCTTAGTAGTGTTGTCAGCACTTTTGAGTGCTAACAACACTGGATTGGCTGAAATCAGAAATCACTGATTTTCCTGATAACCTTATAAAGCCGGGTGTGCATGTTCACTTCCTCCACAAAGGGGTCATGCTCCAAGTGGTTGGCAGAGATCAGTTTGAGGTGAGTGATGCGGTTTCCGTGAAAGATCCGCTGCACGTGCTTGACCCACAGCGAGCCATTGTTTTTTACGGCATATATATCGTTGTCGTCCATGGTTTCGAGGCGATCTACCTCCCGGCAGACGACGAGGTCGTTGTCATTGATGAGGGGTTCCATGCTGTTTCCGTTTATCTGGAAAGCAACGAGGCCGTTGCCTTGCAGGCCGGGCAGTGAGAACCAAGAGGTGTCCTCGGTATCGAAACTATCGGGGCCGAGGGTACTTCCGGCAAAGGCTTCGACAGTGGTGAAAAGGATATTCCCACGGGTGAAGTTGCCTTGTTCGTTGCTACTGCGGGGCAGGTCAAAACCAAAGGGAGTGCCGGTGCCGTCGAGCAGGTAATCTTCGTTGATGCCGAACTCTCGGCAAAACTTTCTGGCCTGTGAGTAACTGATGACCCGCTTGTCGTTCTCGTTCAAAAAGGCGCGGACGATGTGCCCGTAGCCCCTGTTGCCGAGTATCTTTTCGGCCACATCTCCGATGCCCCGTCCTTTGCGGTCATTTTTGATGATAGCTCCCCGCTCTTCCAAGAGCTGGAAAACTTTTATAAACCGATTGTTTAATCCTATGCGGTCTTCTCCGATCATGATGAATGAATTTATGTTGGGTTAAAGTACGTTCAACAATACGGTTGCAAATCTAAAACAAATTATTGTATTTTCAAATTTTTGTTGAGTTTTCTTGGTTTTAAAACAAAAAAGTTTTGAATGCCCTATATACTAGAGTGTAGGCCTGATTTTTCCGCTTGCTCCAGCCATTCGTTTTTCAACAAGCTAAAAAGTTCGAGGTCATGGAAGTTGTTGTAGAGCAGCAGCCCTTGCCGCAAAGTGCCTTCTTTTTTGAAGCCCAAGCGCAGGGGTACGGCTTGGCTTTTTTGGTTTCCGCTGGCCACTTTTATTTCGATGCGGTTGAGGTCTTTTGTTTTGAAAAGGTGTTCGATGAAGCGGTTGCATGTTTTGGTCATAATGCCCCGGCCTTGCAGTTCCTCGCTGAGCCAATAACCGATTTCGCAGCTCTTGTTGTCTTTGTTGAAATGGACAACTCCGAGCGAACCTGACAATTTTCCAGCATAAACAATAAAGGTGGTGAGGCGCGTGCCGTCGGCATTGTGCTGCATGCTTTCTTTGATGAAGGCCTCGATGTCCTTTACCTCTTTGGTCGGATCTACCCACGGCAGCCAT
>DROJ01000451.1 GCA_011321935.1 Bacteroidota bacterium | reverse complement strand
TATTTTCCTTGCATTTTCAAATGGAATTATTTCTTTTGATAAAACGGTAAAACAAGAACTGCCGCAAAAACAGGATTTGTTGGTTGTCCCTGTCCGTACATTAATAGACACAGCTAGCGTCTGTCCAGCTATAATTATGCACTCAAAAAAGCAAAACAAAAAAACCTGATTTTCATATTCCGAAATGTTAAGAAGGCGGGTATATACTGAACCACTTTAGGTTTTGTGCATCGAGGGCAGGTACTCCCCTTCTGGGGCTGGGGGCTGGCGAGGGCAAATGCACGACCTGTCCCGAACCTTCGGGAAAACCTAAAGTGGTTCAGTATAAATAATCGCTACTTTTTGTAACCTTGCACAAATTCCACCACTGCACCGAACATCAAAAAATAAAAATGAAATTCACCGCCAATATAATTGACCTGCACCGCCGCCGCATTTTCCATGGAGAAATAAGCATAGAAAACGGCATTGTCCAATCCATTCAAGAAACCCCCGGCACCAGCAACGACTACATCATGCCCGGTTTTGTAGATGCGCATGTCCACATCGAAAGCTCCATGCTCGTACCCTCCGAATTTGCCAGGATGGCAACAGTGCATGGCACTGTCGGCACTGTTTCCGACCCCCACGAAATAGCCAATGTGATGGGTGTGGAAGGAGTGCGGTTTATGATGGAAAACGGCGGGCGCGTACCTTTCAAATTCCACTTCGGCGCACCTTCCTGCGTACCTGCCACGGGCTTTGAAACGGCAGGGGCCGTCATGGATTCACAGGTTGTGGAAGAACTGCTAAAAGACCCAAAAATCTATTACCTCACTGAAATGATGAACTACCCCGGCGTGCTGTTCAACGACGGGGAAGTGATGAAAAAAATAGCAGCCGCCCACCGCATCGGCAAGCCCATTGATGGCCATGCCCCCGGCGTGACGGGCGACGACGCAAAAAAATATTTTGCCGCAGGCATCACCACCGACCACGAGTGCTTCACTTATGAAGAGGGCTTGGAAAAAGCAAGGCTCGGCGTCAAGATCCTCATCCGGGAAGGCAGCGCCGCCAAGAATTTTGATGCCCTCATACCGCTGCTGAAAGAGTTCCCCGCACAGGTCATGTTTTGCAGCGACGACAAGCACCCCGACGATCTCGCCCTCGGGCACATCAACCAATTGGCAGCAAGGGCATTGCGTTCCGGCTGCGAACTGTTCGACGTTTTGTGCGCTGCCTGCCTGCACCCGGTAGAGCATTATGGCCTCCCCGTCGGCACATTGAAAGTAGGTGACCCCGCCGATTTCATCATCACCGACGACCTCCAACAATTCACCGTCAAACAGACCTGGATCAATGGCCAACTCGTCGCCGAAAATGGGCGGTCGCTCATCTCTTCCATCCCCTGCGAGCCGATCAACCAATTTAATATTTCAACAAAAAAAGCAAGTGCTTTCGCCATCCCCGTGAACCGTCAACCACCCACCGTCAACCACCCACCGTCAACCGTCAAAGTAATACGCGCATTGGACGGGCAGTTGGTCACAGAGAGTTTTACGGCTTCGCCAAAAATTGAAAATGGATTTGCGGTCTCGGACATGGAGCGCGATTTTTTGAAATTCACAGTGGTGAACAGGTATCAAGAAGCCCCTCCCGCATTGGCGTTCATGCAAAATTTCAATTTGAAAAATGGCGCCATCGCCTCCTGCGTCGGGCACGACAGCCACAACATCCTCGCCATCGGAACGGATGACAGCCTGCTCTGCCGTGCCGTCAACCTTATTATTGAAAACAAGGGGGGCATCAGTGCGGTCGGCCCAAATGAAGAACAAGTATTGCCCCTTCCCGTGGCCGGCATCATGACGACCGAAGACGGTTACGGCGTCGCCAAAAAATATGCGGCCATTGATGCTTTTGTAAAAGAAAAACTCGGCAGCACCCTGGCCGCTCCTTTTATGACCCTTTCTTTTATGGCATTGTTGGTGATCCCCGAACTGAAGCTGAGCGATAAAGGCTTGTTTGACGGGAAGGCTTTTAAGTTTGTCGAACTGTTCGGGGAAGGAGCTTAATGCGCCTCCTTTTTCCCCGAAAAAAAACGCTCCAATTTCTCCTCCAAAACTTCCTCGTCCGTTTCATAGGCCGGCGCCAAAGAAGCCTTTCCCGGCATCTCTTCAATAAACAAAGTCTGCGATGGAAAAGCAAACCTCACGCCCAGCGCCTCGGCCAGTTGCAGAATGCCGAAGGCCAGTTCCTCTTTCAGTTCCAGTTCCTCGGCAAAGGAAGTGGTGAGCAAGTGGGTGCGGAAATAGATTTGCAGGGCGCTGTCGCCAAAGCTGTTAAAATGCACGAGGTAATTGTCCTTTTTGGTTTTGGGGTGCTTTTCGATCAGTTGCCGCAGGCCGGCAATGAATTTTTCCAACAAAACAGGCGGCGTGTCATAAGTAACGCCGAGCGTCGCCTTCATCAGCCGGAGACGGCGCACGCCCATGTTTTTCACCGCAGCGGAAGATACCTGTGAATTGGGCACCGTGATGATGGAACTGTCCACCGCTTGGATTTTGGTGGATCGGAAGCCCACCTCGATCACCTCGCCTTCATTGCTTCCTGCCACTACCCAGTCCCCGATCTGAAAAGGTTTGTCAAAAAAAATCATGGCCGAGCCGATGAGGTTTCTCACCGTGTCTTGCGCAGCAAGGGCAAGGGCGAGGCCGCCGATGGAGACCCCTGCGATGAGCGCCGTCACGTTCACGTCGAGCAATTGCAAAATATAAATGGTGCCGCCTACCACCACCACTATTTTCAACATGCGCCGCATGATGGGGATGAGCTGTTCGTCCATTTTCTGCTCGGTGGTCGAGGCATAGCGGAAGGCATATTGCATCACCACGTCAATGATGCTCAGGGCCAGCCAAACGCCGACGGCCACGATGGCCATTTCCAGCCCGTTTATCAAAAAAACATTTGCCCGGACGGGCAGCTGGAGCAGCGGCAGCGCTGATTTCAACAGCCAAAGCAGTATTGTGAAACTGGCCAGTTGAGCGACCTTCCATAGCATCGTTTTGTCTTCTATCGGCGAGCTGTACCTCGACTTGGCCAACAGCCGCACCATTGGCCGGAACAACCTCGACATCAATATTTGCAACAACCAAGCAAGCAGTAACAACAGGCCGGTGCCCGCCCATTGCCATGCCGCAAGGCCGATAAATTTCCTTTGTCCGCTATCGGGAAAGAGGCCGACCAAAAGGTCGGTGCCAAATGGATACAGCTCCCGGTGCAGCCTGGGGATGGCATTGGCAGTCTGCTGCGAATAGTGCCAAAGGCTGTCTGTTTTTTCTAAATAAACCTCTGGCAGCTCTTTGGGGAAAGGGGTATAAAATGGCTGCTGTGTCAGGCTGTCGAGGTAGTCGTTTTGTTGCGGCAAGAGGTTGAGGTGGACAAAAAGCCCCCGCCCGTCCAGCACTTGTTTTAACTGGATGGCCAAACGGATGGCCTGCACACTGTCTTCCACATTGAATGCCTTTGCTGCGATCTCCGGTTCATAGCTGTCGGGCTGTAAATAATAGAGGTGTACCAACATGGTGTTGTACGGGCTTTCCAAAGTTGGTACGGGGGCTTGGTTGGCCTGCGAAATGCCGGCCGCGCCCAGCAGCAAAAAAAGGAAGGAAAAAAGGGAAACTTTCAGTTGCAGTTTTTTCATGCGGAAATTTAGCACAATTCGGAAAACTTTGCCAACCGCCTTATTGGTAGCGCAGCCTTTCCCGAAGCGACTCCTAATGCTACCAGCTCATACCAAGATGACCTCCGCCTCCGGCAGAATGCTTTCGTCCCGCGCATTTTCGATCATCTCTGCCTCCTTGTTCCGACGCCGGGTCATCGTCCTTTCGATGTCCTTTCCCTTCCAGATACGGATCATCGAACGCACTTCCGAAGCAATGGCAGGGAGGTTGCCCGAGGGCACGAGCAGCTTGATGTTCCTCATTTCGCGGCGCCTGTTGTTGTTGGCCACGCTCGGCCCCCGGTTGAACACGAGCGACAGCAGCATGGCCTGTGCATCGGGCGGCAATGCCCCCACGCTAGGGAAAGCGCGTTTTGTCTGCTTCGCAAAATCGGGCAGTACGCGGGTCAGAAACACTTCTTGCGACACTTGGTAAGGGATGGAGATATGGTGGAGGGAAGCGGCTTTCCTTTTGGCGGCACGCCCCTTGATGCCCGATACTCTGAGCAAGCCCTTGAGGTCGGCATCGTCCACCCGGCCTTTCCAATCGCGGGCGATCTGCCTTTCCGAGTGGTAGCCCAGATCGTAACCGACGCCGATGGTCACGCCGCTTTGCCCGCCCGGCCAAACGGGCGATTTCAGCTTCCGGTTGTAATATGCCTTTGAGCCGATCTCAAATTTGATGATCTGCCCCAGCCCTTTCTGGGAGATTTTCATTTGATGGGCAACGGCCACCTCAGGCTGGCCGAGCACCTGTCCGATGATGTTTTCCAATGCGGTTAGGGTAGCCGGGCCAATGATGCCATCGGCCACGAGGCCGAGGCGCGCCTGTATGGCCTTGATGCGTTGGAGGGTCTGGTTGTTTGCCATGATTTGAATGGTTGTTCCAAAAGGAGTTCTTTTGGAAATGGTTTCAACTGAAAAGCTCTAAAGGAAGGAAATTGGTTTCCGGGAAGCCCAGGGGCCGAGCCTTTGCAGAAAAATAGATGCGGCTAAAGGTAGGGAGCTTTCCCGTTTATATAAAATTTTTTGCATTTGTTTTAAAAACCGGGCGCGGCTTCTTTGGCCACCTTCAAGCGGGTATTTTGTTTTTTTCTAAACCACTTGCCCAATTTTTCTGAAATTAGCGCCCCTCCCAATTTCCCAATTTCTTAATTTCCCAATTTCCCAATTTCCCAATTTCTTAATTTCTTAATTTCTTAATTTCTTAATTTCCAAAATGCCCAACAACAAAGAATTCAGCCCATTAAAAGAGAAGATACACGAGATCATCTTCGAGGCCGACACCCCGTGGGGCAAGCGCTTCGACGTTATCCTTTTGGTGATGATCGTTGGCAGCGTGCTGACCGTCATGCTGGAGACCGTCTCCTCCCTCAATGAAAAATATGGCGAACTGTTTTTCATCATCGAATGGGCACTCACCATTTTTTTTACCATCGAATACCTGCTGCGGCTGTACTGCGTTTACCGCCCGCTGGGTTACGCCAAGAGTTTTTTTGGCATCATTGACCTGCTCGCCATATTGCCGACTTACCTGAGTTTGTTCATCGTTGGTGCGCAGTCATTACTGGTCATCCGCATACTGCGGCTGATGCGGGTTTTCAGGGTTTTCAAGCTCGGCCATTTCCTTGCAGAGGGCGACCAACTGTTGCGGGCGCTGAAGGCCAGCCGGGCCAAGATCACTGTTTTCATGCTGTTTGTCGTTTTGCTCGTCACCATCATCGGGTCGGTCATGTACATCGTGGAGGGTGGGCAGGAAGGCAGCGGTTTTTCGAGCATCCCCCACTCTGTTTATTGGGCCATCGTGACCTTGACCACTGTGGGCTACGGCGACATTACCCCGTCCACAGCCCTCGGGCGTTTCTTTTCCGCTATTGTCATGATACTTGGTTATGCCGTATTGGCCGTGCCCACGGGCATCGTTTCTGTTGAGCTTTTTAAAAATAAAAAAACAGGGGTGACGACCCAAGCATGCCGCTATTGTGGAGAGGAAGGCCACGATGCCGATGCTGAATATTGCAAGTATTGCGGAGAAGCTCTGGAGCATGGAGGATGACCGACCCCTCCTTCTTTGTCTTTAGCCCGCTATATTTCAATTATTTTATAAGCATGAAAAAATTATATTTTTTTGGATACCTTGTTTTTTAATCACTATTTATACCTTTGCTTTTCTACATAAATAGACTCACGTTATTGTTTTTCTGAAATCCATTTTAAATAATTTCCCTCCTTTT
>DROJ01000450.1 GCA_011321935.1 Bacteroidota bacterium | reverse complement strand
CTTATTGGATAAAAATGGGACATACTGCCAGTGGGTTTTGTAACCCGCTCATAACCAATTAGTTGGCAACAATCTGTCTTTCTAACAATAAACTGATGTATAGTAGTATGAGTCCGCTAATTACGAATCGAACCACTACCTACCACTCCCCTCGAAATCCCGAAGGGATTAAATATGAATAGCCCCGGATGCCTGCCTGCCGGTAGGCAGGAAATCCGGGGGTGTGCGAAGAGGGTCGATGACAACCCCAGAGGGGTTGAACGTGAATCCAGATGGCCGACATTCAACCCCTCTGGGGTTGTTTCCCATCGTTACCGATACCCCGGATTTCCTGCCTACCGGCAGGCAGGCATCCTGGGTTATTCAAATTCAATCCCTCCGGGATTTCGAGGGGTGGTAAGCAGTTACAAGAAAGCTATGAATTATAAATTGGTTGGGGCAAAAATTCAAACATCGGCAAGATTCCAAACCCTGCCGACGTTAATAAAACCCCATCACCCTCCCCCACCCTTTTTCTTCTTCTTGAACGGGATTAAATCCTCCAGTTTCTTTTTCTTCTCTTCGTCCAATAATTTTTTGGCTTCCTCCTCCGCTTTCCTTTTGGCAGCATCCGCCAATTTTTTCGCCTTTTCGTCGGCGAGTTTTTTCGCTTCCTCCTCTGCCTTCTTTTTGGCGGCGTCGGTGGCTTTTTTGGCGAGGCGGTCGGCTTCTTCTTTTACCTTTTCTTCTGCCCTTTTCCTTTCCGCTTCCAAGCGGGCCTGTGCATCGGCTTTGGCTTTGTCCACGGCTTCGTTGGCGGCATCTTTTACGGTGCCCACCACGGCGTCCTGCACCGATTGTGCTTCGCCTTCTGTGCCCAACAGTTTGATGTCGATTTTAGGGTCGGTAATAGTGCCCGTGATGCCGATGCGGACATTCACAAACTCACCAGCGTTTACGTTCAGTCCCAATTTGGATGCCTGCCCGGCCAATAGTTCCAAACCAGAATTGGCCGCCGCACCGAGCGGGTTTTTGCCGATCTTTTCCCGGGGTATCTTAGCATTGATATAATAGCTCATGCCGCTGCCGGTGATCTTGTGCGTACCGCCAATTTTCATGGCGATGTCCTCGTATTGGTGGTCAAATTCTTGGAGGGTCACGCTGCCATCTTTGACAGTGAACCAGTTTTTGGTGTTCTTGATGTCGAAGTTTTTAAAGGCATCCACGTTGAGTGTGTTGGCCACTTTTTGCAGCGGGCCAAAGCCGCTGATCTTCCCGTTGATGGTCTGCAGGAAGCCGTCGGAAGTGAGCGTTTCGAGGTCGGGCATGAGGTCTTTTCCGAGTACGCTGCTCATGTTGAAACGGGTGTCGAAGTTGCCTTTTATGTATTTGCCGATAGGCGCAATGGCCTGAAAAGTGTTGAAGGCGTTGAATGCCTTTTGGAAGTCCATTTTGGCAAGTTGCATGCCGAGGTCGAACTTCGGCTTTTCGTGGTCTTTAGTGTCGTAGCCGCCTTTGATGGCCATTTGTCCGCCGAGGGTATTTGCGGTCAGGTCTTCAAAAACAACGGCTTCGTTGGCCACTTTCAGGCCGCCGTTTACGTTGCGGAGTTCCATGTTGTCGTAGATCACTTTGTCCATGTCGGCGGTCATGTTGATGTCCATGCCTTCGGGGACGAGGAAGGGTTCGGCAGCTTCGGCGGGTGCAGCGGCAGGCGTTTCCTCCTCGGTCATAAACTGGTTGAGGTTCATGTAACGGGAGGTCATTTTGAGGTTGCCGCCGAGGGTCTCGTTTTTGAAAACATAGTTCCAAATATTGGTCAGCACACCGGAAACAGCAAAGTCGCTCTTCCCGATTTTTCCGCTCAAATTGCTCGCTGTCAGCCTGTTGGGCGTAAAATGCCCTTTCGCTTTCAGGTCGGTCAACTGATAAACATCGTAATCCAGCTTCCCTATTTCACTGTCCACATTGAAGTCAAACCGGTCAAAAAGTCCCTCCTCCCCGCCTGCCTGTTGCGGACTGTCGGACTGTGGACTGACTGCCGACTGCGGACTATCGGACTGCGGACTGGACTCCATCCACTCGTCGGCGTTGAAATAATTGGAGCGGATTTTAAAGTCGCCTTTCATGGTCACATCGGGAGAGAAATAGGCGAGGATGTTGTCTATCTTTCCGCTGCCGCGCAGGTCGCTTTTACCAAGTTTCATATCAAAATTCGAGACCTCCATATTTTTTGGCGTAAAAAACAGGCGCATCGCATCAATGCGCACCGGGGGCATCCCGTCGGCCACATAGTCCATCCTTTCGATGGAAGCGCTGCCCGACATGTCCACACTAGCATAGTCCTCCCGGTCTATGGTTGACATTTTGGTATGGGCGGCCATGTCCACGTTGACCATGCCGTTGAGGGTTTTTACGCCTTCCATCGGGAAAGCACGGGCGAGGTCGCCGAGGTCGAGCACGCCTTTTATTTTGGTGTCCACATCGGGGTCGGAAATGGGGGTCTTTAATTTAAAAAAACCTCCGATGGGGTTGTTGCCGACCTTGAGGTTGAACTTTGCAATATCAACCAGCATTTTGTCCAGATCGGAAGAGGGGCTGTTGATGGCCACATCGGTATTGATGCCAGAAATGCCCATCGGCAGGTCGGGGTATTTTATATCGCCTCCGGCAATGTTGAAGTTGATTTTAAAGGCAGGGTAGCTTTCGGGCGAGGCGCTGTATTTGCCTTTTACCATGCCATCGAGCTTAAACGTACCCGCTGCTTTTACATTTTCATAGCCCTCTATATAGGCGTTGGGGATCATCGAGAGCAAGGACTTGAAATCAGATTGCGGAGCATTGAAAGTAAGGTCCATGTCAATAGCGCCGTCGGGGGGCGTGGCCAGCCAGCCATCCGTTTTCAGGTGGAGGTCGTTGATGGCGAGGTCGTTTTCCCGGAGGGTGTATTTCGAGTTGGGGAGGTCAATGTTAAAACCTGCCTCATAGGCCACTTTTGCTTTTTTCAAATAAGAAACGCCGCCCGAACGGGCAGTCATCGCAGCGATGGAAGTGCTGGTCTGCAGGTCGAAAACATCCTGCGTGAAGTCGCCTTTCCCCTGGTGGTTGAGACCTGTCATTTCCATAAAAGTCCCACCTTGCCGATCATCAAAAACAATGTTGCCATCGGTGATGGAATAAGACTGCAACTGTATTTGGTAGGGAGTGGTTTCGGCCGTTTCCTCCGTCGGTTTGGTGATGTCGTAATTCGCTTTTCCATTGCGGAGAACAATGACGTTCACCTCCGGCTGCTCCAAATTGAAGGAGCGGATTTCGAGCGGCACTTCGCCAAAATTCCATGCCGACCAGAAATTGACCGACACGCCGAAGGTCTTTCCGGCCACGAGTTTTATGCCCTCAAATTCGTCCTGCCCGGTCATGGAATAGTCCATCATTTTCAGGCTGACATTGGGGAAGTCGCGGAGCAGGCTGATGTCCACGTCCGAAAAATCGAGCGTGGCGTTGAGGTTTTCATTGACGGCTTTTTTGACCTCCGCCACTATTTCGTCTTTGAAAAAATAAGGGATGGCAACGAGTGCGCCGATGAACACGACGAGCAGCACGACGACTGCGATCAGGATTTTTTTTAGAATTTTCATATCGGAATGAGCCAGTTTTTATTGCTAACGTTGGTTTAGGTTTTGCGCCTTGTCCGGGATGCAAAAGTAGGAAGGAATGCACATCCTTTTAAGCGGACGAGCAGGGGATTTGTTTTGAAAAAACGGGGTTATTTGTTTTGGATGTTTGAGAAAACCGGGCGCTTTACCTTTATTAAAAAAAACAAAACCGCCGGGCAGCTTGCCCTACGGTTTTGTTTTAGCGAATCAATGGTTTCAGGTTCAAGCGGCAACCTGCTTTTCGGCGAGGCGCATTTGTTCTATCATCTTGCCGAGGTCGTGGGGGTGGTCTATAATCCCCAAATCAGCAAGGTTGTACGAAACTGACACAAAACGGGCTTTGTTCACTTTTTCGTTTTCGTTTTTTAACGGCAATAACACCATCACTTCACCTTGCTTGTCCACAAAAACAAAATTTTTTCCCCTGCTCTTGTTTTTCAGTTGCAACGAAGATAAAGCCTTGGCAAGCTCACCATAGTTAGGGTCAATTTCTTTATAATTGGTCATTTTTTCCATAAAATTTCATTTTAATTTCATTTTTGGCTTTTCTCATTTGCTTTACAACATGGGCTAAAAAGGTTTTCCCGTTTTATAAATATCGTCTTTTCCTTGTTTATATTTTGCAAGGCAATGCGGTTTTTCCTGAAATAAGAATGAAGTTCAACATAATAGCCAACATCGTTCTGGGCGTCGTATAATACAACTATTACAGGATAGGATTCGTCCAGCCAGAGTTCAATATCCCGTTTGCTCAAAGACAGGCTAAAGCCACCGTTTCTTTTGGAAAACCATGGTTTTTCTGTGGCTTTGACTTGCACGAACATCATGCCCGCCTCGGCCTCTCCTTTCTCATTAAAAGTGCTTATTGTTCCATCGTAACTATAATCCCTCAATGAGTACCTCCTGAAAATATGGAAAGCCAGCAATACTTGCTTTTCCACAAAATTGTAGCTCAAATCCTCGATCTGGTGCTGGCGGGTGCGGCGTTTTCTCATGCGCTTGGTTTTTGTTTATTTATGACCAAAGATAGCCTTATTTCCAGAATGGTCAAATTGCTGCCCTTGTGGCGGCTTTTGGTATCAAACACTTTGGGCAAACGGCAAATAATTTCCCGCCCTGTCACCCCGCTAGTGGAAAGCAATTTTTTTGAACTACTTTTACCCCGAACCTTGAACCTGCTGTTCACTGGCACTATCATATCTATGGGGTACATGAATTCTAAATATTTAAGGCAAATCACGGGCTTGCAGCTTTTGCTCCTGCTTTTGAATTTAGCGCCAGACAACCTCGCCGCCCAGACGGATGACTTTACCGAATCATTGTTCCCACTCATCGAAGCCCGCTTGGCACAGCCGGGAGGCGACACCGTCCGTTATTTTGTCCTCGAAAAAATCCGCCGCCACTGTGGCAATGACAGGCGCTGCCTGTACAAGACTTATGACGAGGTGCTGAAAAAACTCGAAGGCCAAAACGAATTCTGGGCTGGCATACCCGTGGCCAAAGAATTGGTGAAACTGGCACAACTGAAAGGGGATTTGGACGCAGAAGCCGATGCCCTCGAAAGGCTGATTGTACTTTATAATTTCATCAATGACACCAGGCTGACCAATTTTTACCGGGAAAAATTGTTGGCCGTGTACGAAAAGGCAGGCAAGCAACAGGCCGCAATTGAAATAAAGGCATTGATGCTGGAGGGCTGGGCCTGGCACCTCGACCAAGCAGACAAAATCCTGCCCGAACTGGAAGCGACCCTGGCCAGGGCCGATGAAATGAACATGACGGAAACGGCCAACAAGCTCCGTATCCGCCTCAAATACATTTATGAAGAATTTGGGCATTACGACAAGTTGACCGCAATCGTCGAGTACCTGGAAAAATTGCTTGCCTCTGATTCCGTCCGCTTCGCAAACTCGGGCTATGACTTCCATGCAGCCAGTGGCCGTGCCGACCTCCTGGCGATGGAGGGAAAATACGACCGGGCCGAGGCCCTTTACCAAAAAGCCCTGAACATCTCCCGGATTCACAGGCGGGGCACCCATGACACCTGGTCTGAAATCTATGCCCTGCACAGGCTCGCCAAAATGGAATGGGAACGCCACGGTGCCGCCAAGGCCAAAGCCTACCTTGATACCGCTTATGCCATTTCGTCCAAATACAAAATGTATGACCGCTTGGTCATCAACCTTGAAATGAAAACCCAAATAGCAGAGGCCGAACTTCGCTTTGCCGATGCGCTCAAATACACAAGGGAGATGTATGCCGATGCTGAAACGGCAGACAGTGTCTCCGCAGGCTTCGATGTAAAAAAATACTACCTGCAGCTTGAAACCGAACAACTGGCCGCCGAAAAGGAAAAACAGTCGCTCGAACTCCGCCTCAAAAAAAACCAGATGGCCTATCTCATCCTCGTCGGTGTGCTCGCCTCCCTTTTGGCCGCAGGCCTTTTCATCGGTTTCAACCGGCAGCGGAAGGGCCGGAAGGAACTCGCCGAACAGAATGCCCTCATCCAGCGGCAGGCCGAAGAACTGAGGAGCCTCGACTCGGCCAAGTCCCGTTTCTTCGCCAATGTGAGCCACGAGCTCCGCACCCCCCTCTCCCTCATGCTCGGCCCTGTCCGCACTTTGCTGAAAGAAAAAGGGGCGACCGAAAAACAAACTGAACTGCTCAAAATGGCCGACCGGGGCGGCAAAAACCTCGAAATGCTGGTGAACGAAATCCTCGATTTGGGGAAAATGGAAGCGGGCAAAATGGAACTGGCCAAGGCCCCCGTGCAGGCCGCCCCTTTTTTCAGGAACTATTTCGCACAGT
>DROJ01000449.1 GCA_011321935.1 Bacteroidota bacterium | reverse complement strand
GGCACTGTTCAAAGACACGGCCATTGGCAACAACCCAACCGAAGAGCGGAACAGCTATTACATTTTGCGGTTTGATTTTAGCGCGGTGGACAGCCAAAACCCTGAGAGGAATTTCAACAAGTATGTCAATAAAAGGCTGGAAACCTTTGTCGAAAAATATAAAATAGAGGTTGACATATCCGATGAAAACTCGAACAACAACCTGAACAGTCTTTTTTCCCGCTGTTCGCTCGACAATGCCGCTCTATATGTGATGATTGACGAGTACGACAACTTCATCAATGAGCTTTTAATGAAGGACAAGCAGCAGTACGAAAACCTGGTGACCGGGGAGGATTCCAAATACAAACAGTTTTTCAAGACACTGAAGGCGGGGACCGGCGGCAACGATGCGCCCGTCAAAAAAATGTTCATCACCGGCGTCAGCCCACTGGCGATGTACGATGTGACGAGCGGGTACAATATCGGCAGCAATATCACCACCCGCCTGCCATTCAACGATATACTCGGCGTGACCCGCGATGAACTGGACGCAATGCTGGACCACTTCAACCTGTCGGACAGAAGGGAAATGATTCGCGACAGGATGGACAAATGGTATGACGGCTACAAATTCAATGAGAATATCGGTCACACCATTTATAATACCGATATGGTGCTTTATTATCTCAATTCCATGATAACCGAAAACATGGAACCCCGGGAACTCATAGACATCAACGTGCGCAGCGATTACGGCAAAATCCGTTTTTTAATACAAACAGATAAAAGGCTGAACGGCAATTTTTCCGTGCTGGAAAAAATCCTTTCGGAAGGCAAAATCGATGTGCTGAAAATAGTGGACGCCTTTAGTGCCTTCGATATACGGAGCAGAAGCAATTTTGTCTCCCTGCTTTTTTACCTCGGACTGATTACCATTGATAAATACGAGGTGCTGGATTTGACATTGAAAATACCCAATCAGACCGTGCAGAAAATCCTGGCAGAGTTTATCCGAAAAGCATTGGAGGAACAAAAGATTTTTGACATCAACCTCGATATGTTTTCCCAAAAACTGAAGTTGTTTTCCACCCGGAAAGATATGTCCGTTTTCCACTGGCTTGGCGGGCAAATCAATGCCCATTCAAAGGTCAGGGATTATATTTCAGGCGAAAGCTATATCAAGGGCTTTTTGGTCGCTTACTTATCCCTGGCGCCGTTTTATGAGGTCATTACCGAACACGAAGTGATGACCGAACATAAAACCGGCAAAGGTTATGTGGATATATTCCTGAAACCCATTACGGAAAATGTCCCCTTTTGTGGGGCTATCGAATTGAAGTACATTAAACGCAAGGAATTTAGCGAAGCCCTCCTCGAAGAAAAAATCGCAGATGCCCGTGACCAGTTGAAAAAGTACAAGGCCCCTGAAAACACCATAAAAGTCATATTGGTTTTCAATGGGTGGGAACTGGTACACGTGGAGGAATGGCAGGGGGCAAAGAAGATGGCTGATGACGGGCAATGATTTCAGTGGGAAAACCCGAATAGTTACGACTCTTTGCTTTTTTCAACACATAGTCCACAATAGGTGTTTTCTATAATTCCGGGGTTGATTGGTGAGTTGCCGCAAATGCGCAAATGTTTTTTTGAAAAGTGGACAGGGCCCCGGATGAAAGATTTAGTTTCGGACTCCGTGCTTAAATTATTTCGAAAATAACCATGATACCCTACGGCATAAGCGATTATAAAGAACTCAGGGAGAGTAATTTCTACTATGTGGATAAGACTCATTTTATTCCTAAAATAGAGCAGAATCCGAGGTATCTGTTCCTGATACGC
>DROJ01000448.1 GCA_011321935.1 Bacteroidota bacterium | reverse complement strand
TTAATTTTGACGTGATAGGCAGAAACATGTTTATCTGATTTCCAAGCACTCAAGCCCCCGTCTCCGCTGCTTTGTCATCCGCCTTTAGGCGGATCTGCTCACGTTAGGGAGGCTGCATGGCTGCACTTCTAACGTAAACAGATCCTCCTAAAGGCGGATGACAAAGCAGCGGAGACGGGGGCTTGGCCTCAGTGCTTGAAATCACGTCAAAATTAACACTACCTAAAATACAAAGTCTTCCTATAAATATTTCCCACCGAAAGCCCATGCCCCCTGATTTCCACCACTTCTTCTTTTTCGTTAAAAAATGCCTTGCCCCAGCCGTCGGCTTTTTTGGTAAAAAGGGTAACGGCAGGGAACCTCGACTCGATGTACAAAATATGCTCCACCGAGGGCAGGTCTTGGTAGCAGGGGAGTTTGTTTTCCCAATCGTGGTCATAGGTTGATTTGGAGAGGACTTCGACGATGAGGAAGGGGTTGGTTTCGGCGTTGAGGCCGGGGGCGTAGTTGAACAATTTGGAAGGGCCGTCAATCAGGAAAACATCAGGGTTGAAAACCCTTTGGCAAGATTTTAAATAAACTGGACGGTTTTCGGCAAAACCTTGAAAGCTGTCCTCTATAAAGATATTCCCCAATAAATTTGACAGCGTAAAAATGATGTTTCCGTGAGGGTTTGATTCATATCCCATAGCAATGATTTCTCCGTTTTGGTATTCAATATCGTATTCTACTTTTCCTAGCATTTCCCAGTACTCTTCCCAAGTAGCTGGAAATTTGACGAGGCCTGTCCCTAATTCTAACAATTCAGTCCTTGTCAGCGGTATTTTGATAGCTGCTTCCATGTTTTTATTTTTTTCAAAAATAGCGAATTAATTTCGGAGTGGCAATCCCTAAGAGGTTCATCATTCCTGCCCAATCGCAGTGTGGAATCATTTTCTTTTAATCAGGCCATTCCTGCGAACTTGACCGCAGGCTTGTACTTATCCCCTCTTAATCTTAGATTTGTCGTCCATCTAAATTCATCTAAAATGACGGAAACTGAAGTTATTGATAAAATCCACCACCTTCCTGCACCGGTTCAACGGCATCTATATCTATACGTTGATTTCTTGTATAATGCTTATTCTCAAACATCTTCTGAAACCAAAGACAGCAAACCAGCAGAGAATTTTTTCGACGAACACGAACTGACCGGGGCAGGCAAAGAATGGCTCGAAAAAAGAGCTGCACAAGCGGTCGCCAATCCTGAAAAAAACAAGCCGTGGAGGGAGGTCAGGGACAGGGTACACAAAAAACACAATTTGCCCCAATGATCTATAATGTCCAACTTTCCGATGAGGCAATCAATGATTATGATGAAGCCGTAGTGCAGTGATTCGTAATTAGTTGATTAGTGATTAGTTCGCCAAATCCTTGACAATGTGGTATTTACCAAAAAATAAATAGTCCGCTAATTACGAATCACTGCACTACTGCCCAAATGCCTTGAACAATCCCCCCAGCACCTGCAGAGCGTTCGACACCACGGCCTCGTTCTCCACCGGTATCCGCAAATAAGTCTGCCCTGTTTTTTCGTCTTTTGCCGTCAGGCTGCTCACCAATTGTTGCGTCTTTTCGGGGCTGCTCAAAGTCTTGGCGAGGCCGGTGAGGAAAGAAACGCCCGACTGCACGAGTTCCTCCGGCGTGGAGGGAGTGCCGCCGAGCGGTGCTTGCCCGGGGGCGCTGTCCTTCCCGGCGGCAGGCGCAGGCACAGGCACAGGCACATCGTCGTCGCCGGGGATGGGAGACGGTGCCGCGGGCTGCTTGTCGGCGGGGGTGGGCATGGCAGGTTCGGGCTGCTCTTCGGGGGCAGGTTGCGGGGCGAGTTCGGCGGTCTCTTCCTCCATGGTCGCCTGCTGTTCGGTATCCGAAACCCACTGCCCTCCGGTGAGGTCCACCATCTTGCCCATGAACTCCTTGAAGCGGCTTTTTTCCATAAAAATAACGTCCTCCCCATCGTCGAGGACGCCTTTGGCGAGCGATGCCTTGAATTTCAAAACACCCAACATGCGATGCTCGATAGTGCCCGCGCTCACAAGGTTGATGACCTGCACGGCGTTCTCCTGTCCCATGCGCCACACGCGGGCGATGCGCTGTTCCAGCACGGCGGGGTTCCAGGGAATATCGAGGTTGATGACGAGCGAAGCAGCCTGCAGGTTGAGACCCACGCCGCCCGCATCGGTGGAGAGGAAGATGTGGCAATCGGGGTCCTCTTTGAAGCACTTGATGAGGTCGCCGCGCTTCTTGCTGGGCACGCCGCCGTGGAGGTACTGGAAGCCCACATCCCGGTCTTCGAGTTCCCCTTTCACGAGGTCGAGCATGCGTTTCCACTGGCTGAAAATGACCACTTTGCCCCGGTCGTCGTTGGTAAAAAATTCTTCCAAAATGGCCATCAGTTCAGTGATCTTGGTGTCGTGGCGGGTGGTTTGGTCGAGTACGTAAGTGGAGTCGCAGACCATGCGCATCTGGCTCATGGAGAGCATGAGGCGCTTGCGGTCTTTTTCGTTGAGGAAACGCTGGCGCATCCATTTGGCGACCAGCTTGGCCACTACCTCTTTGTACTCGTCGTGGATGATCATCTGGTCTTCGGTCATGGGCACGAGCAGGGTCTTGTCCATGCGTTTGGGGAGTTGGGTCAGCACCTGTTTTTTGGTGCGGCGGAGGAGTACATCCGAGAGGACATGGCTGATGTTTTTTAAATCTTTGAAGCCGACCACGCGGCCAGAGTTTTCGTCCTTGACCTGGTATTTTTCCAAAAACAAATAAAGCGGCGGCAGCCGGAACTGGTCAATGACCTGCATGATGGAGTAGAGTTCTTCCAGCTTGTTTTCGAGCGGCGTTCCGGTCAGCACGAAGGCATAATTTGTTTTGAGTTTTTTGATGGCAGTGCTGATCTGCGTTGCCCAGTTTTTGATGCGCTGCGCCTCGTCGAGGATGAGGATGTCGAAGTCGAGGTCGTTGAGCTGTTGCAGGTCGTTTTTTACGGTGTGGTAGCCGACGATCATGTAGGGTGCGGTCACTTCGGCGTACTGTTGCCGCCGCTTGATGATGGTGCCCTCCACTACGTGCGCCTTGTTTTTTGTAAAACGTTCAATCTCGGTTTTCCATTGGTATTTGAGGGAGGTGGGGCAGGTGACGAGCACCTTCGTAGCCCCGAATTTTTGCTGGTAAAGCTCGGCAGCGGCGATGGCCTGCATGGTTTTGCCCAGCCCCATTTCGTCGGCGATGAGGCAGCGGCCTGCCCTTGCGGCAAAGAGGACGCCCTCTTTTTGGTAGCCGTACAACTTGACGGTGGTCAGTTTGTCGAACAAGGGGCTGTCGGTGCCTTTGGCAAAGAGGCGGTCAATTTTGGCATTGCGGCTGAGCAGGTCGCGCTGTCCGAGCACAAATTCCAGTGCGTCGTCGTAGCAGCGGAAAGTGCCGTTGATTTTTTTGGCCTCGGTCAGCATTTTTTCAAATTTGGAAAAGCCGGTGGCCGTCATCTCGAAATTGCTGTCGAAGTATTTTTTGGCCAGTTTTTCATATTCCTCCCGGTCTTCTGTGCCGATGCTCAATTTCACTTTCCGTCCGTTGCGGTAGTCGAGGTAGATGGAGGAATGCGACTGCACGTAGCCTGCTTTGAGGATGCGCTTGACGTGCATGTTTTCGAGTTTGTGCAGCACAAAACCGATGTGCTTGCACACGCCGAGGCGGTTGGTCTTGTAGTCCATGCAGGAGCAGAAATTGGCACTGTCGTCGCGGGAGCGGATGGCTACTTTATAGGTGTTGCCCGTTTCGGGGTTGCGCACCGACCAATCGGAAAAGACGCGGTGGCCGCCGATGTTGGTCATGGTGAAGGCGCTTTCCTTGCCGTACTGCTTGCGGAGGCCTGCCTGCCATGTGGCGAGTGGCATCTCCTCGGGCTGGCGGTGGTAGCTGATCTTTTTTTCTTTTCGCTTCTTTTTTGGCTTTATTACTTTTTTGCGCGGGCGGGCTTTCGCCGAGGTTTTGGGGCGGGCTGTTTTCTCTTTGCTGGTGGCCATGCTGTGTTGGGTTTGTTATGGTAGCCACCCAAATTTTTGGGTAGGCTCATCTGATAAAAAACAAATTCAAAGCGCAAGCTACAAAATAGAGACTTGACCGAAAAAATAAAAGAAAGGCATTTGCTAAATACAAGTAGACACCATCTTGTTCAGCCTCCTTGTTTCGAAAAAAAGTTAAACCGTTGAGGGATAAAGTTTATCATCAAATGGCTGCGTTGTTTTGGAATCTAATTTTACCATTTAATAATTTGGCAGTGTATGAGTAATGCTTCTTTTTCTTTTTTTCCGAGGGTCTCACGACACTCGCTAAGATATGCCGTCCCTGCGGGATTATGATAGACCTGCTTTCCACCTAGTCTCGCAGGGACGGCATATCTTAGCGAGGGATGTGAATCCCTCGAAAAAAAAGCATTACGTTTGATACACCGCCAATAATTTACATCATGAAAGCCATTTTGATTTTCATATTAAAAGCCATTTTGATTTTCATATTAATGTTGGCCAATGTCCTCGCAAAAGGACAAATCAATCTGCCCTATCCTCCAATTTCGGAGGACATGAAAGGCAATCTGCCTGAAAATTGGGTACAGACCAGAAATGAAAAGACCCAGCTTTTTTTTATCTGGTTGGACATCCTTTTCCAAACTGGCTTTGATATTCATTTTGACAAAAATGCCCCAGAAAACCAAGCATTTACCTGGAGCGTTGATGTGGCCACTACTTCGGAAAACGTGAGGGCTTTTTTTGAGAAAAAAAGGTTAAGGAACAGCTTCCTGTCCCGGCAGCAAAACCAATGGCACGAATTCGAAAATGGAATGGAAATGTTCAGGTGTTTCTATAAATACGCCTATCAGGCTCAGGGCACAAAATTCAGGGTGCTGAAAATGCAGTTGAAAGAATATGGCAAACGGGAAAAACTATCCAATACCAAACTTATGATCAGACTATTTAAAAAAGAATCTAAAAAAGCAGGCTGTTGGTTTGATGACCTCTGGCCTGACTGAATTGGGGTTTTATGGCCTTATTGACTGATGTTACGAAAAGATCAAATTTAATCATCGAGCATCTTTCGGGTATTCGTATGGGCGAGTGGAACGGCGAAGGGAACGAGACGGGAGGATCGGGGATGATATTTAGGGGTCGGCGAATAATAACCTTCCGTTTATGCTTGTTCTTTTTAATGCAGGCTTCTTTAAAAAAATGTCAAATAGAACCACTATGCTCTATTTTTTTGCATCGCCTGCATCAAAAATAACGTCGCCTAAATCGGAAGG
>DROJ01000447.1 GCA_011321935.1 Bacteroidota bacterium | reverse complement strand
AAAAATGCGGTGAATACAAAAAGGAGGGAAGGGAGAAAGGAGAAGGGTTTGCCGTTTTATGACAATAGGTGTGCCACACTAGGAAATTAAAATGAAAATGAAAATTAAAATGAAAAACTCCAGCCTGCTATACCAGCAGACTGGAGTTTTTCATTTTAATTTTCATTTTCATTTTAATTTCCTACCGTTATCGTTGCACCACAAATTTTTTGGTCAGTACCTCATCCGCCGAGCGGACGGAGATGAAGTAAATGCCGTTGGCATAACTGCTCAGGTCGAGCTGGGTTTTTTGGCTTGCCTGCGCAACCGATTGGGTTGCAACAAGCTGCCCTCTCACGTCGGTGACAAAAACAGATGCCCCGCTGGTAAGCGGCAATTGGAAGTTGACGTTCAGCAGGGAAGAAGCCGGGTTGGGGAAGAGCAGCATTTTATTGGCAAGGGCTGCTTCATCTGTGCCGGTAACGGCATTTTCATCAATGACGATGTTGAAGCGCGGCGTACCGAGCAGGCCGCCCTGTCCGTCCGTAATGGTAAAGGTAAAGAAGTCGTAAACCTCCTCCGGATGGGTATTGGTGTAAGTAATGATACCAGCATTGACCTCTGTAAAGCGGAAAAAATCGCCGACCTCCAGGGGCACTCCGTTTCTGGCAACATAGCCGTATTTTGTATTGTCAATAATATTGACCTTCAGGTCATTTGCGGTATTGTCGGGGTCTCCGGCAAACAGTTCGTAATTGTGGATGATGGCGGTTTGTTCGGGCCGTACATATATGGTGTCGTTGTGCAAAAGGAAGGGATGCTGGGCATCAACGCTTGCGCAAAACTCCAAAGTCCAGCCTTGCAGTACCCCTCCTGTTCCATCCGTGTTGATGACAGCCACTTCCAATGTCCAGTTGCCGAGGGTGTTTTCCCCATCAAAAACGGAGAGCGGCGTTTGCGGCTGGTAGGACAGGGAGTTTAACGGCGGGCATTGTATTTCAAATGGGGACTCGTCGTCCAGGTCTAGGTCGAAAGTGCTCACGTTGCCACAGATTTCTCTGAACAGGAGCGCCTCCGTGCCTGCGGGGCTGATGAGTTTCACCTGCAAATCGGGGAGGGCATCGTGGGTACCTTTCAGGTCTTTGATGTTGACATCGGAGATGATGCCGCTTTCCAGCACCGTTATTTGAGATTCGACGACCGGGAGGCCAATGGCCGAAATATTTTTTGGAACATCTTCGCTCACTATGGGCGAGCAGGTTGAAGAGAAGGTCTGGAAGGTGCTTTTCAAAGAGAAATCGGCATGGCCACAGATATTGGAAGGGCGGACCCTCCAGTAATAGGTGGTGCTTTCTTCCAGCGCAAAATCTACTTGGTAGGAGTTTCCGGTAAGGTCATAAGCCTCGTCGAGTATCGTCCCCGCTTCAAAAACGGGGCTGGTTGACAACTGGAAATCATAGAGGTCGGCGTTGGGCAGGTCTGTCCAAGTGAACATTTGGCTGAGGCCGTTGTCGGAGCTGCCGTTGACCGGGCCATCGAGCGTCAATGCCGAGAAGTCGTTGAAAACAACTTGCAGGAAGATGCTTTTATAAGTGGTGTCCGTTCCCGCAATTGCCCGTAGTTCGACTTCGTAAAGCCCGCCCAGGGTCACGTCGTTCATGTCAAAAGAAACAGTGACAGGTTGACCGGGCATTGCCTGGTCGCTGCTGAGGGAAGCAAGCGCTCCCTGTGGCAGCCCGCCCAATATTTCCAGTGCGACGGGGCTATCGAAGCCTTGGATAGAACCGATATTGACATCTACCATGCTTACCGACGGCACGCAGGCCTGCTGCCATTGTGGGCTGAGGCCGACGGAGTAGGCAGGGGCATCGGCTTCAACGATTTTAAAGTTTTCATTGGAAAGGTCGAAAAATATGTTTTGCGCAGCTTCTATCCGTACCCGCACATTGGATGAAACGAGGTCGGGGACGGTGACCACTTCGCTGCCGTCATTTGGCGTAGCCGAAGCAAGGAGGTGGCTGAAAGAGAGGCCACCGTCGGTGGAAATCCAGATGTTGACGGAGCGGCATTTTACGAGGTCGTTGTCGGTATTGGCCACGTCCCAGGTTATTTCTACTTCCTCCCCTGCTTTCCATACTTCTAGGCCGCTGTTCGGATAGGTGACCCTGAAGGGCCCTGCCAACTCGGTGGCCTCAAAAGAAACACTGGCCCAAGTTACGCCCCCTGCGCCTTCGTCGGTATTATTGTCGCGTACCACACACCGGAACTCAAGGTTGCGGCTGTATGCAGGGAGTATTTCTACTATTTCGTTGGTATTCGACAAGATGGTGGGCAGCTTTGGAAAAACCCTTTTGGGAGAGGTCACGGGGTCATAAACCCTGAACGTCGGCGCATCTCCAAAAGGCGAGCCAAGCGGTGCGCTCGGTGTCCTGTTCCATTGTTCCCAAGAATAGGTGAGCGGGTCTCCGTCAGCATCTTCCGCAGACACTTCCAGTTCAAACGGGGTCAAGACCGGGATGTAAAAACCATCGGAGTAATTTTCGGTGACTGTCGGAGAATGGTTGGTGGAGACCGCAACGGTCGAGCAAAAATTCCCGCCTTGATCGCGCGTGTAACTATAGACCTCAGAAATACTTCCCGCATTGTACATGACATTGGCCGGGCCGGGGATGTTGCTTGCTCCACAAGCCCCTTGATAGGACAAAATGGTAGAACCGCTGCCCGGCTCCCTTGCCGAAGAAGAAGAAAACTGGCCTTCATTGCCCGGGCAATGGTTGAAGGTGTGCCCGCCACTGAATTGGTGCATGATTTCATGGGCAGCAATGCTCAAAGTTGTCGCTACTACATTGCTGGAAAAGTTACAGGTCACCCCTCTTGCTTTTCCGGTAGCGCAGACAGTACCGCTCACGACCCCCCCTACATCCGAACAAGCACCAGTATATACGTGCCCGACATCATAATTGCCGATGCCTATGACCTGGTCCAAAAGGCTTTGGTTTTGGCCCAAAAGCGCACCGCCCAAATTAGAATTTTGGTAGGGGTCTGTGCCCGGGTCCAGATAAACAACTTGGTCGTTTTGTGGGTGAAGTATGAAGCGCACGTCTATGTCCCTTTCCAAAAGCATGTTCATGGTGCTGGTCGCTGTGACCAAAGTTGACAGCACCGAGGAAGTTGTCCCTCCGTGGGACTGCCCGTATTCACCGGTACAGGCCAAGACAAACAAGTAGTCCCTCCTTTCGGCCAGGGCGCCATCTCCCCCCCCCCTGAAAACCACGGCCCCGTCGTTGGTCACATTGGTCAAGTCCATTGTTTCGTCCAGTTGGTCTTCCTCTACCAAATTGAGCTTTGGCAGGCCATTGGAGCCAAAATCGGAAGGATAATAGGCGTAGCACATATAGTACTTGGTCTGTTCAGTTGCAAAGCGTTCGGTCACCGACCCTCCATTTTCCGAAGGGATAAAAGCATGAAAGCCATCTTCTCCATATCCAAACCTCACCACGTGGGTGGGGTCGGTCAGGCCCCTTCCGGCAAAGGTCCTTATCATGGGGTACCTAGCTGCAAGGTCAGGGTGCATCACTGGAGAATCCCAGATTTTGAAAACCTCCATCTTTCCGTCGGGCATGGGCAGTTGCAATTGCACCGCACCTGATTTGGCCCCGGCAGAGCCTTCTGGTGGCGCAGTCCGCAAATAGTTGCGGATGGCATCAAAATCAAGTTCAAAGGTGATGTGTTTGGAGGGGAGCATAAGGTACTCCGATTTTTCGGCGAGGCGAACCTCGCTATCGGATACCTGCTGCCAAAAATTAGGCGCCTGCTGCGCAAATAGGAGGGAAACAAAAAACAGGTTAGAAATAGTAGTTGCGATTTTTTTCATTGTATTTTTTTTATATCAGGATGCCCCGTTAAATCCAAAGTTTAACCAGTAAAACCCTGCCGAAGAATTTATCGGCAAAATAGTAAAGATTATCAAAAGGGCATTCGACGAGGCAATAAACAGTTCGTATTTTTACGGGCCCCGAATGCCCCTTCTGTGGTGGAAAGGCAAAATTACGACCCTCCCCCTGATAGAAAAAACAGCAAAGAAGCCACTTTCGTTATTTTTAAGACAATAATCGAGTTGTTCGATTCATTCCAAAAATTGCACCTTCGGCCTTTCTTCCAAATATTATTTCAAAACAGGCCCAACAACCCAACGAAACAACTACACTGCCCTGTCATATTGGATATTAAAAAATATCTATCTCCCACATTTTTAGCATTTTGAAAAAAAAACTACCAATCCAGAAAAAAAGACTGTACCTTTGCGGCGTTCTTTGAGTAATTCGCTGATTAGCAAGTAAGTTTTTTTGCGTGAATTGGTTAATCAGTAGTCCTGCAAGTAAGTTTTCTTCGTTTGTTTTTTT
>DROJ01000446.1 GCA_011321935.1 Bacteroidota bacterium | reverse complement strand
CGTAACGAAAGATTGTCCTTCGTTGGTCAGTCCGGCAGCTCGGTTGAACGGTTTCGTCTATTCTGAGAATTGGTTGGAAAATCTACTTTCAGCCTCTTCTTTGAAGCGTTTCAAGCACCAACGCAATTCGTTATAATCAGCCAATTTAAAACCTTTTGGTCGACGAGCATTGTAATCCTTCTCCGGCTTTGATTTCCAAATATTTTTTTTGGCCGTTCGAGCCAAAATGAAAAACAGGCGGACTGACCAATAATGACGGATATAAAAGCAAAAAACAAGTTGTAAAAATTTACTTCCTCGTCCGTAAGCACCCATAAATCATAATTGTCGGTCAATGAAAAATACCTGAAAATTTCCCTACCCACATACATCAATGAATAAAAAGTGAACGAATAAAACAGCCCGATCAAAATGCCCGCTATCAACTTGAATTTTGATATTTCAAAAAAAACCGGGTCTTTATGCAGGAAATGTTTTTTCAATATTACTGTTGATTTTTTATTTCTGAATTGCCCCCTCCCATGGAGGCTTCGTTGTGGGGTTTTTTATTTTCCCCGAGGTTTCGGGGCGAGCCATTTTAATTTTAATTTTAATTTTCATTTTAATTAAATAACCCCCCGTTTCCGCAATTCCCAAAACGACTCGGCGGTGGCTTTAATGTCCACGCTTGCATCGTGGGCCTCGTCAAAATAATTTCCGAACAATTTATAATATAGCTCCGATAGTTTTGGCCATTTATACTTTCCGTACCTGAACGGTGGCAGCGCGCAATAAGCTATTACGTTGGGGTCTTTCATGGTGCATATCTTGGGTTTTCCGGAGAGGGGGTCATGCCCGGATATACGGTAATATTCAGCGCCGATTATTTTTTCGTCAAATGCCATATTGTGCGCGACGAGTTGTCCCGCTTGCGCAATCAGTTTTTTAAAATCATCCAAAACGCCGGAAAGTTCTTTTCCTTCTTTTATGGCCCTTTCGGTAGTGATGCCGTGAATGGCCGAAGCCCCGGGCGGGATGGTATATCCGTCGGGTTTGATAATATAATTGCGGCTTTCTTTTAATTGCCCGTTTCCGTCGTAAAGCAGGCAGCCCAACTGTACCATGCGGGGCCAGTTGCGGGTGTCGGATGCGGGGGCATTCCAGTTGCGGGGCAGGCCGGTGGTTTCGGTATCGAAAAATAGGAACATTGGAAATAAAATTAAATTTAAAAAGGAGGAACGGGCAAAATGATCTGTCTTGCCCTTTGCCGGAGATAAAGGTAAAAAAATAATTTTGCGAACCAAGCCAATTGCCCTGTCATCCAAACAAATCATTCAAGGTCAAACTAATTGGAATCAATTCCAAACTATATGAATTGACTTTACAATATACCGTGCTAAATGTGGGTAAAAAAAGAGAGATTTAGCGAGGTTTATACTCGCACCACTTTAGGTTTTGTGCATTTGCCCCCGCAGCCCCCAACCCCAGAAGGGGAGCACCTACCCTCGATGCACAAAACCTAAAGTGGTGCAGTATAAAAATCATTGCTCACTAAATGTATGTTTTTAAACATGGATTTAGCGAGGTTAAAAAATTTATTGTTCGCTAAATATTGGTTTCGGAACATAGATTTAGCGAACTAATAAAAAAACTGCTCGCTAAATGTGTGCTTTGGAACATACATTTAGCACGGTAGCGTTTTCATGCCCGCACAGGCGCATCGCATACCTTTTCTTTTTCGCATCCTTTGGACTCCCGTTGTCGCAAGTGTTAAGCGAGCTTTAGCGAGTGTCACTTGCGACAACGAGGTTTGTGAAAGGGGATAGATAGAAAGGCGGATTTTTTTGTTATTTTTGTACCATATTTTTTTCAAAAACCCAGACCTTCTCTTTTTATTATCAACAGCGCAAATAATTATGGTATATCAAATCAATGTCCGAATTGAAGATTCCAAATTGGAAGAATTCCTGAAAATCATCCAGTCATTTAAAAAGCTGGGACTGGTAAAGGGGTATGATGATTATGAATTGGAAAAGGAGATTACGGACTCTTTTCAGGATGACGAATTGTTGGAAATGGTCAAAATTTCACGGCAACAGATAGCTGCCGGGAAAGGCCTAACCACCGGACGAGCCAGAGAAAAAGTCAAAACATGGCAAAAACTGTAAAAACCATAAACATCATTTGGTCACCAAAAGCGGTTGAACTCATTTCAGGCCTCTGGGATTTTTTAGAGACGCATTTAGGGAAGGCCAAAGCAGAGATGCCTACATAGATGGGCTTTTTGATTTTGTAGAAGATAAATTGGATACTAATCCCGAAAGATACCCGCCGTGCAGAAATAAAGCCCTGCGGACAGCGGGTTGCCGCTGTTTGCTTTTCAAAAAAAATATGTCATCGTATATGAAATTGCCTCCCCGACCGAAGTGAACATTTTGGGTGTTGTGCATTCGAAGCGAAGCCCACAGGAATTTGAAAAATTGGTTGAATAGCCGAAATTATTCAGAAATGCCCAAAACCCCTTTTGCAAAATCCCTGAAAAATACAGCACTTGCCAATGCTTCTGCCACGTCTTCCGGCGTCGGGTCGCCTGCCGGGTCGGGATAGCGGATACCGACAGCGTAGTTTTTGATTTTCAATGCCTCATCATAAAAAGAAGGATCAATAGAAGGTTCGGAGGAGGACAAGATGTCGAGGAGTTGTTCCAAATCATGCGTTTTCCGCAAGGGCAGCTTATGATGAACCACCAATGCCTTGAGGAATTTCTCCGCAGCTTGTTGACAATGATAGCAAATGAGGTCAGGATAGCCGGGCGTGTGAATGCTGGCAAGGTTGGCAAGTCCAAGATCGCGGTCTGCCTTAATGAACCAATGTTGCGGGTTGTTTGGATTCATAAAGCGTTTTGCCAGTTTTGACTATTTCGTGGACGAGGGAATAAGGATCGCTTTTCCAGGCCTCCATTTCTTCGGGCGTAAAAACGAGGATGTCCATCGGGAAAAGCCATTTCCGGCCTCCATTGCGCAATGCTTTTTGAAAAGGGACGGGGCGTTTGAACTTGGGCAGGTCTGTTTTGGTAACGATGGCCAAATCCAAATCACTTTCTTCGTTGGCCTTGCCGGAGGCATAGGAACCGAACAAGATGATTTGTTCCGGTTGGCATTCCCTGACCAGGATTTGGACGATTTCTTCTATCTGTGCTTTTGTTACCATTTTACTTTTTTAAAATAAAAACCGAGAGGATGTTTAGCAAAGATACTACAATTAAAGTTTCGGCTTTTGCCCCCCTCAATCCGTCAATTTCAAAACCTCCCCCGTCTCTGCCCTGACCTCGCGGCACAGGTCTGCCTCCGTGACCAATGAATGCCCGAAGGTCGGTATCATTTCTTTCAGTTTGGCCTGCCATGACGGGGAGGCCATTTCTTTCGGAAAACATTTTTCCAGCACATCCAACATAATGGAGACGGAGGTAGAAGCCCCCGGCGATGCGCCCAACAAAGCGGCCAAAGACCCGTCCGGGTCGGCCACTATTTCGGTACCGAATTTGAGTACGCCGCCCTCCTCTTCGTCCTTTTTGATGATCTGCACCCGCTGCCCGGCGATGGCGAGTTCCCAGTCTTCCATGCGGGCTTCGGGGTAGTATAGCTGGAGGAACTCGAAGCGGTCTTCTTCTGACTGGAACACCTGCTGCACGAGGTATTTGGTCAGCCCGATGTTGTGGAAACCAGCAGAAAGCATGGGCCAGACATTGTGCATTTCGATGGACAGCGGCAGGTCGAAATAGGAGCCGTTTTTCAAAAATTTGGTGGAGAAGCCCGCATATGGGCCAAAGAGCAGCGAGCGCTGCCCGTCGAGCATCCGGGTGTCGAGATGCGGCACCGACATGGGCGGCGAACCCGTCGCAGCTTTGCCATAAACCTTCGCCCCGTGCTGTGCGGCCACCTCGGGATTGGTGCAGCGCAGCCACTGCCCGCTGACGGGAAAACCCGCGTAGCCACGGCCTTCGGGCAGGTCCGATTTTTCGAGCAGGGTCAATGCCCCGCCGCCTGCGCCGATGAAAACGAAGTTGGCAAAAACGTCTTTTTCCTGCCCGGTGTCCAAGTCTTCGACCTCCACTTTCCAGCGGCCACCGGGCTGTTTGGTCATGTCCTGCACCTCGTGGCCGAGGTGGACTTCCACGCCGTCGCAGGTCTGCAGGTAGGCGATCATGTGGCGGGTGATGGCGCCAAAATTCACGTCGGTACCGATGTCCATGCGGGTGGCGGCGAGGGGATAATCTATTTTGCGGCCTTTCATCATGAGGGGCGCCCATTCGGTTATTTCACCGTGGTTTTCAGAATATTTCATGTCCTCGAAGAGGGCGTAGGGCTGCATGACCTCGTACCTTTTTTTCAAAAAAGCGACGTTGGCAGCGCCCCACACGAAGCTCATGTGCGGGATGTCGTTGATGAAGGATTCTGATTTTGGGAGGTGGTTTTGGCGTTTCAGGTAAGCCCAAAATTGTTTGGACACCTCGAAAGTGGAGCCGATGCGCAGCGCCTTTTCGATGTCGATAGAGCCGTCTTCGCGCTGCGGGGTGTAGTTGAGTTCGCAGAAGGCGGAGTGGCCGGTGCCGGCGTTGTTCCATGCGTCGGAACTTTCAGCGCCCACTTTGTCGAGGCGTTCGTAAATGTGGATTTTTGCCGCAGGCATGAGTTGTTTTAAAAGTACGCCGAGGGTGGCACTCATGATGCCCGCGCCGATGAGGACGATGTCGGAACTGGATTGTTTGATTTTCATTTAATACTTTGATTTGCGCGCAATATAGGGACTTTTGCAACTGTTTAGCAGGGTCTTTGAGGTGATGCCCCGGGGGTTCGGGACAGGCACTTTGCGCGGGGACGGCAGGGGGAAAGGCCTTGCCTCACATCTACGAGACCGAGGCAAGGCCTTTCCCCCCCGTCGTCCCCGCGCAAAGTACCTGTTTTTCAAAACTATAAAACAGCGTTAATAAGGCCAATAAAACGAAAATAGCTTTTGAGCGGCCAACTTGTCGCCACCAAGCCCCCAAAAAATCATAACCTGACGGACGAGAAGCCAATCCCACAGGTTATATTTGCGCCAGCATTAAATTTACATTTTTTTCACTTCAGGGGAATTTCATTGGAAACAGGCGGGAATGACTATGACAAACACAAAAGGTACATGCTTACAGATTGCGCCCTGCTGCGCAAAGAACCTTTGGGTTATCTTTTCTTTTCACCTCCACTTCCTGCTTTTGCCCCCTGTGCAACCATGAAAAAGAAAACGCAATTTATTTTTATAAGTGCATGAAAAAGCGGGTTTTAGCCCAAAACAAGCACGGCATAAACATAAAACATGCGTTTTGTTTTTCATTCGTTGCCCTCACATTTTAAATTTTATGATTCGTTACATTTTTACTCTCGCAGCCTGTTTGCTGGCCTTGTCGGGCATGCAGGCACAAGTTACGACTTCCTCCATCAAGGGCACGGTCAGCGACGAAAGCGGCCTGAGCCTGCCGGGGGCTACTGTTATTGCCACCCACGTACCCTCGGGCACTTCCTATGGCGTGGTGACCCGCGACGACGGCGGCTATGCCATCCCCAATATGCGGATTGGCGGGCCCTACAAAATAGAGGCCTCTTATACAGGTTTCCAGCCGTTCACGCTGGACGGCATTTACCTCAAACTGGGGGAAAGGCGCACCATCAACATCGTTTTCAAAGAAGGCGTTGAGCTGGAGCAAGTGACGGTGGTAGGAGACCGCAACGCCCTCATCAGCCGCGACAAAACGGGCGCGAGCACTGCCATCAGCCTGGAACAGTTGCAGACCATGCCGACCATCACCCGCTCCACTGCCGACCTGACGCGCCTCAACCCAATGGCTGCCGAAGGCGGTTCTTTTGGCGGCCGCAACGACCAGTTCAACAACTTTTCGCTGGACGGCTCCATCTTCAACAACCCTTTCGGGCTGGATGCCTCCACGCCCGGCGGGCAGACCGATGCGCAGCCCGTTTCGCTGGATGCCATCGAGCAGATCAGTGTGTCCATTGCCCCTTACGACGTAACCAAATCCGGCTTTACGGGGGCGGGCATTGATGCTGTTACCAAGTCCGGCACCAACGAGTTCAAGGGTTCTGTGTTCGGGTATTTCCGCAACAAGGACATGATCGGGGTGAAGGTGGACGGCGCCGAAGTGACCCGCGGAGACCTCCGGCAACTACAGACCGGCTTCAGCCTCGGCGGGCCTTTGGTCAAGAACAAGGTTTTCTTTTTTGCCAACCTCGAAGTGGAAAGGCGCTCTGACCTCGGCTCTTTTTTCAAACCGAACGAAGGCGGGCAGACGGGCGGAAATATTTCCCGCGTACTGCGCTCCGACATGGAACTGGTGGCCAAGATTTTGAAAGACAACTATGGCTATGACTCTGGGGCCATCTCTGATTTCAAGCACGACACGGACAACCAAAAGGGGCTGTTCAAGCTGAACTTCAACCTCAGCGACGCCCACAAGCTGGCCCTTACTTACAACTTCCTCGATGCCAAGCGCGACAAACCTGCCCACCCTTCCGCCATCGGCCGCCGGGGGCCTGATTTCCAGACCCTCCAGTTCGAAAATTCCGGCTATACCATCAGCAACGTGCTCCATTCGGGCAAGGTGGAACTGAACTCCATTTTTGGCAACAAGTTCGCCAACAAGTTCCAGGCGGGCTATACCGCTTTCAGGGATTCGCGCTCCCCCTTCAGCAAGCCGTTCCCGGTCATCAATATCGGAAAAGACGGCGTGCGCTACATCGTGGCCGGGCACGAGCCTTTTTCCATCCACAACCGCCTCGACCAAGATGTTTACCAGTTTACCAACAATTTCAACGTTTACCTCAACAAGCACAACCTGACCTTCGGCACCAGTTTCGAGCGCTTTGATTTCAACAACTCGTTCAACCTGACGGCTTACGGCGCGAGGGTCTTCTTTCCCGATATCGACATCAACGACGTGGAAGCAGTGCTGACTTCCGATGATTTTGCCGCAGAAGTGGATGCCGCAAGGGCCGCATTTACCGAGAACAATGCCAACGACGGCTGGGCACTCGCCGAAACCAACCTGGGGCAGTGGGCGCTCTATGCACAGGATGAAATCAGCGTGAACGAGCAGTTTACCCTGACCCTCGGCCTGCGCATGGACATGCCGCTCTATTTCAATACACAAGAAAAAATACAGGAAAACATTGACCGCAACTGCTGCTACGACCCCAGCATCCAGTATTTCGACCCCGAAGGCAAGCCGGTCAAACTGAACAGCCTCGACCTGCCCGACCAAACGCCCCTCATCAACCCCCGCGTGGGCTTCAACTACGATGTGAAAGGCGACCAGACTTCGCAGCTGCGCGGTGGCACGGGGCTGTTTTCCGGCCGCTTCCCCTTTGTTTGGATCGGCAACCAAGTGGCCAACCCCAACTCCTTTTTCTACGTGACCACGGCCAAGGATTTCAAGTTCCCGCAGGTGTGGCGCACCAATATCGGCTACGACCAAAAATTTGGCGATGGCTGGTCGGCCACCGTTGATCTCATCTTTACCAAAGACCTGCAGGCGCAGATGGTACGCAACTATGGCCTGTCACTGCCTTCCGGCAAATTGGCAGGCGTGGACAACCGGCCGATCTACCTCAACTCCGACCGCTCGCAGAACTTCGGCGGCCCCACCAATGCCTATGTATTCACCAATACCGACCTGGGCCGCTCCTTCAACGCCAGTTTCCAGATCGAAAAATCCTTCGGCAAAGACATGCACTTCAGCCTCGCCTACAACTTCCTCGATTCTAAAGATGCAGCCTCCATTGACGCCGAAATCTCCTCGGATGCCTATGACCGCAACCCCGCCAACATCCAGCACTCCAACCGCCCCATACTGGCACAGTCCATTTATGGAAACAGGCACCGGATAGTGGGTTCGCTGTACAAGCGTTTTACTTATGCAGAGAAATGGGCGACCCATATTGCCGTTTTCATGGAGACCTTGGAAGGGGCCAGGTACAGCTACACCTACTCCGGCGACATCAACAACGATGGCTCCGGCCTCAACGACCTGCTCTACATCCCGACCGATGCCGAACTCAACCAAATGACCTTCGGCGGCACCAACCCGGACGCACAGCGCACCGCTTTCAAAAACTACATCGAACAGGACGACTACCTGAGCAGTAGGCGCGGCCAATATGCCGAAAAATACGCCTCCGCCAACCCGTGGTACGGCCGCTGGGACCTGCGCATCATGCAGGAACTGGGAATGGTGAACGGCAATACCGTTCAGTTGAGCCTCGATATACTCAACTTTGCCAACCTCCTCAACAACAGTTGGGGCGTGCGCGAAATCGCTTCCAGCACCGGACTCGTGCAGCCCGTCGGCGTCAGCGTTGATGAGAACGGAACCCCTACCTATTCCTTCGACCCAGAACTGAAGAAAACTTTTACCAACGATTTCAGTTTGAAGTCGAGGTGGCAGGCACAGTTGGGTCTGAGGTACAATTTCTGATTGTTCCAAAAACTGTTTTTTGAGAATATTACGGACAAAAAAAAATCCCCCGGTGAAAGCTGGGGGATTTTTTTCTTCCCGGCAAATACGGGAACAAAAAGCGCCGCACTGAATAATCAGCCATTGAAATCAATCAAAAGCAGAAGGACAAAAATTCGGCTTTGCTACTTTTTAAACCACCTTGCCGGGAAGAAAACTTTAATCGAAAGCAGGCACAACACGTATATTGCATGAAAATAATATTTAGGGGTCGGCGAATAATAACCTTCCGTTTATGCTTGTTCTTTTTAATGCAGGCTTCTTTAAAAAAATGTCAAATAGAACCACTATGCTCTATTTTTTTGCATCGCCTGCATCAAAAATAACGTCGCCTAAATCGGAAGG
>DROJ01000445.1 GCA_011321935.1 Bacteroidota bacterium | reverse complement strand
GATCCGTTGTTTCAGCCATTTCTCAAAACGTTGGATTTCACCGGTTTTTGGCTCTTTCGCAAAATTGGTCAAGGCGATGTGGACGGTATCCGTGGGGCTGCCCTCGCTGCTGTAATTGACGGCTTCCATGAGGGGGGAATAAATTCCCCCTCTTTCGGAAGGGCACGGAGACGGGCTTTCAAATCCGTTTTTCAATTTTTAAAATAAACCGTGTGCCGCCATTTCAATCCGAATCCGCCAACACCCGCACGCTGTCCGATTCGATCCGTTGTTTCAGCCATTTCTCAAAACGTTGGATTTCACCGGTTTTTGGCTCTTTCGCAAAATTGGTCAAGGCGATGTGGACGGTATCCGTGGGGCTGCCCTTGCTGCTGTAATTGACGGCTTCCATGAGGCAGAGGCCCTTTATGTTTTCATCAAAAATAACGGCCTCTTTGGCTATTTTGTCCACGGGGATGCTCTTGCTTTTGAAAGTGAGCAATTCTTTTTTCAGGTAGTTGATTTTGGCATCCTTGCTGCGCAGGCTGTCGAGGTTGCGGGTGAGGAAAGTTTCCAAAACCTGCGATTTTATGTCGGCGGCATTGAGGTTTTTAGGGCCTTGTTTTACCAATAACCTCACTCCTTGCAGTTCGTAGTTGGAAAGCTGGCTTTCGAGGTTGGCGATGGTATTTGCGTTCAGAGGGTCGCCCATGAGGGAGACTTCTAATTCACTTTCCTCGCCATCTTTTATCACCTCGTATTTAATGACTTCGGTGGTCGGGAAATTGAAAACCTTGCGGACATAAGTCTCCACTTTTTTGTTGAAAAGGGTTTCGCGAACAAGGTTTTGGGCGATGTAAATGCTCGGTACGACCATGGCCACCACAAAAACCCCGATGAACAACCTGACCTTCCTTTTCACTTCAGGACTTATAAAAGTCACTTCCTTAAAACGCAAAAACCTGACAATCAGCAGGGTAGAGAAGCAGATGAAAACGGCATTGATCGAGAAAAGGTAAAATGCGCCGACAAAGTAATGCATGTTGCCGATGGCCAGGCCATAGCCCGCCGTGCAGAGCGGCGGCATCAAAGCGGTGGCGATGGCCACGCCGGGTATCACGTTTCCGCGCTCTTTTGATGCAGTGGCAACGATGCCGGCCAAGCCGCCAAACAGGCCGATGAACACGTCCCAAATCGTCGGGGTAGTCCGGGAAAGCAGCTCCGATTGCGCCTCCGCCAGGGGGCTGATGAAAAAGTAGAGCCACGAGGTCAGCACGCTCAGTACCACCATGACGGCCAAGCTGGCCGCCGCTTTTTTTATCAGGTCGAGGTCGGTGATACCGATGCCGAGGCCGATGCCCATGATGGGGCCCATGAGCGGGGAGATAAGCATGGCGCCGATGACCACGGCAGCCGAATTGACGTTCAATCCAACAGAGGCGACCATGATGGCAAAAATCAAAATCCAGACATTGATGCCCTGGAATTCCACCCCTTTTTTGATTTCGGCAACTACCTTTTTTTCCCGTTCTTGGTCTTGGTGCAGGCTGAAACGCTGGTTGAGGAATTTGCCCGTTTCTTTGAGAATCTTGTTCATCCGCTGGTTTTTAGAAATACTTGAAAACTGGAATTGCGGAGCAAAGGTAGGAAGGGAAAAGGGGACTTGAGGTGATGCTTTTTTAATGAAAATTAAAATCAAAATTAAAATTAAAATTAAAAACAGGGCCCAACGAACGGTTGGCGTTTTTAATTTTAATTTTCATTTTAATTTTTATTCTCCTTGAACGGTCTCCGTTGCACCCAGTTGTCGTCGGGCCGGAAGTATTCGAGGAGGAAGGGCATCATCTTGTTGTGCAGCCGGTTGTTGGCTTTGATAAAGCAGAAAAGGTCATGCGGTTCGGCGCCGATGGAGCTTTTTATTTCCATGGCCGTGCGGGCATAAACGAGGTGTTTTGCCCTTTGCCCGATGGCCTGTTTCAATGAATCGAGCAGCATGTTCATATAGAGTTGGTACTCTTTGTTAAAGGATTGGTCGTAGCCGAGGAAGTGGGCTTCGAGTTCGTCGAAATTGGAGATATTGGTGCGGTAGCCGATCAGTTCGCCGTCGAGGTAGTAGCCCGTCACCCGGAATTTGTCGCCGAGGTGTTCCTTTAGTTTGAGGATGTAATTTTCGTGCAGCACCACCATATTGAAGCCGGCAGTGTCCATGACGCCCCGGTAGAGTTCGTACAAGCGGTCAATGTTTTTTTCCAATTGCTCTTTCGTGAAAACCACTCTTTGCAGCGCTGCCCCTTTTTTGGCTGCCTTTTTTGCCCGCACCCGGTATTTGGAACTGATGGCCTGCAGGTAGTCATCGTATGACTGCCACTCCTCCCGCAGGTGCAGTACCATGGTGGGGTGAAATAAAAATTCGCGGTATTTTTTGGCCTTTAGTGCTTTGCAGGTTTCTTCGTGCCCATCGCACAGGTCTTTGATGAAAACGCCGTCGGTTTTTATGTTCCGCTCTTTGCAAAAAAGCTGGGTTTTGTCCAATGCCTCGTGCAGCAGTTCCATGAAATCGGCGCGGCCTATTTTATTGCTGTCGAAGTGAAATCCATGCTCGCCGGTGAACAGCAGGTTGCCGCAAGTGAGCAGGTTGTACTCGAATTTTTTCGCAAAATAATTTTTGACGGATGCCGAAACGGATGGCTTGGCACCGGTCTTTTTGCCCTTGCCCTCCATGTCCTGCACACTCTGCTCGGTATTGAAAGTGGTGACCTGGCAATAGGCGACCCCGATGGGCGCATTGTTTTTATAAAAAACAAGATAAAGTGGGACGATGCCTTTGGGCGGGGCTTCCTCGATGGCCGTCAGGAGGGGGCGGTGGAGGTATAGGTTGCGGGGCGGCTGGGCTTGTTCCCAATCTTTTGTCAAATGGAAAACGGAGGAAAAAACCCGGAAACGGCAGCCTGTTTGAGATAGCCCGTATTCCGCGGATTCTTCGGTTGCAGAGGTGGTATGCACAGCGGGTATATTTTCTGTCACGATAAGCGGTGATTTTTTTACCCGAACATAACAGGTTTTTGGGATGATAGTTTTTGCGGGGGCGGTTGTTTGGGTTTAAGGAAATGTTAAGGACGGGGGACGGGGGACGGTTGACGGTTGACGGGGGACGGTTGACGGGGGACGGGCAGGGTGCAATTGGGTTGAAGTACGACGAACTGCAATTAGCTGGCCGTCACCTATTTACAATACCGGGCAGGTGGCCGGGGCGGGTTATGGGGTTGGTTGTTGGTTTTTGGAGGCTGAACAGGAGTGCCCTTATTTTTGAAAATGAAAAATGTTGCGAGGGCTGTTACGTGAGAAGTCGGCGCAAGTTTCAGGCGATGGCTGGCGCAATACCATGATTTTTGTCTTATCCTCCATTATTTTTTATATTGTCGGCAATCAACCGCATATGGCCGCTGCTCACTGGTAATATTGGCAAATATTTGCTACCAAAAACTTGCTGCTTTTGTGCTTTGTCCTAAATATACTTGACCACTTTAGGTTTTGTGCATTTGCCCTCGCCAGCCCCCAGTCCCAAAAGGGGAGCATCCGCCCTCAATGCACAAAACCTAAAGTGGTCAAGTATAATAAAAACCTGAAAAGATGAAATGCCTCCCCCTTTCCCTTCTTTTATTTTTCCTTTTTAATCTTCTTTTCTGCCTGCCGGCAAATGCCCAATCAGGAATAGACTCTTTTGAAAAGGATGCTATTTATTGGCATTTATACCACTACTATAAAAATGGCGAATTAAAACGGAACGGGTTTATGTGGAAAAACCTGAAAAAGGAAATGGAGGTAAGCCCCAATGCCGTAATTGAATTTAAAAAAGCAGAAAGGAACAGGAATTTGTTTTTGCTCAGCGGACTGGCTACAAGTGGCCTGGCAATATGGTTTTGGAATATTGATAGACAAGACAAAAAAAAATCAAATGCAGTATTGTATCCGCTCCTGGGCGCAGATGTTTTCACTGTCTATTTTGGAATAAATACAATAAAAAAAACCAAAAAGGCAGTTCGGATAAGAAATAGGGATATAAAAAAATGAGGGTGGTTGATTGAATTTTTAATTGAACAGAATATGGTTATTTATAATCCTTTTTCGATTTAATTTAGAATTTAAATTTGGGGAGCTTTGTCTGGGCTTTCAAGGTTTTTGTCTGCTTTCTTTGTTCTGTGTATTGACTATGGCGTTTCAATTATTTTGAAATAATCTCCTTTGTTTTGATTGAAGGTTTTTT
>DROJ01000444.1 GCA_011321935.1 Bacteroidota bacterium | reverse complement strand
TACTGATGACCGTGACCATGTTTACGGTTAACGCACAACTGCCCTGTCTTTGCGACGACCCAAATGCTATTGTGGTCGGAGCAACCGGGGGCGGTACGAACCTTTCTGACGCAATTACCGCAGGCTTATTGGAAGATATGCCAAATGCCATAACGACTCCCCAAAATGTGTGTATTTTGGGAAGGTTGAACATTGACATCCCGACATATAATTTCACCACTTCTTTTCTCAATATGGGGCCTGGGGCAATTATCCGAATACCATTTGGAAAATCCCTCACCATTGGAAACTCAACTATATATGGCTGCACGGATATGTGGGACGGTATCAGCATTGAACCTGGTGGGTCACTCGATATTACTTCATCAACCGTCATGGACGCAGATGCGGCCATCGCAGCCAGTTTTGCAACTAAGCTGATCGCACAAAACAATACTTTTGAAAACAACCGGATCGGCATTCAGGCAACCAGCCCATCTGCTGGGTTTTTCAGTGGTGTGTCATTGCCCTTACCTTTGACTGGCAACACTTTCACTACCAATGGCAGCTTGCTTTCAGGTGGATTGGGCTTTGCGGGGATCGAACTGTTCAACCAATTTGGGTTTACAGTCGGAACGACCAATGGGGCGGCAAGCCCAAACGTCTTTGATAACCTTGAAAATGGTATTATTGCCCATTCCAGCACTTTTGGAGTACATGGAGCAAATTTTGGCAACATGCCCATCTTTGGGTTTCCCTTCCCTGTTTCCAACCCCCGCGGTTATGGCATAATTGCAGATAACCGGTGCCGAGCTAACATTACCGACTGTACATTTACAGCGCTGACAGTTGGCATCCATGGCACCGATTCGAGCTTGGATGTCTTTGACAATTCATTCAATCCCACTTCGCTACAGGAGTTTAGTGTCACATTAGGCATCAGGGCTGTCGGCTCTAACAGCAAACCGAGAATTGATATCCATGACAACAACATAAACGCCCTTCGCTGGGGAATGCTTTTCATCGGAGTCGGTGATGCCCGTTTATTTGACATAGTAGCCAATGACATAGAGGTAGGAGACACTGATATTGACCCGATTTTTACTGGTTTTGGCGGTATTGTAGTTAATGATGGCGGTTTCAGTTCTGCCACAAGAGGCCTGATCGACAACAATACTATTGATGTAAATGGTGCCCGTATAGGGATTGACATCCTTGAATGCAGCAACATTAACATCGTGGGCAATGATATTGCCATACAACCTATAGCCAGCACAGCAGTTCAAAACGGTATTTCCATTGATGGAAGCAGATCCCTTTATGTGCAGGGCAATACGGTTTCGTCCTCTCCCTTGCTTGTCAGTACCCGCGGCATGACCGTGAACAGAACCACTTCTTCTACCTATTGCTGCAACATAATTAATGGCGCACAAACAGGCGTCGAATTTAATGGTACTTGCTCTGGTTCATTTTTTCGGGGCACCACCTTCGGCGATGCAAATATTGGTCTTCTATACCAGCCAGATGCCATTACGGGGCAGCAATTTATCGCCAACAACCGGTGGACAGGCAGCTTTGGCGACGTGGCGGCAAGGCATTCGGGGAATCAGCAAACAATGGATTTGTCAAGGTATAGGGTCAACCCCTTTAGCCCGCCAACTTTGCCCCCCTCTATTAATGCTCCGAGCCAATGGTTTTTTTCAACTTCCTTGTCAACCTTATTCAATTGCCCAAGCGCTACCTGTGGCGATGCCATTGAACTGCCACCAGATTCCTCCGACACCCTATCAGGAGAAGTGCCCATTGCCAAAGGGACATGGGACAGCGGGCTGCCTTATCACGGCACCTTGGCTTGGCAAGCAGAAAGGTACTTACTGTCCAGATTGGATAGATTTCCGGACGCAGTGCAAAACGACCCCATTTTCAATAGTTTTTACTATGCCAAACAGGGAACGACACTTGATTTCTTCAACGGCATCTACGATGACATCGCATCATTGGAGATACTAGCGCCGACAGAAACAACCCAATACGAGGCCAACCAGACAGCCTTGTTTTCCTATCTCTATGACCTGTCTGTAATTGACAGCCAACTCTATGATGCAACAGGAACACAAACCGCTACCTTACAAACACAGAGGGACACATTGTTGGAGGACATCAGGTCATTGGAAGAAGCCAATGATGCCCTGTTGGCAACTATTCTTGCCGCAAGGGCAGCCGTAATCCCACAGGTCACAACCGACAATAATGCCATCGTCACCAGGCAGGTCTATGAGCAGAATGAAAAAGAAGTGAACGATATATGGCTGAACACTGTCGCACAGGGCATCTATACCCTGACCCCTGCCCAAACGACCACACTAGAAGGCATCATATACCAATGCCCCAACTATGGCGGCAATGCCGTTTTCAAGGCAAGGGCCATCTATAGTTTGGAAAATGATGTTGAATACGATGACGGGCAACTTTGTGGTGAAGTTGCAGGAAGGGCGAGCAATGACTTGACTACCGATGCCAAACCAAAGGCTTTCAAGCTCTACCCGAACCCGGCCAACGACCGACTCAATATTGTTTTGGGAGAAATGGAAGATACCGGGGCCACTTTGCAGGTAGCGGATGTTACGGGAAAAACCGTTCGGCAATACGAACTCCCTTCTGAGCAAAGCCGATATTCCTTTGATACATCTGACCTTGCAGAAGGTATTTATTTTATCAAAATAATGCAGGGCAAAAAGCAATTGTTTGTCCGGACATTTGTGATTTCACGTTGACCCAAGTTGTTTTAACCAATGCCACTGTTTGTTATCACGAACAGCAGACAGTGGCATTCTATATATTTTGTAAAATGAAAAAAATCCTATTTAATATACTTTTATTGTTTTCTTTATTGGCCAATGCACAAAACGGAGATGAAAAAAGGGATCACATATGGCTCTTGGGCTATACGGACGAACTCCCCGTTCCTCCCCAATATGGAAATATCAATTTTGACTTCAACCAGTCCCCAGTGGAAATAACCGAAACAGGCGGTTATATGGATTTTTCCGAAACCAATTCCAGCATCTGCGACAGGGACGGCAACCTTTTGTTTTATACCAACGGCATATATATCGGACGGGGAACGGGACAGGCCATGGCCAACGGGAACGGCCTGAGCCCGGGTCTGTGGACAGACGAATGGAAAGACTGGGGTATGATCATGCCGGGCGGGGCATTGATTTTACCGGTGCCCGAAAGTGAAAACCTCTATATCGTGCTGCACGGGCTATTGAATGTTCTGGACAATGTCGGGCCATGTATTACTAACTGGTACTATTCCATAGTTGACATGAGCAAGCAGAACGGGCAAGGGGCAGTGGTGGAAAAAAACATAGAGTTCATTGCCGATACCCTTGCCGTGGGCAACCTCGCCGCCACAAGGCACGGCAACGGAAGGGATTGGTGGCTATTGATTCCAAAATTCAATTCAAACATCTATTACCGGATACTATTGACCCCCGGCGGGTTGCAAACGCCAGAAACCCAAGCAATCGGAGAAGCTGTAGAGGAAGGGGTAGGCCAAGCAGTATTTTCGCCAGACGGAAGCAAGTATGCAAGGAATGAAATGATAGGTGGTGCTGGCATAGCAGATATTATAAGTTTGTATGATTTTGACCGTTGTTCGGGCCTGTTGAGCAACGATGTCCACATTGCCTATGCCGACAGCGCCTATACGGGCGGGGCGGCTTTTTCCCCCAATTCCAGATTCCTTTACATACCGCACTACAACAACCTTTACCAGTTCGATACCGATGCCCCCGACCTATTGGCATCCATGGACACGGTGGCTGTGCGGGACGCGGAAAACAGCCCTTACGGCACCCATTTCTATTTGGCCTCTTTGGCACCTGACAACAAGATCTATATCAACTCGCTATCGGGAACGCAGTACCTGCACATCATCCATAAGCCAGACCTGAAAGGGGATTCCTGTGAGGTAGAGATGCACGGCCTGCCGCTCCCTGTCTGGAACAGTTCGTCGCTTCCCAAATACCCCAACTACCGCCTCGGCGCATTGGAGGGCAGCCCCTGCGATACCATCGAGACAGTGGGCACGACGGGTGCATATTCATTTTCAAAAATATTCGTATATCCGAACCCTGCGGGCGAGGTTGTTTTTTTCGACAATAGCCGTGCAGGGGAAATACCGTCCCGTGTTTTATTTTATAATAATATGGGCGAGGTTGTTTTTGAAAAAAAATGGGCGCGCAATATGAGCGAATATAAAATGGACGTATCGGGACTGGCAGCGGGCATTTATTTTTATACAGTATATGGGGAGGAAAGGGTTTTGAAGAGCGGGAAAATAATAGTGCAGCGGGAATATTAGGGAATTAAAACCCTTCCAATATTTTTTCAAAATCTTCATAATTAAACACTTTCAGTGCCGTGGTATCGAGGTGGTAAAAGGCGACGGTAGGTTTACTAAACTTTGAAAGTTTAGTAAACCTATTTCCGAGCAAAGCCGCTGCTTCTTTTAATAATCCGGGACTTGTCCCTTCCAACCGCAGCCTATCGCCTTTGTACAAATAATAGCCATGAAGGTAAGTACTTTTCCGCAGCCCGTACCGGTTGGCGGCAATTTTATAAAAGTATGCCGTGTCCCGCAAATCTTCTGCCCCCAAATCATTTATCAAATACGCCAGTTCATTGTTCCTGAAAACGACGCCCCAGCGGAAAATCGGCAATGCTATATCTAAAGGGATTGCCTGCCTACCGGCGAGGTAGGGGTATTGCGGACTGCGGACTGCAGACTGTGGACTGTCAAGGTATTGATCGGCGGTTGAGAGATCGAGGATGGAATTGTCGGTTTCCCATTCGTCGAGTTCGCCCATATTATAGAACATGAGCATGCCCCTGTCAACGGGGGGGACGCCTGTTTTTTTTGGGTATTTTAATTGGTGGAGACGGATCGTAGCGGCAACGCTTGTGGTTGCCGAACCATCCAATTTTGATTTAAAATAATGGAGAAATCCGAAATATTTTTCGCGGGTGCTTGGTGTCCAATCGCAATCGAACTGGATTTCTTTTGGCGCTATATACGACAGCTTATTTATTTTTTGTAAAATATTATCGGCGAGGGTTTTTACCTGCCTCCCGGCGGGGGGGGGTTTATTTCGTGATATATTTTTAAACGTGCGGTTGGTAATAAATATGGCCGGCACTATTTCGAGGCCATATAATAAATGGGTATCAATCTGCACTTCGGCCTGCGGCAAAGGGGCGCCCGTTTTTTCGTCCCAGTCCACGTCGAAAAATTTTACGTAGAGTTTTTTTACGTTCAGGGAGTCGAGGAGTTGGCGTTCGGGAGGAGTGAGCTGGAGGTGGGTCTGCCAGTGGTAGAAGGCGGGTTGGGGAGGGGAGGGCTTGGGTGGTTCGGGCTGGCAGGCGGAGAGGGCAGAGAAAAGGGCAATAATCAGGATTAATATATTTATTGGATTTTTCAAAAGAATAAGTTTTAGTTGCTATTCAGCACTTATAAGAGTTTTCCCGCAAAGTCACGCAAAGCAAGGCGAATCTACATATAGCTTTGCGTGACTTTGCGAAACCTTTGCGTGACTTTGCGGGAAAACTCTTATAAGTGCATATGCCCAACAGTTACAAATTTTAAAAGCAAATTTCTTGTTTCACAAAAAAACAAGACCTTTACCCGAAACCAAAACTGGACAAACTTATGAGAAAATTCAAATACCAAACATACCTCGACCAATTAAAAGTGCCCTGCCCGCCCGTGGATTATGAAGAGCGGGAAACCATTGCTTACCGTTGGGTGTTTGACCCTGTTGTGGAGAATGAAAGTTTTCTTCCGCAATATTTTAAAAACGAAGAGCGGTTTGTCGAGGCCGACGATATAGTAAAGTGCAATGCCATAGGGCTGTCATTTTTCATTTCGGAAACAACAGCAAAAGCCAAATATGGCCGTTTTTTGGAAAGGTCAAAAAAGCTCGCCAGATCTTTGGGAACACATTTGGCATCCGGCACCTTAAAAAAAGAAATGGGCGTAAATGGCCTGGCCAATGAGAAAGGTCATTTTACATTTCACCCTTATATTGATGCCCAGTTGCACAAATATTTTAGAATAATATGTGAGCTATAAAACATCTTTAAAAATCACTTCAACCCATGTTAAAACTAAAGGGAATAAAACTATCCATTTTACAGGAAAAATATAAAGTCCTCGGCGACCTTCTTTCCTATGAAGGCCCGTTCTTTTCTCATCTGGCAAATGAAAACAACGAAGACTTCCTCATGATGTGGTGCGACAAGGACCAGAAGTACAACCGTTGGGTTTTGTACCGGACAACCTTTGAGTTATTGCATGACTATTTCAATGGTAAAATAAGTGATGTAGATTTAATTCAAAACAACCCAGATGGCTTCGTCTATTTCGTTGATATTGACAAGGCTATTAATTGGGAAACAGCGACCCTCGTACCCGTCGAAGATATTCCCGCCGACTATCTGCCAGAAAAAAAGGCCCGCTTTGGGGCGGATGGATTTGACCCCTATGCTTATCGTTTGAAGGATTACATAAACTTATATTTTGGAAGGAAAAACAAATTATACCCTTTGCCTAAAGAGCCTGCCGCCGCTGCACTGCACGAACCAAAAGGCCCAAAGTACAAAAGAAAAAAATAAATGCCTTTTACCGAGGTTAAGTACCTCGGCTTGATTAAACGGGTAATTTTAGGAATAAGATTTTTTCGTCTGTTGCTTTTAAAAAATCCTTGCATAGCACCAGTTACGGAAGTATTTTTTAAGAGCGACAGGCGGAAAAAGATATTTATAAAATACCCGTTTAATTAGGCCGAGGTACTTATACTTCTATTTGCATTTTAATTTTAATTGCTTCCGCTCATTGATAAGGGAACGGGCGGAGTTTTTCATTTTCCACGAAGTGAATTCGGGGCGAGCTATTTTCATTTAAACAATCCCCTCCCTCACCAGATCGTGCAAATGCACCACCCCCACATATTGCCCATCTTCCTCCACCAATAACTGCGTGATACTGTTCTCCCGCATCGCCTCCAATGCCTTGACGGCCAGTGCGCCCGCGGCAATTGTTTTTGGGTTTTCCGACATTATATCAGCTGCTTTTAAACGGGACATATCCGCCTGCCCATGTTCCAACATACGGCGCAGGTCTCCATCGGTAATGATGCCGGCCACTTTATTGTTTTCTCCCAAAACAGCCGTGCAGCCGAGACGCTTGGAAGTCATTTCCAAAATGGTTTTATGGAGGGGCGTTTCCAATTGCACTCCGGGTTTTTCATTCTGCGGATAGAGGTCGCCGACGCGCAAATAAAGCTGCTTGCCCAATGTGCCGCCGGGATGGAACTGCGCAAAATCATGCGGCTCAAAGCCCCGCAGCGCCAACAACGAAACGGCCAGTGCATCGCCCATTGCCATCTGCGCGGTGGTGCTCGCGGTGGGGGCCAGGTTGTTGGGGTCGGCCTCTTGCGGCACGGGGGTCAGCAGCAGGTGGTCGGCCTGTTTGCCGAGCCAACTATCGGGCTTGGCCACCATGCCGACCACGGTGTTGCCCATGCCTTTTACCAGCGGCAGCAGCACCTTTATCTCGGCAGTGTCGCCGCTCTTGCTGAGGCATAGGAGGATATCGTAGGGCTGTATCATGCCGAGGTCGCCGTGGACGGCATCGGCGGCGTGCATGAACAGGGAGGGGGTGCCGGTGGAGTTGAGGGTGGCCGTTATTTTTTGGGCCACGATGGCGCTCTTGCCGATGCCCGTCACCACCACCCTGCCCCGCGAACGGTGGATGGCTTCGACCACTTCGCAAAAGTCGCCGTTGATGCCCGAACGGAGTTTTTGCAGCACCTCTATCTCGATATCGAGGGTGCGCAGGGCGGTGGAGATAATAGTGGAGCTATTGTCGGTATTCATCTGGCAAAGGAACTAAGGAAATCTAAAATGCAAAACACCAAATGCAAAATGTAAAAGTACGTCCTGTCCGGAAGTTTGGAAGCCAGTACTTCCGGGCAGGGCGAACTTTTACATTTTGCATTTGCAACAATTTAACCTCCTCAAAAATATTGATTTCACCAACCGCCTACTTACAACTTCCGGCCACGGCAAAAATACTTTTGGTCAATTCAAAACGATTTTTTACTTTTGGCTGCTTTTTGAAAAAACATATTAAACATTTTT
>DROJ01000443.1 GCA_011321935.1 Bacteroidota bacterium | reverse complement strand
CAACCATTTTTGCAAAATAATATTTTCACATATTTTTTTCGTTAAATTTAAAATTTGTTGGCTACTTGACACCCCTTCACGGCTTCTCCCAGTTCCTCGTCCGTTCCACGGCCTTCTTCCAGCCCTTATACCGCAGCTTTCTTTCCTTCTCGTTCATGCTTGGGACAAAAGCCCTGTCCAACTGCCATTTCTTCGCAATTTCTTTTTTCTTCCAAAAACCAGTGGCCAGTCCAGCCAAGTAGGCCGCCCCCAAAGCAGTGGTTTCGATGATGCCCGGCCGCTCCACTTTTACGCCAAGCATGTCGGCCTGAAACTGCATCAAAAGGTTGTTGGCACATGCCCCGCCATCTACCCGCAGTGCTTTCAGCGAAATCTTGGAATCCTTTTCCATAGCCATCAAAACGTCTTTTGTTTGGTAAGCCAACGACTCTAAAGTTGCCCGGACAAAATGCGCTTTGGTAGTGCCCCTCGTCAGTCCAAAAATAGCGCCCCTCGCATACATGTCCCAATAAGGTGCGCCAAGCCCAGCAAAAGCCGGCACGACGTAAACCCCGTCCGTATCGCTCACTTTCGAGGCAAAATACTCGCTGTCTTTTGCTTCTTCCAAAAGGTTCAGCCCGTCCCTCAACCATTGTATCGCCGCACCCGCAATGAATACACTTCCTTCCAGCGCATAATGAACTTCCCCATCCAGCCCCCAAGCGATAGTGGTCAGCAAACCAGAGCGGGAAGCGACTGGTTTTGTGCCCGTGTTCATCAACATAAAACAGCCCGTTCCGTATGTGTTTTTGGCCATTCCGACTTCGTGACATGCTTGCCCGAACAGCGCCGCTTGCTGGTCTCCCGCAATGCCCGCTATTTTTATTTTTTCTCCAAATAATGCCTTTGTCGTCGTTCCATACACCTCGCTCGACGGCTTCACTTCCGGCAAAATAGATGCAGGAATATTCAACGCTTTCATCATTTTTGCGTCCCATTTCAATTTCCTGATATTATAAAGCACGGTGCGCGAGGCATTGGAGTAATCAGTGACGTGTACCTGCCCGCCAGTCAGTTTCCAGAGCAGCCAAGTGTCCATTGTACCAAAAAGCAAATCCCCTTTTGCGGTCAGTTTTCTTGCACCTTTTACATTGTCCAATATCCACTTGATTTTAGTGCCGGAGAAATAGGCGTCAACCACCAAACCCGTCTCACGTCTCACATATTTTTCATAAGCATCGGCCTTTAATTTGTCGCATATTTTGGCTGTCCGGCGGTCTTGCCAAACGATGGCTTTGTGGATGGGTTCGCCCGTATGCCTGTTCCAGATCAAAGTTGTTTCGCGCTGGTTGGTGATGCCGATAGCTGCGACTTCTTTTGCCCCGATTTTATTTTTTTTCAGCACGTCTTGCGCAACTTTTAATTGGCTTTGCCAAATTTCATTGGCATCGTGTTCCACCCATCCGGGCTTCGGAAAATATTGGGTAAACTCCTGCTGCTCGGTGGCAACGATATTCCCTTTTTTATCGAATAAAATGGCGCGTGAACTGGTGGTTCCCTGATCGAGGGCGAGGATGTATTTTGACATGGAGAATAAAATTTTTTGTGACTAATGTGCGTGTGTTGGTAGCACAGCGTTTACGCTGTCCTGGTAAACGACGTTTACGTCGTTTTATTTATGCACAGACGTAAACGTCTGTGACCGGGACAGCGTGAACGCTGTGCTACCAATGTTTTATTAATTAAAATAAAGGTGAAGGTAAGCCATCAATCCAACCTATCCAAAAGCAATTTTATTTCAATATCCGAACATTTAAAATGCCCTTCCGGGCAAGTCTTTTTGCCGTGCAAACCGCAAGGCCGACAAGCCAGCTTTTTAGCAGTTTCCAGCACCGCCGAATCAGCCGACAAAGGCGTAAAGCCAAAATACGGGACAGTCGAACAAAACACCGCAGTAACTGGCGCATCCACTGCCGAGGCCATGTGCAGCGGCGCCGAATCGTTCACATAATTCATAGCCGCATTTTTCATCAAAGCTGCCGATTCCAAAAAAGATAATTGGCCTGCCATTATATGAATCGAATTGTTTTTTGAATTAGTTTTTATTTTTTTACATAAATCAAAATCACTTTTTCCGCCCAATAAATATATTTCAAAACCGCCCCCTACCCTATCAATAAAACCGGTCCATTTTTCGGCTGGCCATTGTTTGGTGAACCATACCGAACCCGGCGATATGCAGATATATTTTCCATCGTTTTTTATTTTATTAAAATCATTTTCCGAAGGATATAATTTAGGCTTAAATATTTGTTCATCCGTAAAATATTTAATTAAATCAATATTCCGTTCTATTTCGTGAACTGTATTTTCGGGAGTGCCGATTATATGTTTTACCGATTTATTAAAAAATATAGAAAGCGGGTTTTTATTAAATCCAACCGTATATTTTCCGCCCGAAAATATAGTCATCAGGCCCGTCGAAAAAAAGCGCTGCAAATTAATTACATAATCGTATTTATTATTTCTGATTAATTTAATCAACTTATACAGGCCGCTGTATTTTTTGTTTTTTTTATCCCAAATCAACACCTCGTTTAAATATGGATGTTCATCAAATAATGCCTCATTTCCTTTCCTCAATAAAAAATCTATTTCTCCTTCCGGGAAATGCGAATGCAGTTTTTCAAGCAATGCCGTTGCAAGTATGACATCGCCGATAAAAGCCGTTTGTATGAGTAATATTTTTTTCACTTCGTAAAATAATAAAGCCCCAATGTTACGACACATTGAGGCTTTATAGAAGCACACGTTTACTAAACTTTATCCCGAATTCACTTCGGGAAGTAAACGTGGAAACCCGAAAATGCAAATCAGGAAATTAATTTTTAAATATTGCTACACCGCAAAACTCTCCCCGCAGCCACAGGTACGCGCCGCGTTCGGGTTATTAAAATAAAAGCCTTTCCCGTTCAGCCCGCCCGAAAATTCGAGGGTCGTATTGCAGAGGTAAAGAAAGCTTTTCAGGTCGGTCACCACCTTCATTCCATTGTCCTCAAAGACCTGATCGTTCGGCTGGCTTTCATTATCGAAATCCATTTTATAGGTAAGCCCCGAACAGCCGCCGCTCGTGACGCTGACCCTGACAAAATAATCATCGCCCAGGCCTTCCTGTTTCAGTATTTCCTGGATTTTTTCTTTTGCGCTGTCTGCTACAAGAATCATTTTTTTATGATTTTTTAATTTTCATTACCGTACACTTTTATTCAAGTTGAAAATCAGGAAAGTTCTTTGAAAATTGGAAAGAAACCCTTAAGCCGTGCTTGATGTAGTAAAGCAGCCCCTGCAGCCCCAATTGGAAGACAGAGAGGTCGTCCACCCTGTCCTT
>DROJ01000442.1 GCA_011321935.1 Bacteroidota bacterium | reverse complement strand
TTGGCAAGAGGGGGAATTAATTCCCCCTCTTTTGAAAGGGCAGGGAGACGAACTTGTATTTTAGTGCATTTACCTTGAGAAATTTAAATGATACAAAATCAGTGCAAATCAGTTTAATCAGTTCAATCTGTGTTCCATCCTATTTACTTTAGTTTTTTCAAATAAAACACCTCTCGTCACAATCCATTTCCCAAAACCATTTCAAGTCCCTACTTTTAGCCCAACAAAATCAAACACCATGCGTCACCTTGCCATCATTTCGTTGTTGCTGTTCTTCGGTTGCAACGCCACCAAAAATACTTCTTCCACCACTGTCCCTCCCACCTCGAATTCATCTTCCGATGCCATTGCCTCCAAAACAAAAGGCATGCAAAAGCACGAAGGTTTTTTCGATTTTTATTGGGACAAAAAACGGGGAAAGATTTGGCTCGAAATAGATAAGCTCGACACCGAGTTCCTTTATGTCAACTCCCTGCAAGCAGGCATCGGCTCCAACGACATAGGTCTCGACCGCGGGCAGATAGGGCAACAACGGGTGGTGAAATTTTCGCGGAGCGGGAATAAAATTTTGCTGGCAAACGTGAACTACAAATACCGCGCAAACAGCAGCAACGCCGATGAGCGCCTCGCCGTGGAAGAGGCATTTGCGCAGTCCGTTCTGTGGGGCTTCGAGGTGTCGTCAGAGAAGGACGGGCGGGTGCTCGTGGATGCCACGCGCTTCCTTTTGCGCGATGCGCACGGCGTGGCCAAAACACTGAAACAGCGTAAGCAGGGCACTTACCGCAGGGAGGAAAGCCGCTCCGCCATTTACCTGCCGCAGAGCAAAAATTTTCCTAAAAATACCGAGTTAGAAGCGACCGTAACTTTTGTCGGCGAGGCCACCGGGGAGTGGATAAAATCGGTCGTTCCGACGCCCGACGTGGTGACTGTTCGTATGCACCACTCCTTTGTCGAACTGCCGGACGATGGGTACTCGCCCCGCATCTTCGACCCCCGTAGCGGCTATTATGCGGCCAGTTATTTCGACTACGCCACGCCAATTGACCAGCCCATTGTCAAGCGTTTTATAACCCGCCATCGGCTGCAAAAAAAAGACCCGTCGGCGGCCATGAGCGACCCCGTCGAACCCATCGTTTATTACGTTGACCGGGGGGCGCCCGAACCTATAAAATCAGCGCTGATGGAAGGTGCAAGTTGGTGGAACCAAGCCTTTGAAGCGGCGGGCTACCGCAATGCTTTTTTGGTGAAAGAACTGCCCGCCGGCGCCGACCCGATGGACGTGCGCTACAACCTCATCCAATGGGTACACCGCTCCACGAGGGGCTGGTCTTACGGCGGCGGCGTCACTGACCCGCGCACGGGAGAGATCATAAAAGGCAAAGTGACGCTGGGTTCGCTGCGGGTGCGGCAAGACTTTTTGATAGCACAGGGGCTTATTGCTGCTTATGAAAATGGCGATGTGCCCGACCCCCGCCTGCTCGAAATGGCCCTCGCCCGCCTGCGCCAATTGGCGGCCCACGAGGTGGGGCATACCCTCGGCCTGACCCATAATTTTGCGGCGAGCTATAACGACCGTTCATCGGTCATGGACTACCCGTACCCGTACATCGTTTTGGACAAAAACGGCCAAATTGATTTCTCCAAAGCATACGATGACAAAATCGGGGAATGGGACAAGCGGACTATCCTTTACGGCTACCAGGATTTCCCGAAAGGGGAAAACGGGGCGGCCGCTTTGCAAAATATTTTGGAAGAAAACCAGCGCATGGGCTTCCTCCACATTGCCGATGCAGATGCCCGCCCGGCGAGCGGTGCGCATCTATACGCCCACCTCTGGGACAATGGAAAATCGCCCGTCGCTGAACTCCGGCGCATGGCCAAAGTCCGCAAAAAAGCACTCGAAAATTTTGGCCTCGGCAACTTGGCAAATGGCCGCCCATTGGCCGACCTCGAACGCATCCTCGTGCCGCTTTACCTCTCGCACCGGTTTCAGGTGGAGGCCGTTGCAAAAATGATCGGCGGGGTGGATTATTCTTATGCGGTGAAAGGTTTTCAGACAAACAAAAGCGACGCATGGAAAACAAAACCCGTGGACGGCAAAACGCAGCAAGATGCCCTGCTCGCCCTGCTCGAAACCCTCGACACCCGCTACCTCGAATTGCCCAAAAACATCCTCGAAATCATCCCTCCCCAACCCGTCGGCTATGGCCGCGACAGGGAGACTTTCAAGAGCCTTGCAGGCCTCGTTTTCGACCCTTTGGCAGCAGCCGAAAGTTCTGCCGACAATAGCATCCGCTTCCTGCTCAACCCCGAACGATTGACCCGCGTACTGGAACAAAAAGCAATGGACGCAGACCGCACCCTATCGGTCAATTATATTTTTGAGCAACTGCTTTCCCGCGCTTTTTTCAATGACCGGGAAACGGTTTACCGCGAAGAAATTGCCTGGATGGTAGAAAAATTGGCCATCAAATATTTGATAAAACTGGCCGCCGATAAAACGATCAACCAACAGGTAAATGCCCTCGCCCTTTATGAGTTGGACAGGCTGACCCAAGACTTTATTCGTGAAATGGAAAACGAGGAAGTGGATGAGCGACGGGCGCATTTGGTTTATATGTTGAGCGAGATCAACCGCTTCCGGCAGCACCCTGAAAAATACCAGCCTGCTAAAACGCTGGGCTTGCCTGCGGGGTCGCCGATCGGGTGCGGGGGTGGGTGGTAATATGGCGAGGTTTCCCGCGGTGTTTCGCAAAGTTATACGCGGAGTCCCGCAAGATCGTCTCCGATCTAACTCAGCGAAACACTGCGTATAACTTTGCGTGACTCAGCGGGAAACCACGCCATATATTAGCCTTTTATAAAGAAAACTTAACAATCGAACAAATATCAAAATCATGAAAAAATTACTAAAAATACTCGGCTACCTCCTCCTCTTTATTGTTGCCGCGATATTCATCTTTTGGCTAATCAACAATGAAAAAGAACCCGTCGGAGAAGCAAGCCCCGCCGCCGATCAATTGGCCGAAAAAATGATGGCCGCCGTTGACAAAACAGCGTGGGACTCCACCCGGTGGGTGCAGTGGTCATTCACTGGAGCACATCATTTTTTGTGGGACAAAAGCCGCAATCTCGTAAAAGTTAATTGGGAGGAAAACGAGGTACTGCTGAACACAAAATCGGTAACCGGAAAGGCATGGCAAAACGGGCAGGAAGTAATGGGCGACGCAGGCCACGACATCGTTTGGAAAGCATGGAGCCATTTCTGCAACGACAGCTATTGGCTCAACCCAATGGTAAAAGCATTCGACCCGGGAACGGAAAGGAGCATCGTAAAATTAAAGGATGGACGGGAAGGACTAAAGGTGCAATACAAGTCAGGCGGCGTCACTCCCGGCGATTCCTATGTTTGGATATTGGACGAAAACCACCGGCCAACGGCTTGGAATATGTGGGTAAAAATCATTCCTTTGGGCGGCATCGAAAACAGTTGGGAAGACTGGCAGACGCTCTCGACGGGCGCACAGGTTTCGACCACGCATACTTTTTTTGGCAAGCCGGTGCAGATGATTTCGGATGTGAAGACGGGGATGGAGTTGGCGGATTTTGGAGTGGGGGAAGATCCTTTTTTGCCGATACTTTAAATAAATATAAAAGAAGGGTTGGCTATATTTATTTGAATTAAAAATTCGGAATAAAAGTTTTACTTTGCAACGATGAAAATAAAACGCCTTTATATCAATAATTATAAATCGCTGGTCGGCTTTGAGTTGATCGAGCCTAATCCGTTTTCGGTTTTTGTGGGTCCGAACGCGGCGGGGAAGTCGAATGTGTTTGAGGCGTTGGAGTTTTTCCGCTATTGGATCAAAGATGCTTCATTTGCTCCCGATTTGTTTGGCAGTTATTGGTCTATCCTGAACAAACAACTTCAACAAAATTCCGACATAATTGAATTGTCTATCCAAATTC
>DROJ01000441.1 GCA_011321935.1 Bacteroidota bacterium | reverse complement strand
GGCGACAATACCACCAGCCAGGACACCAGCCCCGTGCATACCTACATGGCCGACGGCACCTACGAGGTCTGCCTCACCGTGGGCAATATAAACAGCGAGAACACCTTCTGCCGCACCCTCGAACTCGGCACTGTCACCTCCTCCGAAGAAGCGGCACAAGTGGACATCACCGTCTTCCCGAACCCCTGCCGGGAAGGGGTCAACATCATCATCGGGGATTATTTGCCGAAGGCGGGAAAAGTGGTCTTGTACGATGTGGCCGGGCAGCGGCACAAGGTGCAGCCGCTGCAAACGGGCTGGAACACGCTGCGCTTGGACGGGCTGCGGGCGGGGGTTTATTTTTATGAAATATGGGAGAATGGCCCCGAGTGCTCGGGGGGGGCGGTGCTGTTGAGGAGCGGGAAACTGGTGAAGGCCCGCCCGTAGGGGTGGAGTGAAGTTTAAGGCCGGCAGGCTTGCCCCAAGGTCCCAGCATCAGTGGCCACAATGTTTTCATTTTTTCTTGAAAAAAAAATATCCAATGAATTCGCCAAAACCTTTTGGTTGTCAAATAATTACAAAACAAATAAAACACAAACCATAAAAAATTTTGAACAGCGCTGTATCTTGCCGGGGTATTTTGTAGGATAATTTTCATTGCTCGTTTAGTTTTGTCTTTTGATTCAATAAACAATGCAAGTCCAAACAAACAGATCAAGCTATGTCAGATTTCAGTTTTGACCAACGGTTCAGCAAATTGACCCCCGTACTGAATGCCTTTGCCTACAACCTCACGCAAAACATAGAGGAGGCCAAAGACCTTTTTCAAGAGACTGCCTTCAGGGCCATGGCCAACCGGGAAAAATTCCGGGCAGACACCAACTTGAAAGCTTGGCTTTTTACGATCATGAAAAACATCTTCATCAACAACTACCGTAAAAAGACCAAACAGAACACCATAATGGATGCGACCGACAACCTGCACTACCTCAACTCCGGCAAAAGTTCCATCAACAACCGGGGCATCGCCAATACCTTGATGAACGAACTGGGCCAACTGATAGACAAACTGGAAGACAATATCCGCATCCCTTTCCTCATGCACTACGAGGGCTTCAAGTACCAGGAGATTGCCGACAAGTTTGCACTTCCGCTGGGAACGGTGAAAAGCCGGATATTTTTTGCGCGCAGGGAACTGAAAGCCCAGATCAAAAAACGCTACCGGTACGTGGACGAGCTTTTGTTGAGGATGTAGCGGTTCAGCTTTGGCAATGAAAAGAGGCCAGCCCGGTGTTCGGGCTGGCCTCTTTTTATTTATTTGGCGGTGCATCAAATGTAATGTTTTTCACTTATGCTTTGGCAGAGTACCGTTTAAAACTTGGAGGTTTTAAAAACCTCCAAGTTTTAGCCTTTCGAGTGATTGAGAATCAATCGCTTTTCAATTCCTGACCAGCATTACATTTGATGCACCGCCTTTTATTTAAAGGGCTGTCTCCTGAAACGGAAAGGCTGCCCATTTTGTCATTTTTCCAGAGACTCCATTGTAGTCGGTGTTTCTGCTTTTGCGGGAAAACCTTTTCTTTTTTCCTGAAAACTACTTTTTCAAAGCCATGCAAGCTTTCTTGTCAAGAAAAAAGCAGTTTTTTTTCAAAAAAAAATCTCACAAAAAGTAATTTCAATACAGAAAATTTTCACAAATTTTTGGCCATTAAAAACAAATACCAACCATAACCTGTTGACAAACAATAAAGTAATAAAAACAGACAAACTTTCATCAAAACAAAATTCTCTCACAATGCCCTTTTTTTGTCCTTGTTGTTGGGAAATTACCCCTGCATATTTGTATCGTGATTAGTGATTAACACAAGAGATGATTGAAAAACGGGAGGAGAAAGAAAGAGTGAAGAGCGAAAAACTGCCGGTTAAAAGAACTGGCCAACGGTTTGAAAATGTTCATGGGATTATAATTTGTTAATAGCCAGTCGTCCCGACAAGGCGTCGGGACGAGCTGCTTTTTAATCCTTGCTTCGGACCACTTGAAATAATATGTTCATGGGATTATAATTTGTTGGTAGGATACCCCTTCTCAAAGAAGGGGTATCACTAACTTTTTAAAGCCCAGTTTGAATAAAGATACGCATCAGCCTAACACAAAAAAAAGCCGATCAAAAGAGACCGGCTAAAATTTTAAAAAGTTCATGGGATACAAACTTTAATGTAGAATTTCGCTAACTAATATTTCATGGGATTAAAAAATTATCTTTCGCAAAAAGACAAATAGGCTGATGCAAAAATACACGGGGCAGGGTTAAGATCAAAATTGACTGGCCTTTTTCCCCGGAAAAAAATTCGTTTTTGGATATGTTCATGGGATTATTTAAAAGTCATGCTGGGAAGCATGACTTTTTTTTTGCCCAAATGCGGGCTAAAATACGCTCATCTACTTGCCTTGTTTCCTTTCCGCTTGTTCTTTTTCCAGCTACCGGCTGGACAAAAAAGCTAAACCCGCAGAGGCTCAACGAGTTGTGCCCATTTTAAATTTATAATTTTTTAATTTATTTTTTACACCATGCACACATTAGTGTAAATCAGCGTCCTAAAACCAGACAAGGACTCCCTTGTTCAATCAGGCATCACATAAAATCAACGTCCACATGGTAAGGGTAGCGCATCAGGTATTCAATGGCCTTCTTCACATCGAAGCCCTCGTAAACGCCCCGGTAGAGCATCTGCGTGATGGGCACGTGCAATTTCAAGCGGTCGGCCAGATGTTTGGCGATCTTTAGGGTTCTCACCCCCTCGGCCACTTCGGGCATGGAGGCGAGTATCTCTTCAACGGGCAGGCCTTTGCCCAACTGATATCCGAAATAATAATTACGGCTGTTTTTACTGGTAGCGGTGCATACCAGATCGCCGATGCCCGCCGTCCCCAAAAAGGGTTTGGGGGAAACGCCGAACGCTTTGCCAAAGTTGATCATTTCCATCAAGCCCCTGGTTATCAGCAATGCTTGGATGTTTTTGCCGAGGCCCAGCCCACCAAGTACGCCGCTGCCGATGGCAATAATATTTTTTAAAGCCCCGGCCAGTTCTGCGCCCAATATTTCATACGTATCAAAAACCTGGAACTGGCGGCTGCTCAACACCTTTTTGCCTTCCCTGATAACCTCGTTGAACTTGCTGGCTATTACGGTGGCCGTTGGCTGGCCTTCGTTGATTTCATTGGCAAGGTTGGGACCGGACAAACAGCCGATCCTGACCACCACCGTCTCCTCCCTGATGACCTCGCTCATGGTGCGGACATTCCTGCGGGCAATCTTCCCTTCTTGCAGCTCTTGTTCGCTCAAGTTTTTCAGGTCAAAGCCTTTTGTCCCATGGATGAGAAGGTGGTAAGGATGGAGAAACGGGGCCAATTTTTTCATGACCTCCCTGAAATTTGCCGAAGGCACAATGATAAAAATCAGGTCGCAACAACCTGCGACTTCTTGTAAATCATTGGTGGCCCTTATTTTTTCTGAAAGCTTGATGTTGAGCCGGGGGTGGCGGCGGTCTTTGTTGATGGCTTCTACCAGTTCTTGCTGCCTTCCGTACATCAGCACCTCCGTGTTGTGCGCCAGCAAATTGGCAATGGCAGTGCCAAAACTGCCTGCTCCGATGACCCCTGTTTTCTTGTTGTTCTTCAAATCTGGCATTTTACCTGCTCCTGTTTGTGCAGGGGTAAAAGTACATGTTTTTAGGGGACAAAGGTCAAGCCCTCAGCCCAAGGCTCCGGAAAGTTCGTTTGCTTCTATTTCGGCTATCGCTTTTCCATTCTTCTTTTTTCTTTTTCCCAAATAAATATAGCCCGCAGCGGCAATAAAGCTCAATATCCCCATCAACATCCACATGGCGCCAAAGCCAAAATACTCCACCGTCTGAGTGCCTATCGGGGGGCCGACGATATGGGCAACAGAATAGGTCATCGAGAACAGCCCCATGTATGCGCCCCGGTTCTTGTCTGCTGCCCGGCTCATGGCATAGGTGTTGGTGAAGGGCATGTTGAAAATTTCTCCGATGGACAAAACGGCCATCGAGGCGCCAGCTACAAGGAGGCTCGGGCCAGAGGCAAGGTTGAGCATCATGTAGGCAATGCCGAACATCAAAACGCCGATCCAAATGCTGCTCAATACTTTGAGCTTCCTTTCCAAAGTATAGACGAGCGGCATCTCGACAAAAGCGATCAACAGGCCGTTCATGGCCAATATGGTACCGATCAGGCCTTCTGAAAACTGCATTTCCTCTTTGTAAAAAATGGGCAAGGTATAAAGGAACTGCATGAAAACAACCGCTCCGATCAAAGTGAGAAACAAAAAGAAAAGGTATTCCCTGTCCCGGTAAGGGGAAAGAACGGGGGCTGCCGCTTTCTCTTTTCGCCCATTTTTGGAAGCCTTTTTGGCTTTCAATGCAAACCTGAACACAACTGCGGCCAAAATACAGGTCAGCCCATCTACCCAAAAAAGGGAGTCGTAACCTTTGCTGCTGACCAGCCAGCCCCCTATCGCCGGGCCCATTGCCCAACCAAAATTAACGGCCATCCGCAGCAGCGAAAAGGCCCTCGTCCGGTTTTCGGGCTTGCTGTAAGTTGCCACCGCAACCATTGCCGCAGGCCGGAAAGCATCGCCGGCCGTGCTCGCCAAAAAAATCATCGAACACACTCCCCAAAAAGTACCGACATAGCCCAAAAAAATGAACATCAGCCCGCCCAGAACGAGCGACCAGAACATGATCCAGTAGTATTCAAATTTGTCTGCCAAGATGCCGCCGAGGTATGAACCGGCCAGCGAGCCAAGCCCAAAACAAAACAAAGCCCAGCCTGCATCTACAATGGAAAAGCCCAGTTGGCTGGTCATATAAACACTCAAAAACGGGATGACCATTGTGCCGCTCCTATTGATAAAGGTAACGAGCGATAGCATCCAAACTTGCGGGGACAGCCCCGAAACAGAATTTTTATAAAGGGTAAAAGTTTTGCCGATCATCAGGTGTGTTGATGTGGCTATTGGCTATTAGCGATCTGGCTTTTTGCCAAAAGCTACCGGCCAACAGCTATTTGAGAACAGAGCATAACTATACCCGCAAAAACACTTTTTAGTTCTCTGAAAATAAAAAAATGGTGCTGTGCCAAACAACAGCCCCCAATTTCAGGGCATAAAAAGATTGCGATAAGCCCCCACATTCTTTATTGCCTTTTTCCGCCTCCGGCCCGAAGGGCTCCTTCGGAGCAAATCGAAAAACAGGAGGTAATCAAAGCAATCGTTCAATCAAAAAACCGTACTCCATTGAAGCAATAAAACCTTTCGTACATTTGCGGACTTAGAAAAAAATCAGCGCAAAAAATAAATTCCGCAACTTAAACACAAGAGAAAACATGTCCGGTAATTCCCCGCAACAACTTCGTGAACAAAGGACGCCGATGTACCGCAACATCGTCCGGTGGCTATGGCTCTTGGTTGGGCTGGGCATTTTGGCCTTTGTACTGACCTTCGTCATCCTCTCCTTTAGCGACCTTCCCGATACTGCCGAACTGGAAAACCCGAAAAGCGAACTGGCCTCCCAAGTGTATGCCTCGGACGGCTCCGTGCTGGGGCGGTATTTTATCGAAAACAGGGTGCCCGTGGAATTTGACGAGCTGTCCCCTTTTATCGAGCAGGCATTGGTGGCTACCGAAGACGAGCGCTATTACCAGCACAGCGGTATTGATTTCAAAGCACTCGCAAGAGCTATCGTAAAAACGGGCGTCATGGGCGATAAAAGCGCTGGCGGGGCGAGTACCATCACGCAGCAGTTGGCCAAATTGCTGTTCACCGGAAAGCCCGGTTCAGGTGTAGAGCGGCTGGTGCAAAAACTGAAAGAATGGATCATCGCCGTGCGCCTGGAGCGCAAATACACCAAAGAGGAGATCATCAAAATGTACCTCAACAAGTTTAGTTTTCTCTATGACAGCCACGGCATCAAGGCCGCTTCCGAAACCTATTTTGGCAAATCGCAGAGAGACCTCACCATCGAAGAAGCCGCCATGCTGGTGGGCATGCTGAAAAACCCCGCGCTGTACAACCCCAAAAGGTTTCCCGAAAGGGCTAAAAGGCGCCGCTCGGTGGTTTTGAAACAAATGATGAAAAACGGCATCATCACCCAAGCCGAATACGACTCCCTCAAAACACTCCCCTTGGATATTTCCAAGTTCAAAAGAAAAACCCACACACAGGGGCTCGCCCAACATTTCCGCTCGGAACTGGCACAGGAACTCAGCAAAAAAATACTCCCCGGAAAAGACGCCCGCAAAAAAGCGGACGGCACACCTTATAATATATACAAAGACGGCCTGAAGATATACACCACCATTGACCCCATCATACAGCGGCATGCCGAAGAGGCCATGTTCAAGCACATGGCGCAGTTGCAAGACCGTTTTTGGAAAAGGTGGAAAGCGAAGAAAGTATCCCCGTGGGACTATGAGGACAAGGAAATGACGACCCCTGCCGAACTGCGCTACCGCAAACGGAAACTCCAGCTCATGGTGCGGGCTTCCGACCGCTACCAAAGGATGTACCACCGAATGGTCAGCCAATACGAGGCAGCATTGGAAGACGAGATAGACGGCCTCCGCATCACCGCCGATGTGCTGGAATGGATGCTCAGGGACAAGTACCCCTCCTCCGTAAAAGGAGGCCGCCGTGCCCTGTACCGCAGGGCCATGAAAAGCGAAAAATGGAACGACCTGAAAAAGGCCTGGATCAAATTCAAAAGGGAGGTAGAAAAGAAATTTGACGAAAAAACAAAGATGAAAGTCTTTGCCTACAACGAGCAAATGGAGACCGACACCATCATGTCGCCACTGGATTCGTTGAAGTACCACCACCTTTTCATGCAGATCGGCTCGCTTGCCGTTGACCCCAAAACGGGCTATATAAAAGCATGGATCGGCGGCGTCAACCACAAGTATTTTGCTTACGACCACACCCGTTCCAACAGGCAGGTCGGTTCTACTTTCAAGCCTTTTATCTATGCAACGGCCATTGCGCAGCAGGGCGTTTCCCCCTGCCTCGAAGTGACCGATATGCAGCGCACCATCTTCGCCCACGACCGCAACTTCGGCCTGCTGGAAGACTGGACACCGCAGAACGCCACCGGAAGATATACCAACCAAAAATGGCGCCTGCGCGATGCCCTCCGCAAATCCATCAACACCATTTCCGTCTTTCTGATGCAGCAGTTGGGCAGCGTCGAGCCCGTCATTGAACTGCTCGGCAACATGGGCGTAGATAAAGACAAAATCCCCCACCTCCCCTCCATCTGCCTCGGCGCCGCCGACCTGTCTGTCTTTGACATGACGGGAGCTTACACCACTTTTGCCAACAACGGCTATTACACCAAGCCCATTTATATCACCCGTGTGGAAGACAAGAACGGGGTGGTCATTTATACCGAAGAAAAAAAAGACCACCAAGCACTGGAAGAAGAACCGAATTACGTGATGGTCGAAATGCTGAAATACGCCAGCGGCCACATGGGGCTGCGCAGCGAAATCGGCGGCAAAACCGGTACCACCAATGATTACGTTGATGGCTGGTTCATGGGCATCACGCCGAGCCTCGTGGTCGGCACATGGGTCGGCGGCGAAGACCGTTGGGTCCGCTTTCTCACCCTGCGCGACGGGGCAGGCAGCAGGATGGCCAAGCCTTTTTGCAAAGATTTTATCTCAAGGCTGGAAAAAGACAAAAATGCCGATTACAACGTGAACGCACGTTTCCCCCGCCCAAAAGGCGACCTCAGCATCGGCCTCGACTGCAACGACTTCCTCAACAACGACCAGGGCGACGACGATGAAAACGAGGACGGCTCGCCCCAGGATTCTACCTTTTACGAAGACCCGTTTGGGTGAATTAAAATAAAAATGAGGTAGTGTTAATTTTGACGTGATTTTAAGCACTTAAGCCAAGCCCCCGTCTCCGCTGCTTTGTCATCCGCCTTTAGGCGGATCTGTTCACGTTAGAAGTGCAGCCATGCAGCCTCCCTAACGTGAGCAGATCCGCCTAAAGGCGGATGACAAAGCAGCGGAGACGGGGGCT
>DROJ01000440.1 GCA_011321935.1 Bacteroidota bacterium | reverse complement strand
GATTTTCCTTTTTAGCATTCTCCAGTTGTTGCAAGTGTGTGACTTAGTACAACGGGAATAAAAAAATTGGCCGTTTTCATATTTCAAGTATTGGTCCAATCGTCATCTTGATTTTTTCCGACATCTTTAAATTGACAAATTTTTTCTGGATAGCATTTGATTTTATCGAAAGCGATTTTAATTCTTTTGGGATTCCGATGTGACCATGATTTTGGTATAAACGCACGTTGATTCCTTTTTCAAGGAAGATTTGCCTTGCGCTTAGAATTTGTTCAATTGCTCCATCGGTGTTTTCATTTCCTTCTCCTATTATTCTTAATTCGAGCGAACTCGAATTTGGGTTGCTCCGCTTCATGTTCATTTTTAATTCAATCCAAATTAATTTGATTGTATTTGTTTCTTGTTGAAAAATCAACCCATCACATTTCTTTCTGTCCCTGATATTATCAAAAATACACTTGTCTAAGGCAACTAAAGTTCGTTCTCTAACTCGCCCACACCTTACAGTAACGGACTCTTTTCGCTGTCGGGAGGAAGGGGAAAGCAATATTTGGGCAAAATTATTTTCAGGATTTTCAGCATAAGGGTCTCCTGGGTTTTCGATTGGGTCCCAAACCCAAAATTCCAATGATTCGGTCGCGTCAAAACAACGTTCACAATGTGCTGCATGAGCAGGGTTCAGTTGGAATTTTTCGATTATTTCTTCCTTCAGGGGCATATTCGGATTTATAGATCAACGTCCATTAGGGCATCAAATTGGTTCTGGAGTTCATTCCAATAATTGTCCAAAAGGTTTCCTCCTATTTGCCCGGTGGCATTTTCTGAAAAGTCGTTTTCGGCAGTATCGTTTATCGGGGTACATTTCCCATCTTGGAGCATATATGCGGAAACTTGGTTTGGCTTTAAACGGAACAACCCGGGGATGCCTACACCGCTCAATATTTCATCACTTCCTATTCCATTTTCTAAATTGCCGGCAAATATTAAATTGTTCAGAATGGTCAGCAAATATGGACTATGGGTAGTAATAAATAATTGGTTATTGTTTTCAATAATACTTTCAGGCCGGGTGTTTACCATAGCCACTAAAAGTTCCATAATATTTTTTTGGCCGGAAGGAAAAAGGTGGGCCTCCGGTTCTTCGACAACCCGGAAGACCGGATTTAAATCAACTATTTGCAGCAGGGCATCCTGTACGATGCGAATGGATTCTTGCTGCCCGGACGAGGCTTTGTCCAAAGGCCGGGACAGCCTATTTCCCAAATAAAAATATTCCCCTTTATATTCTGTGTTCCTATAATTGGCTTTTAATAAATCTGCAATTTTATTTCGCAATAAACCCCTCGTCCTTTGGTCATCTATAAGCCGCAACATGCCGTCAACCCCCAAGCCTTTATATCTTCTTTTGAGGAAAGATGAATGAACGATGAAATCACGCAAGAGTATTAAATCTATTTCTTCGGCATCTTGCCGCCTCGGCACACCGTCTTCTCCAATATCGACTTCCATTTTTATTTTTACCATGTCGCGGAAAAGTTCGAGGAACTCATCGGTATATGAAACGGTAATATTTCGTCCGGCAGGAATATATAACGCCGTGCGATTGTCATCCAATATTTCGCCCAATGAACGTTTTAATATTTGCTCTTCCCGGTCTGCCGAATTAATATCTTCATTTTTTAAATAATGGTTGATCAATACCCCTGAACGGCGGATTTCATTTTCAATTTCATTGAATATATGTTGTGGCAAAAAATTTACAGTGGGAGGCCTTTGTCCTTCTATGACAAGGAAATTATCATCGCTGAAATAAAACTTAATTAAATAATCCGGATCGAGGCGGGCAGTTGAACCAAAATATAGATAGAATTTATCGCGGATGGTATTGCTGATTTTCCGCCCGTTGATATCTTCAGGTGATTGCCGGGAAATTTCAATCAGGTCTTTCCGGAGGGATTTGAAAAAATAAACCAGCTTGGCTATCGTGCTTTTTCCCGAAGCCTGTTCTCCAATAAGAACAGTAACATCGTTCACTTGAACTGTTGCTTCTTTTATTTGCCTAAAATTCCTGATTTCAATCCGTTGCATATATTTGAGTTGTTTTGCAAAAATATAAAAACTGCTGCAATCAAACAGTATCAATCCAATCTTCCAGATTTATACTCCTACCCCAAACTGCAAAAAATGGTGCGCCACATGCTTCCGCCCCAGCAAGTCCCACAGTTCCTTGTCCAGCATCCCGAACACCGGGTTTGCCGTCTCCACGCCCGGGTTTTCTTTAAAAAACAATTGGTAGGCATCCCATGCCTCCCAGAAGGCTTTTTTTGCCTCCTCCAGCGAGGCATATTTCAGGTCTTCCGTCCGGTCTTTGCGCAGCATCGGATGCTTGTATTCCTTCGGCATCGGCCGGTAATTATAGAGCGACTCCTGGTATTTTTCGATCCGTTCCTCCGGCGTCGAAACCTCCACTTTCACTTGGTTGGTGGCATATAATAGTTGCAGTTCCAGATGTTCCACGAGGTGCTGCGCCGTCATCATGCCCCATTTTGGTTTCGTCTCCTCGGTCAATTGGTCGAGGCCCTTTTGCAGGTTCTCGCGGGTAAACTCCGGGAAGGGGCATTTCTTCTGCACCATCGTCAGGATGGTCGCAAAGGCCACCAGTTCATCGTCCTGATCGAAGACCTCCACGTACCACTTCACCACGCCGGAAGGGAACTGCCGACCGCGCACATCCCGGTCTTGTTTTTCCTGACAGGTGAGGCGGCAATAGATGGTATCGTTGTGGTAAAGCGGGCGCACGAAGCGGCAACTTTCCAGCCCATAATTTGCCGCCACCGGCCCCTTGTTCGGATAAACGAACAGCCCCGCCGCTGCCGCCAAAATGAAATAACCATGCACCGCCCGTTTCTCAAAAATCGTCCCCTGCAAAGAAGTGATGTCCGTGTGGGCGTAAAAATGGTCCCAGGTCAGGTTGGCAAAATTGATGATGTCCGAGTCCGTCATGGTGCGCTTGTGGGTGCGCAGCGACATGCCCGGGCGGATGTCCTCGAAGTGGTATTTAAAGGGGTGTTGCGGGGCTTCTTTGTACTTCGCCCCCGGCAAATACCTGCCCGTTATTTCCGTCAAAGTGGTCGGCGAACCCTGCACGGCACAGCGCTGCAAATAATGCTTGACGCCCCTCATGCCGCCCATTTCCTCGCCGCCGCCTGCACGTCCGGGGCCACCATGCACCAGCGTAGGCAGCGGCGAACCATGCCCCGTGCTGCGCTTGGCACTCTCCCGGTTCAGCACCAAAATACGCCCGTGGTGACTGGCCGCCCCGATCACAAATTCCCTCGCCGCCGCATCGTCAAAAGTAGCGATGGAACAGCAGAGCGAACCCTTGCCCATGCGCGCCAGTTCGGTCGCATCGTCGAGGTCTCGGTACGGCATGATGGTGCTCACCGGGCCGAATGCCTCGATCTCGTGTACGCCCGTATTTCCGTGCGGGTCATCCTCCCGCAAAAGCACCGGTGCGAGGAATGCCCCCTTGCCAGCGTCGGCGCCGATCACGTCAATTTTGTCGAGGTCGCCGTAAACGATTTCGGCGGTTTGGGCGAGTTCCCGCACCCGGTCTTTTACCTCGGCCACCTGCGCTTTGCTCGCCAATGCGCCCATGCGCACCTCCTTTACCGCCGGGTTGCCGATGGCCACTTTCGAGAGTGCTTTGCCGAGTGCGGCCTGCACCTCTTCCACCAGTTTTTCAGGTACGATGATGCGGCGGATGGCGGTGCATTTCTGTCCGCATTTCACCGTCATTTCCCGCCTCACTTCTTTTATAAACAATTGAAATTCAGGCGTTCCCGGCACGGCGTCTTCGCCCAACACCGCGCAGTTGAGCGAGTCGGCCTCCATGTTGAAAGGCACCGCCTCGGCGATGATGCGTGGGTGCGCCTTGAGCATCCTGCCCGTGGTCGCCGACCCCGTGAACGTCACCACGTCCTGCGATTCCACCCCGTCCAAAATCGTCCTTGCGCTGCCGCAAATAAGTTGCAGTGCGCCTTCCGGCAAAATGCCAGACCCGATAATATCGCGCACCACTGCCTCGGTCAAAAAAGAGGTAGCCGTCGCAGGTTTTACCACCGCGGGAACACCCGCCATCCAGTTGACCGCACATTTTTCCAACATGCCCCATACGGGGAAATTAAAGGCATTGATATGGATGGCCACGCCTCGTTTCGGCACCATGATATGATGCCCCATAAAGCCGCCGCCCCGCGATATGTCAACCGGATCGCCGTCCACATGAAAGGTCTGGAACGGGAAGTTCCGCCGCAGCGAGGCATTGGAAAAAAGGTTGCCGAAGCCGCCCTCTATATCTATCCAACTGTCGGCTTTGGTGGCCCCTGTTCGGTAGCTTATTTCATAAAATTTATTTTTTCTCTTCGTTAAATACAAAGCCAGTTTCTTGAGCATGAGGCCCCGTTCCTGAAAGGTCATTTTGCGCAGCGGTGGACCACCTACCTTTCTGCCATATTTTAATATTTCCCCAAAATCCAATCCTTTGGTAGTGGCGTGGGTGATGGTTTCACCCGTCACTGCGTCGTATATTGGCTGGCCGTCGCCATCGCCGTTTGTCCAGTTGCCGAGGATGTAATTGCCGAGTTTTTTCATTTTTATTTGATTTGTTTCCCGCTATGTCCGCAAAGTTATACGCAGCATCCCTCAGAGTTTATTGGAGTCAAACTCTGCGTATCTCCGCGTATAACTCTTCGGACATAGCGGGAAACAATAATTTTTATTTGTTTAAAAAATCAATTACTTCTTTAGGGGGTAAATCAATTTCATTATTTGGATAACATTTTTTCTCCTCCTCATACAATCGGAGAATTGTATTTGCTATTTCTTTCTTTTTTGATCTCCTTTTTTCAGCTTTATATTTTTCAAAATAAAAAACCCTTCCATCTGAATATACATGCCCTCTTTTCCCGTCTGCCGCAGGCGCATTATTATATACTTCTTCCCAATATGGAAATGCCTTTTCGATGTTGCCCTTTTTCATATAACCCCTGTAAATCACATAAGAATCCATTAATTCATCGGCATTATTTAGTTTTTGCCAAGTTGTGCATTGGGACAGGCAATGGTTGGAAAACGATAAGGCTACCGAAAGGAAAAATAATTGTAAAAATAATTTTATAATTTTCATTTCTTTTAAATGGTTTAACCAATGAAATTTTTAATAAAAATAAAAGCAATTTTTTTTGCCTAAAATTTCTTTACATAACCAAGGTATAATCGAAAATCCGTTAGCCCGTCTCCGTGCCCTTCCAAAAGAGGGGGAATTAATTCCCCCTCTTTTGGAAGGGCACGGAGACGGGCGGGCAAATCCCGAATCAATAATTTGATGATTATAACGGAAACGAAACCTTTGACATATTCAACAAAACATTTACCGCAATTATTATTTATTTCCCAATAAATTTCGGTTTCCTCTTCTCCAAAAATGCCCTCACTCCCTCCTCGTAATCCGCCGTCCCGCTCGCCTCTATCTGGTATTTATTTTCCAAAATTAATTGCTCATTTAAATTATTATTCATTGAAGCATTAAACAGTTTTTTGGTCAACGCCAATCCTTTTGTCGGCATATTGGCGAGGCGCAGGGCGAGCGCATTTATTTTTTCTAAAAATCCGTCCGCCGGAAAAACTTTATATATCATCCCCATTTTTTCCGCTTCCTCCGCGCGTATTTTATCCCCCAACATCGCGATAGCCAATGCTTTTTGAAAACCAATTAATCGGGGAAGAAAAAACGTGCCGCCACTGTCCGGCACCAAACCGATGGCGCTGAATGCCTGGATAAAACTCGCCTTTTCATGTGCCACCACAATATCGCAGGCGAGGGCAATATTTGCGCCCGCACCTGCCGCCACGCCGTTGACCGCTGCGACGACGGGTTTTTCCATATTTCTTATTTTTGAAATAATGGGGCAATAATGTTCTTCCAATATATTTTTAAATCCGGGAAACAATTCCGGCGTGCTCACTTCCACCAAGTCCTGCCCGGCACAAAATGCTTTTCCCTCGCCCGTTATTACCACGCAACGTATAGTGTCATCATTGGCGCAACCGTCCAATGCGGCCTGACATGCGAGTGCCATTTCCCGGTTGAAGCTGTTGTATGATTTGGGCCGGTTGAGGGTGATGGTGCCGACGCCGTTTTCTTTTTTTAATAATATAGATTTCATAATAAAAAAATGGTTAAATGGCTGAATGGCTAAATGGGTTTTTCCGCATGGGAGGTACACGTCATGAGGGAAAAACCATTTAACCATTCAGCCATTTAACCATTACTTTAAGCATTTAAAATAATCAAAAGGCTCGTGGCAGTCATTGCATTGGAACAAAGCCTTGCAGGCCGTCGAGCCAAATTGGCTGACCATTTTTGTATTGGTCGAACCGCAGTTGGTGCATTTTACAATTTGTTCTCCGTGCAATAATGCCCGCTTGTCCAGCGATGCTTCAAGGGGAGCGGCGATGCCATATTCCTCCAATGCCTTCCGGCCTTTTTCGGTGATCCAATCGGTTGTCCATGCAGGCGATAATATATTTTTTACGGTGGCAATATAGCCCGCTTTTTTGAGAGTTGCTATTATATCTTCGGCAATAGTGTCGGTGGCAGGACAGCCAGAATAGGTGGGAGTTATTTTAATTAAAATGTTTTTTCCGTTTATTTCTATATCACGCACCATGCCCATGTCTATAATGGAGAGGACAGGTATTTCTGGATCGGTGACGGTAGCTATTAATTCTTTTATTTTATTATTATTTGAAATCATTTTAATTTTAGTCTTTATTTTTTAGCAACTCCACAGTTGAATTATATTCATCAAGTACTAACTTTTTAAAAGATTTATACCTGCGCGCACCGGGATACCAATTTGCATACACCCATGCTTCCCATTCATCTCCAAATTGCACTTTTGGATTTAACAAAACAAAGGCCCCATTTGTCCAACCAGAAACCACCAGCGATTCTTTTAAATATTCAAACCTATAACGCCCGCTGTCTTGTTTGTCCCCATAAACGAAATATTCTTTATCAGAAATATCATCGTCAATCCCTGGTATATCTTCTAAAATTTCTATCAACTGCGGTTCTTTCTCTGTAATCCAGCCAATATTTTGAACAGGAAATAAATCACCCACAAAAAGTGATATTTGTCGAAAGCCATTACTCGATTTTAAAAACGAACGATACGACTCCGGCAAGCGAATTTTCAACTCTGCTTCCTTTTTCAATATCTCATTTTCTAATGCAGGTGAATTTCCCAACCAGTCATTTTTAATTAAACCTTTATCATAAAATACATGCCCATTTTGGGCATGTATGATACAACTTATTTTTTCCAACAATTCTGGCCAGTCCATTATGGATTTTATTATTTACCTACCACGCCATATCCGGGTACGCCCGCTGCATATATTGCAAGTCTGCCAAAATAAATCCGAGGTGTTCCGAATGCACCCCTTTCTTCCCACCGGACTGCGAAAATATATTTTCGGGAATTTCCAAAGTGGCCTCTTTTAACAGCGCCTCTATATTGGCAAAATATTGTTTATTTATTTTATTTAAATCAGCGCCGATACCTGCTTCTTTCATTTCCTTTTCCAGTTCGGTTTCCTCTGTCAGTTCATTTAAATAAGGATACAGATAATCCACGGCGGCCTGCATTTTTTGGTGGCTGATGTCCGTGCCGTCGCCGAGGCGTTTTACCCATTCGGAAGAAAAGCGGTGGTGGTATTTTACTTCTTTTAATGACTTATTGGCGATGGCCGCAATCTGTCCGTCTTTACTGTTGCACAATTGTTTTAACAATAAAATATGGTAAGCATCGAAAAAATATTGCCGGGCGATGACGTGGGCAAAATCAACGTTTTTTTGCTCCACCAATAATGCGTTTTTATATTCATGCTCGTACCGCAAAAAGGCAATGTCGTCTTCCGACTCGCCCATATGGGTTTCATCACCTTTTATTTCCGCCGCATATTGGAAATAATTACGCACCTGCCCGAACATATCCAAGGATATATTGGTGAGGGCAATATCGGTTTCGAGGCTGGGTCCGTGGCCGCAGAGTTCGCTCAGGCGGTGGCCGATTATCATGGCATTGTCGCCGAGAAGCAATAAATAATTGTAAAGTTTGTTTTTCATTTATTCATTTTCGTATTTATCGAGTATTTGGGTCAGCAATTTATCTGACACCCAGAAACCTACATTTTTCAATTTATCAAATTCTTCTCTTAATGAAGATATTAAAGAATTGTTTTTTGCCTTGATTAATATACCAAGCGTACCAGTTATTTTTAAGCCAAGGCTCAATGCTAAATTTCTTCCTTTTTTTTCATCAATCAACAATAACGAACCCTCGTTTTCCAAGCCCAATGCAATAGCACTGGCTTCTCCTTTATCTAAATTTAATTCAAGTATTTTTTGCCTTTGTTTATCAATTAATTCAGCAACGGTTATCCAGCCAGGTAATTCCGATCCATATTCATCTTTTATTTCACTTGTTATATGGATTTCATCATATAGTTTTTTGAGCAACGATAATCGCCCGATTTGTTCCAATACTATAAGGCAGCTTGTATCTGCGATGACAAGGTTATGCATTTTCAATATCTTTTTCAAGTTCATTAAAATCATAACCAAATATGGACACCCCATATTTGCCCAATAATTCAACAAAAGCCCTTTTAGATATGCCAACTATTTCAGCAGCTTGGCCTGAAGATATTTTGCCATCCTCGAATAGTTTGGTCGCAACTAACATTGAGACGTCAAACGCGTTCATCTTTAGGCTGCTCGGTACTTTTATAGTTACAGTACTCATTGTTTTATTTTTATGTTAATGGTTACATATGCTTCACCTCCTCCGGCAAATTATAAAACGTCGGGTGCCGGTATATTTTATCTTTTGCAGGTTCAAAAAACTCCCCACTGTGTTCAGGGTTGGAAGCGGTTATTTCTTTTGACGGCACGACCCAAATGCTCACCCCTTCCATGCGGCGGGTATAAACATCGCGGGCATTTTCCAGTGCCATTTCGCCATCGGCGGCATGTACGCTGCCGGCGTGGCGATGCTCCAATCCATTTTTAGTGCGGATGAAGACTTCCCAAAGTGGCCATTGTTTTGACATGTTATTAAGGTATTAAAAAGATACTAAAAGGTATTAAAAGGTATTGGGTATTAAAAAGGTATTAAAAGGTATTGGGTATTAAGGTATTATTTAGAATTACTGGCACTTGGCGTAATACCTCAATACCAATAATACCCAATACCTTTTAATACCTTAATACCGATTTAAGCTGCTTTTTTCTCCGCATAAGCCACCGCTGCATCCCTCACCCATGCGCCTTCTTCGCTGACTTTTCGGCGAGTGTCGAGGCGTTCCTTGTTGCAGCGGCCGTGGCCTTTTACGACTTTCCAAAACTCGTCCCAATTGATTTCCCCAAAATCATAGTGGCCGCGTTCCTCGTTCCATTTCAGGTCGGGGTCGGGGATGGTGAGGCCGAGGACTTTGGCCTGTGGTACGGTCATGTCCACAAAATATTGGCGGAGCTCATCGTTCGTTTTGCGCTTGATTTTCCATTTCATGGACTGCGCGGTGTGGGGCGAGTCCTTGTCGTGGGGGCCGAACATCATCAGCGCAGGCCACCACCAACGGTTGAGGGATTCCTGCGCCATTTGCTTTTGGGCTTCGGTGCCGCGGCAGAGGGTCAGCAGTATTTCGTAGCCCTGCCTTTGGTGAAAGCTCTCCTCTTTGCAGATGCGCACCATCGCCCGGGCATAAGGGCCATAACTGGTGCGGGTCAGCGCCACTTGGTTGACGATGGCAGCGCCGTCCACCAGGTATCCGATAGACCCCATATCGGCCCAAGTGAGGGCGGGGTAATTGAAAATACTGGAATATTTTGCCCTGCCGGCATGCAACTGTTCGACGAGTTCATCGCGGCTGATGCCCAGCGTTTCGGTGGCGCTATAAAGGTAGAGCCCGTGGCCGCCCTCGTCCTGGATTTTTGCCAGCAGGGCAACCTTGCGGCGCAAGGACGGGGCACGCGTGATCCAATTGCCCTCGGGCAACATGCCGACCACCTCCGAATGGGCATGCTGGGAAATCTGCCGGATGAGCGTTTTGCGGTATGCTTCCGGCATCCAGTCTTTGGGCTCGATCTTTTCGTCCCGGTCTATGCGGGCCTGGAATTCTTTTTCGAGTTGGGTTATGCTTTTCATTGCCATTGGCTTTTAGCTATTGGCTATTGGCAAGTAAAAAGCCAACAGCCAACAGCAATTTATGTATCAAAATCCACCACCACCTTATCGCTCACGGGCACCGCTTGGCAGGTCAGCACATAGCCCGCCTCGATTTCTTCCTGCTCCAGGGCGTAGTTCAGGGCCATGTCAACTTTGCCCTCCAGCAGCTTCGCCCGGCAGGAGGCACAGACGCCGCCCTTGCAGGCAAATGGCAGGTCGGCCGCTTTTTTCAGCGCCGCATCGAGGATGTTTTCAGTGCCCTGCGCAAGCCGGAAGTTAAAACTTTTTCCGCCTTCGTGGATAGTCACTTCGCAGGTTTTTCCGTCCGTTTTTTTGGCGGCAGCCGTTTTGTTTTTTTGTAAAATGGCTTTTGTGCCGAACAGCTCAAAGTGGATGTTTTTTTTGCCGATTTTATTGGCCTGCAAATAGTCGCGTATCAGGAAAACCATTTCTTCTGGGCCACAGAGAAAGTAGTCGTCAACGAGGTCTTGGTCGAGGATGCTCTTGAAAATGATGTCGAGTTTTTCTTTGTCTATCCGCCCGTTGAACAGCGGCACGTCCCGCTCCTGCCGGGTCAAAAAATGGAAGACCTCAAAGCGGTCCATGAACAAGTTTTTCAGCCCTTCTATTTCTTCTTTCAAAATAATGGAACCGACCGATTGGTTGACATAAAAAAGTTTGAACGTACTTTTTGGCTCGGCCAGCAGGTGGGTTTTTATGATAGAAAAAATGGGCGTGATGCCGCTGCCTGCGGCAAATGCCACGTAATTTTTTTGCCGCTCCTTATTTATTTCTATAAAAAAACGGCCGTTCGGGGGCATCACTTCCACAGTGTCGCCGGCCTTTAAAACGTCGTTGGCGTAAGTGGAAAACCTGCCGCCGGGCACCTGCTTTACAGCGACCCGCCACTCCCCGTCAAGGGGCGAAGAACAGAGGGAATAAGAGCGGCGCAGCTCCTCGCCGCCGACGTTGGCCTTCAAGGTGAGGTGCTGGCCCTGCTCATATTTAAAGGTATGCTCGACCTCCTTGCCCACCTCAAAAGTGATGAGCGAACATTCCGGCGTCGTTTTTTCGATGCCTTTGATTACGAGTGGATAGAACTTTTTGGACATTGGCTGAATCTGTTTTCGCAAAACTAACACCCGTTAGGGACAATGGCAAACCAAGCCTAATTTTTCTGTTTTCTCTTTGCGGCATAAGGCACTTCATCGTCCAAAATATAGGCTTCTTGCAGCGTCTCGACGAGCGGTGTTTCCTCTATTTCAGCAACGGAATAGTAGGTCACACCGGCCACCTGTTTCCTGCCCCTGAAATCCAATAGGCCGCCCTCGTTCGACAGTTCATTTGCCCGCAGGCAAACCAATTCTATGCCGTTGCCTTTGACGGGGTTGAGATAGCAAATCCAGCTTTTTCGGTAGTAAAAGGGGATGCGGTAACGCAGCTTGTAGGTCACTCCGGGGAAGGAGGTGATGAGGTTGTGGAGCTGTTCGAGCAAGGCTCTTTGGTTGCCCTGTTTTTCGTAAATGAAGGAGAGTACTGGATCCATAATGCGGGTGGTTTAAGGTGACGCCCCGAAGTGAATTCGGAGCGTCACCTCATGCGTTGATGGTTTGGTAAAATTAGCAAGCTAATGGGCTTGCTGATAATTTCAAGGTTTTTCCTTCTTTGTTTATTTATGGAAAACCCCATCCGACTTGACTAACTTCGCCCCTTAATTTTGCGCAGCAAATAAGGCGGCACATAATTAACAATGTACGCAAGGATGATTTTTTTCAACACAAGGCTAATAGCCTTGCTTTGCGTTCCCTTGCATCTTTGCGGCCTTGCGTTGAAAATTTTGACGTACATGTGCGTACATTATTAATTACATGACACCTAAATATATAAAAATGAAAAAGAGGCCATCAAAGCATTCTAATTCGCCTTTCGGCAAACCGGCACCGAGGATAGCCCGCCGGACAGAAGACAAACCCAAAAGCCCCCCCCCTTCCGGCGGCCCGATGCGGCTCAACAAGTACATCGCCCACTGCGGCATCTGCGCCCGCAGGCAGGCCGCCGAACATGTGAAAAACGGACAGGTCGCCGTGAACGGGAAGGTGGAAACAAACCCCGGCTACGTGGTGCAAGAGAGCGACGAAGTTACGTTCAAAGGCAAGCCGGTTAAACTCGAAACCAAAAAAGTTTACATCCTTTTGAACAAACCCAAAAACGTGATCACCACCTCCAAAGACGATAAAGGCCGCAAAACGGTGCTCGACATCGTGGGCAAAGACATCCCCGAACGCATCTTCCCCGTGGGCCGCCTCGACCGCAACACGACTGGCCTGCTGCTGCTCACCAACGACGGCGACCTCGCCAAAAAACTCTCCCACCCAAGCTACGGCGTCACCAAATTCTACCACGTCAAACTGGACAAAAAACTTTCCCCCAAACATCTCGAAGAAATAAGAAAAGGGCTGAAACTGGAAGACGGACTGGTGGAAGTGGATGGCGCCGATTATGTGCAGGGCAAGAAAGATGAAATCGGCGTGGAAATACACCTCGGCCGAAACCGCATCGTCCGCCGCATTTTTGAACACCTCGGCTACCACGTCGAGCGCCTCGACCGTACCTATTATGCCGGACTGACCAAAAAGGACATCGGCAGGGGCTACTTCCGGCACCTATCGGAAAGGGAGGTTATTATGCTGAAGCATTTTAAGTGATCAGTAGAGCAATGATTAGTAGAGCAGTGATTAGTAAAGCAGTGATTAGTAAAGCAGTGATTAGTGACCAGTAGAGCAGTGATCAGTAGAGCAGTGATTAGTAGAGCAGTGATCAGGGGCAGGACACTAACTTACTGATCACTGATGCGAATAACGGGTAAAAAAAAACTACTGATTTTCAGGTAGTTACGTTTACTAAACTTTAAAAGTTTAGTAAACGTGGAGCCTAAACCATTGATAATCAATACTCGAAAAATTTT
>DROJ01000439.1 GCA_011321935.1 Bacteroidota bacterium | reverse complement strand
ATTAAATATTTTGCGAAGCAAAAAATATATTTATTGCAAACTCCCTCAAATAAGGCAGGGCTGTTAAGTTCTGGTATAAAGCCGTTTTAATCAAAGTTAAAATGAAAATGAAAAAACCAAACATCTGAACCCAAGAGCGAGCGTTTTTTAATTTTCATTTTGATTTTGATTTTCATTTAAAACAAATCCGCCAGAACTTAACAGCCCTGCCTCAAATAAAGGGGGAACATTTTCCCGGCCCTTTGGTTCATGCCCTGCGGAGATGGTTTGTCCTGAAATTGAAAAGCGGTGATAAAATGACAACTTGGCGGCTTTTTGGGGCAACATTTCTACGGGGAATTTTGGTGGGGGCAAGGGGTGTCTCCTTAAAGCGGCCTGTCCTTCGGTGCCTATTTTTTAAATAAACAAAACCAAAATTGCTGCGTGGAAAACCGACCCCTTTTCACTCTTTCGCCCAGGGCAAAGGAACAGCAACGAAGGGCACATCGAAACCGAGGCCAACACGGCATCCATGTTCAGTGAAACCAATCAAGACTTACTTTCCATCGCAGCAACTACTGTAATACAAACCAAAATTGCTTACCTTCGCACCCGCTCGGTATTTTCAAGGCAGCTATGGACATGCTACTGACAGCCTTCCATTCCGGCAGAAAGACGGGCAAGCATCATTTTTTTTCATTTAAAATCAAAATATGGCCAGATCACAAGAGACGTTCAACAAGAAAGAAAGAGAAAAGAAAAGGAGAAAAAAACAAAAAGAAAAAGCCGAAAGGAAAGAGCAGAGAAAACTGGAAACCCGCGACGGCAAAAGCTTTGACGACATGGTGATGTACGTTGATGAATACGGCAACCTCACCCCCACCCCTCCAGATCCCAGCAAGAAGCTGAAATTCAAAAAAGAGGACATGGAAATCAGCATCCCCAAGAAGGGCTCTCTTCCTGCGCAAGACCCCGTCAGAAAAGGGACTGTCAAGTTTTTCAACGACGAAAAAGGCTACGGCTTCATCGTTGACCGGGAAACCCGCGACAGCATTTTTGTGCATGCCAACGGCTTGATAGACCAGATCAGGGACAACGACCGCGTCAGCTTCGAGGTAAAGATGGGGCCAAAAGGGCCAAATGCCGTGGCCGTCAAATTGGTCAACTAAATAGGCCAACCCCTTTTCAGCAAGGTTGTCTGCGACCTTTTTCAGCTAATTAGATACCTTTGCTGTCGTTATAATTTACGATAATTCAACACCCTTTATCATGCTTAGATACAAAGCTGACATTCGCACGTTGGTATTCATGTTTATTACCGCGTCCCTACTAGTTATTCTTTGGCAATATGGCGACGAAATGTCCACTCCGCTTTGGACGTTTTTCTATGTTTGGCAATTGATGATGGCAGTCGTCGTTTCCACCATTGTCCACAACCACCAGCACTTGCCGATGTGGAAGGTAAAATGGCTGAACGTTCTTACCGACAACTTCCTCACCGTTTTTTATGGCTTCCCGGTGTTCGCTTGGATACCGACGCACAATTCCAACCACCACGTACATGTCAACAAAGAACCAGATTATACCAAGACCTACATGGCCTCGGAAAAAAACAATCTGCTCACCTTGCTGACCTATCCCTCGCTCAGTGGTTTTAAGCAGCAAAAAGCGGTCAGGAGTTATTTTATGAATATATACAAGCAGGACAGGCGCAAGTTCCGTTTCCATTTATTGCAGGTAATTACACTTGTCACGTGGATCGTGGTTGCCCTGTTGCTCGACTGGAAAAAGGCCCTGTTATATGTCATCATCCCGCAGCAGTTTTCGCTATATGTGGTACTTATTTTCAATTATGTGCAACATATACACGCCGACGAAAAATCGGAATACAACCACTCCCGCAACATCACCGGAAGGCTGTTGAATTTTTTATTGCTGAACAATGGCCTGCACACTGTGCACCACCTTTCGCCCGGCCTCCACTGGAGCAAATTAAGGGAAAAGCACGAAAAGCTGGCTCCCAAAATAGACCCCCGTTTAAATGAAAAAAGTTTCGGCTGGTATTTATTGCGGGTCTATATATTGGGCCTCTTTATCCCTTCTTGCCGGACGCATAATATGCGGATGGACAGGATAGAGAAATTGGGGAATTAGGAAATTGCCTGCCTGTCCATACGGACGTACCGGCAGGCAGGGGAAATTGGGAAATTAATAGAAGCCCTTTGTTTTTAAAACTTTTATCATTCCCTTTGAGTCGAAATAATAAATTGGCCGCAACCAATATTCATCTGCCGATCAACAACAAAAGATTTATCAACCAACTATTAAACAAACATGAAAATATCTGATTTTATCGAGGTAAAAGACCCAAAGGCCGGGGCGCGCTACCGCAAAACAAAAGCGCAGGCCGGCCATTTTGTGCAGGACTATATCAACGGGAAAATAGACATCAATATGGACCTGTTCGAGATGCTCGGGCACAAGGACGAAATATTCAATTACGACTACGTCTGGCACCATTATAAGTTTTTCTTTTCGCGCATGATCCCCGAAGTGGTGAGCCATTCCCAAAAGCAGGACGAGCGCATCGTGCGCAGCCATTACGACAACAAGAACGACCTGTTCAACTGGTTTCTGGGCCCACGGATGATCTATACCAGTTGTTATTTTTACGACCAGAACGAAACGCTGGAAGAAGCACAGGACAACAAGATGAACCTCATCGCCCGCAAGATGCAGCTCAAGCCCGGCGAAACATTGTTGGACATCGGCTGCGGCTGGGGAACGCTAGTGGCACATATGGCAAAATATTACGGCGTGGATGCCACCGGCGTCACCATCGCACAGGCCGGCGCCGACTGGGGCACGCGGCAGATCAAGGAATATGGCGTTCCGCCCGAGCAGGCGCGCATCTGGCGGATGGACTACCGCGATATACCCCGCGACAAAAAATACGATAAAATAACCTGCCTCGAAATGGCGGAGCATGTCGGTATCAAATACTTCAAAAAATTCATGAAGCAGATATACGACCTGCTCGAAGACGACGGCCTTTTTTATATGCAAATAGCCGGGCTGCGCGAACGCAAGCACCTCTTCCAAAAGAAGAACCGGGAAGACCTCGTTTGGGGGCTTTTTATGAACGAATATATTTTCTCCGGCGCCGATGCGAGCATGCCGCTCAATTGGGATTTGCAGCGCATCGAAAAAGTCGGTTTCGAGGTTCACAGCGTCGAAAACATCGGCATCCATTACGGAAAAACCATCCATTATTGGTACGACAACTGGATGCGGAACAAGGAAAAAGTATTGGAAAAATACGGCGAACGAACCTTCCGCATTTACGCCGTCTTCCTCGCTTGGTCGGTCTATATCGCAAGGCAGGGCGGCTCAACGGCATACCAGATAGTATGCCGCAAAAATATAAACACTGCCGACCGCAACCGCTTTATCGGAACGACCAACCTCGGTGAAACGGAAACGAAAAAAGAAATGAAAAAGAACGGGGCAGTAGTGGCGGCTTGATTGTTTTTTTGAAAATACAAAGCCCCGCCGGCATGTTGCCGACGGGGCTTTTTTTATGAAAATTAAACGGGGTATATTATACTGAACCATAATAGGTTTTGTGCATTTGCCCCCGCCAGCCCCCGGCCCCAGAAGGGGAGTACCTGCCCTCGATGCACAAAACCTATTATGGTTCAGTATATAACAGCTTCTATCCTTTTATTCCCTCGTGATTCCAGAGCGGAGGCGTTCCCGAGAAATCGGAAACGCCGACAAAACAATAGCCGACAATCTTAAAAAGCATCATTTCTGGTTTTTATAAGTGCCCCCTTTGCGAACCCTTTCATGTCGGCTGGATAGTTACTATTGGTTCGATTCGTAATTAGCGGACTATTTATTTTTTGGTAAATACCACATTGTCAAGGATTTGGCGAACTAATCACTAATCAACTAATTACGAATCACTGCACTATTTATTTATATTTGCCCCGCTCTATTTTACCTGCCAATCTTTCTTTTTTATGAAAAAAACAAAACCCGCTCTTATTGCTTTGTGCGGTGCCATTTGTTTGGCGCTGCAGATTTCCCGCGCACAGGTCATCAGCCCCAACCCGCGTTTTGATATATATGCCGGCGGCAGCTTTGATTATTTCCGTTTTTCCGACACGGGCGGCAAGGTCAATGGAAATGCAGTCGGCAGTCCTCTGTTCGGTTTTGAGGCCGACTATGAATATACCGATTATTACTCTGTGGGCGGCGGGCTGATGTACAAAGCTTATACCCAGGGGGTACATATCAAAGGAGCGACCTTCCCAAATTTTGAACCTGTATTGCAGACCTTGCAAATTCCGGTTTACCTCCAGATAAGGTCGAGGGGTTTGAAGAAAGTGACTGCCTATGCGCATGTAGGCGGTGCCGTGGCCTTCAACCTCACGTATGCTGACAGCCCATTGGTCACCGGGAGCAATATGCAGATAAACGGCAGCAATATATCCGAAACCACGCGGACAGATTTTGGGCTAAAAAAAGTATTCCCATTAATATTCATCGGAGGTGGAATAGAGGCACATATTGGATGGCGTTCGAGGTTGGGCATTTCTGTTCGGAGGTATTTTGGTTTTACAGAAATAATGAAGGTGGATGTCAATTATAGGGTTGACGGAGGCGGCCCCTTTTTGGCGCAACAAAAATATAAGGGCCATTTTTTAATGCTTGCTATCCATTTCAGGCATCCCTTTAGCTGGGCTTATCATTTGTAGTTTTTTTATACTCGGCCATTTTAGGTTTTGCGAATTTTAAGAAAAGAGTTGAGATGGTTGAGACAGGTTGAGACGGTTTATCTCGACCATCTCAACTCTTCTCAACTTTTTCAATTTGCACAAAACCTAAAGTGGTGCAGTATAGCTGTGGACTCCCCGGACTTCCGTCCGGGTTACAGTTATTCTTCCTCGTCCAAGGCCTCCAGTGCCTCATCAATCAAATCGCTCAATTGGTCGAACATCGGGTCATTTTCTTCTTTCATGCCCTGCATCATGTTTACGATCATGTCGGCCATACTGACCATTGAATCGTCCTCACCGACATTTTCCAAAAACCTTTTGCGGTGTTCCAGCACATCAATTACTTTGCGCGCGATGAACTGCTTTTCCATTTTCGCTTCCACCTCCATGTCCGTGATGTCCAAGTCTTTTGCCTTGTGGAGTTCGCCAGCCTCGTGCAGTTCGTTCAAAATGACGAGTTCGTCCAGTATTTTTGAAATGCCTTTCATTTCTTCGAGCATCCCGTCGGCCATTTTCAGGGTCTTGACCTGCAGTGCGAGTTTGCTCAGGCTGCAGAGCAGGCACATTTTTTCATAAGGCCCGAGGTCGTAGTCTTCAAAAATAGCGGGGAGCTTGATGGGGCGTTCGTTGCATTCGGGGCATGTTTCGGCGGTGTCCTCGTCTTCGCGCACCCAGGCCATTGCTTTTTTATAGCTCTCCAAAAACCTGGCCCGCTGCTGTTCCGCTGCTGTTCCTTTTTGTTGGGCGGGTTTTTTCTTTTTCTGCTTTGGCCGTGCTTTGGGTTTTTTCTTTTTTTTAGGGGCTCCTTCCTCCGTCTCCATACTGTTGGGGTAAGGCCCCAGGTCAGCGATGGCATTTTTGCCAAATACCTTTTTAACCATGTCGTTCAGCAGGTCGGCGGCTTCTGTCATTTCTTCGTCCTCGCCGGTACGGGCCAAAAAATCGCGCCTCATTTTCAGTACTTTAATCATCATTTGGCTGGCCTCTTGGCCGGAGGTATGCGGTTCTTCCTGCCCGTCGGGGGGCTTGTTTTCAAGGTCAACACCTTCCCGGTCATCGGCCATCATTTTGCCCAGCAGCGCCATCTTGTCCATCATATCGGCAAAGTTTTCCATTTCGGCAATCATCTCGTCGGCCATCTTTACCGTCTTTACGTGCTTGGGTATTTCATGCACGCAGCAGGGCAGGCACATTTCATGGCAGTCGCCAATGTCAAATTTGTGGAACAGCCCCGGCGGTTTTGGAAAACGCTGCTGGCAGCGGGGGCACCTGCCGTCGGCTTCTTCGTCGGAAACAAAAAGGTTGGCGGGGGCAATCTTGATTTTGTTTTTTTTGGCAGCCCTTTTTTTCTTTGGGGCGGCTTTCAGTTTGTCCAGCCTTTTTTGGATGTCCCCGGCATCCTCGTATTTTTCTTCCTCTATTTTTTTGTCCAGTTCATATTGGAGCCGCTCCTCGTTTTCCCCTTTGCTCAGCAGTTCCAGCCGTCTTGATTTCAAAGCGGCCAAGGTCATTTGCGCCATTTTGTAAGACTTAAAAGGGGTGAAGGCAAAGGCCTCCAGTGCGGGGGGCAGTTCCATGTCTTCCGATTCCTTGACCATCGGTTCGAGTTCTTCGATCATTTTTTCCTGCCTTTCGATCAGTTCATCTATTTCGGCGAGGTCGTCTATCCTGTTGGCAGCGCCGCTGCTCATACAGTTGATGCACAGGGCATAGGTTTCTCCGGTGGAAGCATTGGCAAACATGGTGAAGGGCTTGGATTTCCCCCCGCATTTGCCACATCTGGTAAGTTTGCTTTTTCTCATAGGTTTACGGTTTAGTTTGGCAAATCTACGAAATATTCATTTCCCTTGAGTTTTTTGTTTTTTCATGAAAATCGGATTTCCTTAATAACCAGAAATCATATTTTTTAAAAAAAATACGAGCCTGGTCCGAAAAGTTGGTTTGACGAAAGTTGACAACTTTTGAAAAGTTGACAACTTTTAATTTCGCTGATTTTCAGGTATTTATAAAATTAGCCAGCGACATGTTTTTTTTAAAATGGCTTTTCGGAGCAGGCTCAAAATTCCCGTTCCTTTATTTTCACCAACATCCCAAAAGACCGCCGCTCTGGGATGCTGGCAAAAAAAGAAAGACAGGAGCTACAAAAAATGCCCGGCCTGAAAGTCCGGCCGGGCATTTTTATCATCGGGCTATTGTTCAGATAAAGCGCTCAAAATGATGCCCCACCAGTGCCTTCAAAGTAGCCAGTGCCAGCCCTTTTGAATTTTTCTCGTCATAGCCTTCGTCCATGAAATAGTCTTCCAAAAGCACCTGCGTCTGGAAGTAGGAAATTTTCAGTGCCGTGGCAATTTCCTCCAACAGCGGGTCACGGGTTGCCCAGCCGTCAATGCCTTTCCATACCTTGTCGTTCCAGTCCATGAGTGCCTTGCGTTCCTTCCAGCCCATGTTTTGCGGAGCGAGGTAAAGCTGTGCGAGTTTGGTTTGGCTGCTGGCTATTTTGCCCTCGCTGGTCTCATTGGCGGTGCAGAGGTCAGAAGCAATGGCATGGAGCAACTGCACTTCTTGCCACTCCCAGAAGCCGCCGCAGGTCTGCATGCTGAGGCTCGATTTGATGCCGTCTATTTCGCCAAAGGCTTTGAGCGCCGTACCGGGGTGGCGGCGGAACAGCCAGCAAGGCACGTTCACGTCTTCGTTGGTCGTTTCGTGGATGTAGCGCATGTGGGTCAGCAGTTGTTTGAGGTCGCGGTAGTCATAGGTGGCATAGGGGTCAAAGACGGGGAGGGTTGCCCTCAGGTCCGATTTTGCAGCCTCCTTGATGGCTTCGTTCATCAAGGTGTTCACTTCAAAGCTTGGGCCGTCGGTGGCAAAAAGGAAGTAGGCCCGGTAAGCTTTGGCGATGGGTGCTTTCGATTTTTCAAGCTGGTCGAGTGCGGTTTGTGGGTCTTGCCAGAGGCTGTTGATGCTTTGCTGCAAGGAGCCGATATGCGCATCGGTGCCCGGTATCGCTTCGTACTTGGCGAGTATGGAATATTTCTTTAACTGCCGGTTGTTGTTGAGTACCAGTTCATAGGCATTGCGGGTGCCCTTTCCATAGTAGCCGTCCAGTGCGCCTTTGTAAGCACCTTCTGCTTTCAGTACCTTTTGCAGTTCGATGGCCGAAGTGCGTTTTACTTTTGCCCGGATGTCGGGCAGCTTGGCCTTGAACTCAAAAGCAGGTTCTTTGTTGGCCACTTTTTTGGGCTTGGCAGCTTGGCCGCCCTTTGCCGTCAGCACAGGTATTTCTACCTCCGCACTTTTTGGTACAATGATGCTGCCGGCGTCGTGGGAAATTGGCCGGGCATCCGGTTTTACGGTTGTTTTTTTGTTTTCCGCCACGTCTTCTTTTTCTCCAAAATCAAGCGGGATAAGCGGCTTTTTATCAACACCCCCCGTTTCAAAGGCACCTACTTTGTGCAGCAGGGCATTGTTGACATTTTTAACAAAAGCATCTTTGAAGCCGAGTTTTTTGATCTTCGACAATTGGGCTTTTGCCTGTCCCATGCTTTCAAACCCCCCGGCCATCAGCTTTACCTGCTTGCCGTTGAGCAGCACGTACAATTCTCCTGCCTGCACGTATTTTTCCCAATCTATTTTATCGCCTGCCCTTTTAGTGGCCAATTGAATGACGGTTTCGCTTTTGCCTCCTTCCACGTTCAGGTCGGCAACGAAGGCATTGGTGTAACCCTTGCTTTTGAGTTTTTCCACCACTTTGAGCGCCTCGTTTTCAGAGCTGTACCCACCGATAAAAACATCGGTGTGGTCGTCGTCGCGCTGGACGGCGTACAAAAAACCCATCGGCAGCAAAGCCTCAAAATCGGCAGGTTTTGGTTTGACAAAATTGCCGACCTGCACCGTAAACTCTGGCACATCGGATTGGGCATTTCCAACAATGGCTGTAAAAAGGAAAAGTATCCCGAAGGAAATCGGAAGGAAAGTTCGGATAGTTAATTTCATGTCTGTTGACTTGGTTTAAATGCCTGCCTGCCTATCGGCACGTCCGCATGGACAGGCAGGCTCTTTTTATTTTTCCATCATAACTTGCTGTAAACCAGTAATCAACACTAAACGCAAATTTAATGCAATTTAATGTGCATTTGCAAATTAGTTGTTTTGGCACCTGTAAAACGCACTGTTCTTTGACCGGTCACAATATTTTATTGCAAAAATTGTTTTAAAGCATCCGTTTTTGTGGCCGCCGCCAATATGAACCATGAAACAATTTAGGCGGCATGTAATAATAATGTACGCGAGGATGTTTTTTTTTCAACGCCAGGCCGCAAAGATGCAAGGAAACGCAAGGATTAAAAGCCTTGCCTTGCGTTTCCTTGCATCTTTGCGGCCTGGCGTTGAAAATTTTGACGTACATGTGCGTACATTTTAATTGCATGCCGCCTTAAACTCTTTTGGCTGAAAACCATGCCGTTAAAATGAGCCTCTGCTTCTAAAACATTTCACAAAAAACCGCTCCCTCCCCGAACCATTTAAAACTTTGAAACCTTATTGGGACGAATTTCAAATCAAAAACCTTATTATGCGGAAATATTGACTTTAGGGCAAGTGGCATTTATTTCGGCTTTCGCCAAATCACAAATCAGGAGCGAAACTCGGTTTAAGTGGCATATGCCTGATTATACTGAACCATAATAGGTTTTGTGCATCGAGGGCAGGTACTCCCCTTCTGGGGCCGGGGGCTGGTGGGGGCAAATGCACAAAACCTATTATGGTTCAGTATATTTTCAACAAAACCATTTTTTCAAACCGCGTAAATTTTTCAAATCATGACTAACAACAATCCATCGAAAGGCACTCAACCTATAAAACCAAACCCCCAACCATACGGCAGTCCCCAAAAGGACAAAAAGCAAAACCTGGTCGCTATCGCCGCCACCGTGGGCATCATCCTGCTGGGCGTAATCGGCTGGCTGGCTTACACCAATATGACCAAGGCCAACCAATTGGAGCAGACCGTTTACCAGCTCGAAGAAACCAATAGCTTGCGGGCAGAGCTTGAGAGCCAATACAACCAGGCATTGGCCGACCTCGAATCGCAAAAAACCACGAGCGACGAACTGAACGCCATCATAGACCAGCAAAAAGAAGAACTGGAAGCGCAGAAAAACAAGATTTCCCGCCTCATCCGCAACAAAGGCAAACTGGACAAGGCACGTATCGAAATCGAAAACCTGAAAGCACAGGTGAGCGGCTACATCGCCGAGATAGACCAGTTGAAAGCCGACAACGAAGCCCTCGCCGGCGAGAATGCGCAGCTTTCAGAAGAGAAGTCAATGCTCACTGCCGACCTGCAAAACAAGCAGGCCGAAAACGAAATGCTCAACGATGCCCGCACCCAGCTTGTGAGCGAAAAAGAAGCGCTGGCCAGCAAAGTGAACCTCGCTTCGGTCATCAAAATGAAGAGCATGAAAGTGGAGGGCATGAAGGTCAAAAGCAGCGGCAAGGCCGTTGCCACCAAAAGGGCTAAGCAAGTGGACAAGGTAAAGGTCTGCTTCACCACCCTCGACAACGATGTGGTAAGCCCCGGCACCGAAAGGTTCTACATCCGCCTCATCAACCCCCGCGGTGAAACACTCGCCATCGAAGACATGGGATCGGGCACCATCACCAATAAAGCCACTGGCGAGGAAATCCGCTTCACCCAGTACGAAGAAGTGGACTACAACAACGAGGAAGCCAATTCCTGCCTCTACTGGCAGCCCACCAACCTCGCTTTTAGCGCAGGTACTTATACCGTTGAAATCTACAACAAAGGGTACTTGGCCGGTATGGGCTCTTTTAGTTTGAAATAGTTGAACGGCTGGATGGTTGGATGGCTAAATGGCTTGAATTGTTAAAAAAACCATTTCAACCTTTTGGCCATTCAACCCTGCCTGCCGGCAGGCAAGCATTCAAGACACCTTATTTAACTAATCAGGATGAAAATGCCGGGCTACCATTTGGGAGTCCGGCATTCGTTTTTCATCACTGCCCGGCTTCTTTATTTCCAAACAGCGTTTCATAGTTGAGGGCAAGGACGCCTATCCATAGAATGGCCGCCATTATTATACTGCACCACTTTAGGTTTTGTGCATTTGCCCCCGCCAGCCCCCAGCCCCAAAAGGGGAGAACCTGCCCTCGATGCACAAAACCTAAAGTGGCGCAGTATATTTCGTCCATGGTTTTTGTTTTATTTTACCACCACCCTCTGTGCCCAACTGCGCTGCCCGTCCTGCATTTGCAACCAATATACGCCTGTCGGCAAATCTGGTATTTTCCACTCATAAACAGACGTTTCCACATTTTGGAAACTGGCCTGCCGCACTGTTTGGCCGATGGCATTTATCAAAGTCAATTCCCATTCTTTTTCATTTTGAAATGGCATTTCCAGATAAAGCACTCCTCTGGAAACGGGGTTCGGAAAAACTGAAAAACCGTTTCCATCTGCACCGTCCCACTCCACAGATATTATTTTTGAAAAAGAAAATCGCCCGTCGAAATCCATTTGCCGGAGGCGGTAATAATTAATGCCGGGCTGTGGGTTTTTATCCAAAAACTGGTAGTCGTGCTGCCCGGCGCTGTTGCCCTGCCCTGCCACGAAGCCGAGCGTTTTCCAATTGCGGACTGTGGACTGAAGACTGCCGACTGAAGACTGTATTTCAAAACCCCGGTTGTTGGTTTCGCTGGCCGTCCTCCATTCGAGCAGGATGTGGGTCTTTTCTTTAAACACCTTAAAATCAATGAGTTCGACGGGCAGGGCGGTTTGATAGCTGATCACCACATCGTTGGTGTTGTAGGTAATGGACCAGTCGGATGCCGGGGCCGGAAAATTGACAGTGCTGAATTGGGTACCGCCCAGGCCTCCCGTTGCCATGACGATGGCAAAGTCAGTACCGGCAGTTGGGTTGCCGCCAAGCAGTGTAACGTTGAGTGTGCCGTCCAGGGTAGCCGGGCCCTGGACATCGAGTATGTCATAGCT
>DROJ01000438.1 GCA_011321935.1 Bacteroidota bacterium | reverse complement strand
GTCCAATCTGTGTTCAATCCTATTTTTATCAGTCCCAATCAGTTCGATCTGTCCAATCTGTGTTCAATCCTATTTTTATCAGTCCCAATCAGTTCGATCTGTCCAATCTGTGTTCAATCCTATTTTTATCAGTCCCAATCAGTCCCAATCAGTTCGATCTGTTCAATCTGTGTTCAATCCTATTTCGCCGCCAATTTAGCACTAACATCCGAATAATCCACCTCCTGCAAGACCCGGTAAAACCCGATGCTCTCCCGCAACTGCCCCAGCTTCGACGCCCCCAACAGAATGCCCTGAATATCAGCATGATAGAAGGCATTTATCATTCCTATCTGGTGGAAGGCAGAGATGGCAGGGCGGTCTTTTTTTTCGTTAAAATTTTTGATTTCGCCCCTGATTTTGGCCACTATCGGCGGCTCGTTTTCCACGTCCCCTCCCCTTGCCCTGAGCGAACTGTTTTCCGCATATTTGGCCGCATCGAGCTTGATGCCGCCCGCATTGATGCCATAGGCTATGAAACGGCGCTGCCTGTGGAAAGGTGCGTAATGTGGGTAGGCCGACTGCAAAAGATTGTGCTTGACCTGGATGCTGAAACCGAGGTTGAAACCCTCGTTCAGTTCCGCATAGATTTCGGGGTGCTTGATGCCGGAGAGGCCCACTTTCAATCCTCGGTTTTCAATGGTTTCCAGTGCCTCGAAAGTCTCTTTTATTTCCGCTTTCACGTCCCGGTTGTCCCAATGCACCATCATCGTTTCGAGGTTGCTGCCGAACATATTTTGGTACTCGTCGAGCATCATCAAAACAAAAGATTTGGTGAGGATGTGCTCGGGGGTGAAGAGGTTGTTCACGCTGCCAATTTTCATCATCAGGCGCAGGTCAGTGATGCCGTTGGCTTTGATCCATTCCAGCAAAATATTTTCTGCCAAACGGAAGTGTTCCGGGTTTTTGTCAATCGGATAATTAGTAGCGGTGTCCACCTGCCGGAAGCCCTGCGAGTACCACTCGTCGAGCAACTGAAAAACTGTTTCTTTTGTTGTCGTCCAGCCCCACATGGCAGTGCCGAGGAGGAGGGAGGGGGGGATATTTTGGATGGATGGTTTCATGAATATTATGAGTGGCGGCGTTTTGGTAGCACAGCCTTCAGGCTGTCCCGGTGTGTGGCGTTTACGCCGCTGCCGCCGACGTAAACGTCGGCCACCAGGACAGCCTGAAGGCTGTGCTACCAAAACGCGGTGCTACCGACCAGGTTTTCTTTTTTTCAGTTCTTTCATTGCAGCGATGTACCGCTTTGCGAGCGGAATAATTTTCACGCGGCTGCTGCTCACATCGTCGGTCCATTTGACGGGCAGTTCGTACATTTTCAGCCCCTGCCATTCGGCCACGGTGAGCAGTTCGGTGGAAAAAAACCAGCCGTCGTTATTTGCCCCACCGTCGCGCAGTTGTGGATAGACCGAGCGCTTCAACCACTTGAAGCCGCACATGCCGTCGGAGAAGTGGACGCCGAGGTAGGTTTTCAATAAAAAATTAAAAGCCCTCGAACTGATTTCCCTTTTCAAAGTCCGCCCCACCACTTTCGATTTTGGGTGCAAACGGGTGCCATAAACGAGATCGGCCCCCCGTTTAGCGATAGCGTCAAAAGCCTCCAGAAAATGCGGGAGGTCGGTTGCCAAGTCCAAGTCCATATAGCCCACCATGTCGGCCGATGACTGCTCCCAAGAATGTTTAAGTGCCAGCCCGACGCCCCTGCGCGGAACGGTCAGCGGCAGTACTTCGGGGTGGGTTTTGGAGATGGCTTGCGCAATTTCAAAAGTCCGGTCGGTCGAGCCGTTGTCGGCAATGACGATGCGCCACTGCCCTTTTCCGGGGAAATGTTTTTTCAAAAAACCATGCAGTTGCAGCACTTGCCGTTCGAGGGTCGGTTCTTCGTTGAGGACTGGAATGGTAACGTCGAAGGTCATTATTTAGTGATCAGTGAAGTAGTGATTAGTGATTAGGGGGGCAGAGCGCAAATATATCATATGGAAAACTTCTTGTAGAGAAAGCAGAAATAGGTCTTTCAATAAATTGAACCTATTCGACAACCAATCATTTTCTACCTTTTCAATAAAAAATGCCATTTTTGCAAATTCATTGCCGATACTTGCCGAATTCTTCGGTATAAGATATGGCAAACTGTTTACTGGTCACTGATCGCTACTTTACTGATCACGACTGTACTAATCACTAAATAAATGGCCTTCGATTTCAAAAGCATCAAATCCCTTTTTGTGGTTGAGGAGGGAAACACGGGCGCAAAAAAAGCCGCCCCCGCCAAAAAGGCAAAAGCAGCCGCCGACCCAAAAAAAGCAATCGTCCAAGAATCATCGTCGGGGCAACCGGGGAAGGTGACGGACAAGTTCATGCAAATCCTTTTGGGGGCTTTGGAAAAAAACAACCTGCCCGGCGTTGATTACCTCGAATACAAGCAGTCGCTCAAATCATTGGAAAAAATGCCGATGGAGGAGAAGGTGCGCTACCAATCGGCCTTTGCGATGGCGCAGGCGATGGGCGCCACGCCGCAAAAACTGGTGCAGACGGCAAGCCATTACCTCGACGTGCTGAAAGGCGAGGAATCAAAATTCCAGCAGGCACTCGCCGGGCAGCAGTCTTCTAAAATTGCTGCCCGCAAAGAAAAGATCAAGCAGTTGGAGAGCATCATCCAGCAAAAAACGAAACAAATTCAGCAACTGACCCAAGACCTCGAAAAACATAAAAAAGAGGTCGGGGCGCTCAGCCAAGAGATCGACCGGGCCACCTCAAAAATGGAAACGACCAAAAACAATTTCATCGCATCTTATAATGCGCTGGTCTCGCAGATTCTGAAAGACGTGGAGAACATGAAAAAGTATTTAAAATGATACTAATAGACCTTATTCGGATTTGCGTGCGCCAGCACACAAACCGTCCAAATTCATTGCTTTTGAAAAAGCTTCATGCAAAATATTTTAGAATAAAATCTAATGGCTTGAAAACAGTTGAGAAGGGGTGAGAGAACCAGCTGCCACCGCCCGTCCCGGCTTTTTATCGGAAATAGCCCCCGCTTGGTCGGGCAGGGCTTCGGCAGGTTTCAATAAAATGGTATTCTTGCAGTCGTTCCCAATGACTTCCAAACGCAAATTTTACCTTAAAAAAAATGAACAAGAAAAAGGCTTTGAGCTTGGCTTATGTCCTGTTCATCCTCGTCGGCGGGGGCTGGTTATTTTATAGATATTTAGGGACGATGATCGCTTTTGCAGGCAGCGCCGTTTATTTGATTTTGGTTTTCTTTGTTTTGGCCGCCATCCTTTTTTTGTTGGTTAAGAGCTTGTTGGGGATTTATATTTCGAGTGAAAAAGTGTCCGCCTTTTGGCGGATGAGAGAGTTTATCCCGAATTTTCGGGTAGGCGAAAAATTGGAAGCATAGCCGAGTTACGTGACCGATTTTTCAACAAAGTATCATCAAAAAAGGGGCATTTTTTCGCCGGAATATAAATCCCCAACAAGCTCTAAAGCAATAAAGGAACTTTTACGGTAAATTTGCGCCGACACCTATTTATTATAAAGGTAAAATTGAGCAAAGCGAAATCCAGTGTTCCTGCCTGCCGAGAGGCAGGAATAGGCATTTCACTTTTTACAATATTCACTTGTCCAGATTTATGGCAAAAAGCAGTTTAAAACACAAATCATTTTGGCAGCGCCCCGAAGGGGTGACCGGGGCTATATTTTTGGTAGCCCTGATAATCGGCGGCGGGTTTCTGCTCGCCACGGCATTGCCCGCCATCATCAATTTTGCGGCGACTACCTTGGGCCTCGTCTTGTTGCTCGTTGCCCTTTCGGCCATCATTTACGTCTTGCTCGACCCCAAGATGCGGGCCTTGATCGGCTACGGTTACAAGAGCGTAATGCGCTGGGTAACAGGGCTTTTTGTGCAGATAGACCCCATCGGCATCTTAAAAAGCTACGTCGAAGATTTGCAGGACAACCTCCGCAACATGAACAAGCAGATCAACAAACTGCGCGGGCAGATGCACCAGTTGAACGAGATCATCCATAAAAACAAAAGGGAAATCCAAAGCAACCTCCAGCTCGCCAGCAAGGCCAAAGCCCAAAACAACAACGCCCAAATGATCTTGAAATCGAGGAAGGCCGGGCGGCTCAAAGATTCCAATATCCGCCTCGACGTGCTTTATAAAAAAATGGAAGTGCTGTACCGGGTCTTGAAAAAAATGTACGAAAACTCGGAGGTCATGATGGAGGACATCAAAGACCAAGTGGAACTGAAAGAACAGGAACGCAAGGCCATCATCGCTTCTACTTCGGCCATGCGCTCGGCCCGCAACATCATCCAGGGCGACAAAGACAAGCGCGCCATGTTCGACGAAGCGCTCGAAGCCATCGCCGACGACGTGAGCCAAAAGGTAGGAGAGATGGAACGCTTCATGGAGGTCTCTGCCAATTTCATGGACTCCATAGATTTGCAGAACGGCGTGTTCGAGGAAGAAGGAATGGAACTGCTGCAAAAATGGGAAAACGAGAGCATGTCACTCCTCCTCGGCCCAGAAAAACAGACCATCCTCCAGCAAGCCAACGACGACAGCGAAGTCCTCGACCTCAACGAACCTATCAAAATGCCCCAACGGGCCGGACATAAAAACCAGTACGATAACTTTTTCGATTAATTTATAGCTATTGGCTGAAAGCTATTGGCCGTTGGCAAAAAGCCAATGGCTAATAGCTAACGGCCAATGACCAATAACTAACAAAATGGCAACCAGATTAACACCTTTTTCAAAACTTCTAATGACCCTCATCATTGTGGCCGCCGTAGTACTTGGCGGCAAGTGGTTGTTGGACAATACCGATATCGGTAACACGGTGAAAAACCAGGCAAACCAAAATACCGGCAACAATACCGAGCAGCCCAGCACGAACAATAACAACAATAACAGCGGCGGCGGCAATGCCCCCTCCGATGTCGTCAATGTCGGGGTAGTAACATGGGGAGGCTATGCCGGTGGGCAGTATTTCAACGAAGGTTTCAAAGCAAGCAAAAATTCGCGATTTTACAAAGAGTATGGCTTCGCATTGGATTTTAAGATCCTCGACGATTTTGTGGCCAGCCGGGAAGCATTCAAGCGGGGCGACGTTGACCTGCTTTGGGCGACCATTGATGCCTTCCCCACCGAGGCGGGCGAGATGGCAGCCGTCCAGCCGCAAGTCGTTTTCCAAGCTGACTGGTCGCGCGGGGGCGATGCCATCGTGGCGCGCCGGGGCATCAATAAAGTCTCGGATCTGCGGGGCAAAAAAATTGCCGTTGCAGAGCTGACCCCTTCCCACTCCTTCCTGCTTTGGCTATTGGAAGCAGGCGGCATGACCATCAACGACGTGACCGTTGTTGCGCAAGCAACGGCCATTGATGCGGCGGAGGCGTTCAAGGCGCAGCAGGTTGACGCAGCGGTTGTCTGGAGCCCCGACGACGAGGCTTGCTTGGCCTCCGTGGCAGGTTCAAGGATTTTGGAAAACACCAAATCCGCATCCAACATCATCGCCGATGTTTTTATTGCCAAAAAATCATGGCTGGAGAACAACAAGAAAAAACTGCAACAGGTGTACGAAGGCTGGATGAAGGGCGCCGCCGAGATCAACAGCAACGACGGCAACAAGCGCAAGGCCGCAAAAATACTGGCCGAAAATTTTGAGGGCATGAACGAGGACTGGACCTACAAGGCCATCAACAACGTGCGCCTCACTACCCACGGCGACAACATCAACTTTTTTGGCCTCAACCCCGATTACAAAGGAGTCACCGGCGAACGGCTTTACAGCAGGATGGCACAGGTTTACAAAAACCTCGGTTTCATCGAAGGCCGCGTGCCAAGCTGGCGCCAAATAGCCAACTCCTCCATCGTGCGGGCCACCAAGCTAACCGGGCCGGCACACGCAGCAGAAACGGCCAAAACCTTTACCAAAGTAACGGACAAAGAAGCCGCTGATAAAGAAGCCATCGCTACCAAGCGGGTCAGCATCAATTTCCGCTCGGGCGAGTACCAGCTCGACGAAAACGCCAAGTACATCATTGACAAAGAATTTGTGGAAATAGCCCGCGCCTTCTCCAATGCCCGCATCCGCATCGAGGGCAATACCGATACCGACGGCAGCCGCGCCTCCAACATCGCCCTTTCCAAAAAACGGGCAGAGGCCGTAAGGGACTACCTCGTCAGCGAGTACGGTATGCCCCGCAACCGTTTCATCGTGATCGGCAACGGGCCCGACAACCCCGTAGCCCCCAACAACACGCCTGCCGGCAAAGCCAAAAACAGACGGACGGATTTTGAACTGGTGAGGGAGTAAGATTGGAAATTGGAAATTAAGAAATTAAGAAATTAAGAAATTAAGAAATTTCTCAATTTCTCAATTTCTTAATTTCTCAATTTCTCAATTTCCCAATTTCCCAATCTCTCAATCTCCGCAAATTTTACAGAAAGGGGCATCAACTTGTCAAGTTGATGCCCCTTTTTTCAAAGGTCACCAAATTGCCCAAAATCAAAATCTTGCCTGCAAAATTTTTGTATTTCCACCTTAAACTATACTTTCGCCGAAGAAATAAAAGCCAACAATCTCGACAACAAGTTTCCAGAAACTTTCACTCACATAGCGAGGCTCCTGCCTTCCACAAGCTCTTCTATTGATTATTTTTTATGGTATAGCCGACTGGTTGATGATTCTGCCCCCAGCTGAACCCGTGTTCATTTTTTTAAAAATAATTGTATGAAATTTCTTTTTTCCCGCACGAAGGGCTTGCCCTTTTCCCTGCTGTTATTGTTTTCCGTTTTCAATTTAGCAAAGCTCTCTGCCTGCGACACTTCCGGCAATATCATCCAATCTGCCGTTGACAACTGCGACGGCACTTATACCATCGTCATGGACGTGCTGGTGGCAGGCGGCATTACAACTGGCGTTGGGTCAACCTGGGGCTTTTGGTGGATGGCAGATGCCCCTATTTTGAGCGTTGACCAAATGAGCCTTACCAGCATGGCAGGCGTCACTATCAATGCCGTCATCACCGGCAACACCGTCACTTGGGGAGACCCCGAGCCCTCGGCAGCGACCCCTTTTGTGGACATCAACGTCAATTTTGTGGACGAGCTTTTTACGGTAACAGTCGTGCTCGGCGCTCTCCCAACAGTATGGAACAGTGGAGGTTACGAAGGCAACAACTGCCCCGGTGGCAACGGCACCAGCCCGCCCAACTACATGGGCGAGTTTTGCTTCACCCCGGCCATCATGGCCACCCCCAACGAAATCACCATTTGCCCGGGAGACCTTACCACCCTGGAAGCCGTCACCTGCTCAGCGACCGAGGTCACATGGGAGCCCGGAGGCCTAGTCGGCAACAGTGTCGAGGTTTCGCCCACCGTCACCACCGAGTACACCGTGACAGCCAGCAATGCCTGCGATCAGGCATCCATCACTTACACCGTCAACGTCATTCCCCTTCCGACTATCGAAGCGGTGGACGAGGAGATCGAAGTTTGCGAAGGCACCCCGGCAATCATGGAAGTGATACCCGCCAATGAAAACATAGTCACCTGGAGCCCGACCGGCACCGTCGGTACGCTGGTAATCGAAACACCGACCTCCTCCCCCATGGTCTATACCGCAACGGCCTCCAACCAGTGCGGAGAAGAAAGCACTGATATCACCGTCACCATCCTTCCCTTCCCCACCGTTGAGATGACGGGCAACAGCGGAATCATCTGCTCGAACGACACCTTGACCTTAACGGCCTCGGCGACCAATGCAGCGACCCTGACTTGGCAGCCCGGCAATATAGATGGGCCGACCATAGAGGTCTCCCCCTCCTCGACAACCACCTACACCGTTTCAGCTTTCAACGATTGCGGCATTGACATGGCAAGCACCACCGTCGAAGTGGGCACTTCCGAGGAAATGGAAATCAACCTAGAAGCATGTACCGGCGAGACCGTCTTGTTCAACGGCATCCCCCTTTCGGCAGGAACGAGCAGCACCTTTACCTATGAAACTTTTACTGGCTGCGATTCGGTCGTCACCGTCAATGTAGCTGAACTGACAGCCCCCACCAATAACATAACACTTCAGGCCTGCGCAGGGCAAACAGCCAGCTATAACGGCCTAAACCTGGCCCCCGGCACTGTCACCGACTTTACCCTACAAGCTGCCAACGGCTGCGATTCGGTCGTAACGGTTACAGTGGACGAGCTGCCAGCTTTTGCCAGTTCCCTCTCCATATCGGTATGTGCCGGCACCAATGCGACATACGCCGGGCAATCGCTTGCCCCGGGCACTACCACTGATTTTGTTCTGCCTTCGGCAAATGGCTGCGATTCGGTCGTCACCGTCACCGTGGATGATTTCCCGGCCTACAACCTCACCGAAAACCTCCAAACATGCACAGGTGTACCTATTTTATATAATGGGCAAAACTTAGCGCCGGGCAGCTCTACCTCTTTCAATTTCACGTCCGTCAACGGTTGCGATTCAATCGTAACGGTAGAGGTAGAGGAACTGGCCGCTTTTACTTCTGCCGTGAACTTGGAAGCCTGCACCGGTTCTAGCGCAACATATGCCGGGCTGATGCTCGCCCCAAATACGATCACCGATTTCACCCTGACCTCGGCCAATGGCTGCGACTCCATCGTCACTGTTACTGTATCGGAAGTGGCCGTCATCACCGAAACCCTTTCCTTCGATGCCTGCACGGGCGAAACGGTCAGTTTCAATGGCCAAATACTGCCCGCTGGCAGCAGCACCGATTTTCCATTTACGACCCAACAGGGCTGCGACTCCATCCTCACCGTCGTTGTGAATGAACTGCCAACCTATAACACTGCGCTGCAACTGCAAGCCTGCACCGGCACCACCGTCATGTACAACGGGGTGGAATTGGCCGCCGGAACAACAACCGACGTTCCCCTTTCCTCCTTTTCTGGCTGCGACTCCATCGTCTCGGTCACGGTGAACGAACTCCAAAACGTGACCGCTACCCTGTCCTTGTCGGCCTGCACCGGTTCTACCGCCACCTTCAACGGCCAAGCATTGGCCACCGGCAGCTCAACCGATTTTACCTTTCAGTCTTACCTCGGCTGCGATTCCATTTTGACGGTCACCGTTGAAGAATTGGAGACCTACTCCGAACCTTTGTCCTTGCGGGCATGCACTGGTTCAACAGTAACTTATAACGGCATTGAGCTTTCGCCCGGCACAACGGTCGGGTTCACCTTGACCGCTACCAACGGCTGCGATTCTGTTGTTTTGGTTACAGTGACCGAAACCGAAACAATAGAAGAAACCCTCGAACTGGCAGCCTGCTCAGGGTCAACGGCCCAATACAACGGGCAGGCACTCGTGCCCGGCAGCAGCACCGAATTTACTTTTCAAACAGCCGACGGCTGCGATTCCATCGTCACCGTAACGGTCGAGGAACTGGAGGTCGTTGCTGAAAACATAGAACTGGCAGCTTGCGCAGGCAGCACCGTTTTGTTCAACGGCACTCAATTGGCCCCTGGCAGCAGTACCGAATTTTCCTTTGTCACCAGCCAGGGCTGCGATTCTATTTTAACGGTTGTAGTGGAGGAGTTGGAGGTTTTCAGTTCGCCCCTCCAATTGCAGGCCTGCACTGGCACAACGGTCAGTTACAATGGGCTGTCCCTGCTCCCCGGCAGTACGACCGATGTTTTGCTGACTGCCATCAACGGCTGCGATTCGCTCGTAACGGTCACTGTGGAGGAAGTAAATACCATCACCGAAAGCATGAGCCTCTCGGCATGTGAGGGGGCATCCGTGCTGTTCAATGGAATGCAATTGGCGGCGGGCAGCAGCACTGATTTTGTGTTCACTTCTTCGCAGGGCTGCGATTCGATATTAACGGTAACGGTGGAAGAACTGCCCAACCAATCTTCTGCCCTGCAAATGGAGGCCTGCGAAGGTTCATCGGTCACTTACAACGGGCAGGCATTGGCCGCAGGCAGTGTAACCGACATCCTCCTTTCTACCTTCAATGGCTGCGACTCCGTGGTGACCGTCACCGTGGAAGAGCTGTTGAACGTAAGCAGTTCCATCAGCTTGCAGGAATGCGAAAACGTTCCGCTCATGTACCAAGGCACCGAGATAGCGCCCGGCACCAGCATGGACTTCACCTTCACATCGGCCCTCGGCTGCGACTCCATCGTCACCGTGATAGGTCTGGAGCCACTGAGCATCATCGAAACCTTTGAAGAGGTGGAAGTTTGCGAAGGCGAAACGGCCATTATTTTTGGCCAGCCAATATCCACCCCGGGGCTGTACAGCCAATCTTTTGCCGGTGCCAATGGCTGCGATTCGACCCACTCGGTACTGCTCAATTTCACCGACGACCTCCTCTTGGATTTTGACGGGAACATCACCACCGGCCTCGGCGAACCTGTCCGCCTGCAGCCCATTGTCAACCCCTTTTCGGCATTGGCATTCGATTGGGAACCCGACCCGACACTAAGTTGTCTGGACTGCCAAAACCCGCTTGCATCGCCCCTCAACACCACCACCTACACCCTGACGATCACCAATGAACTTGACTGCACCGCTACTGCCAATGTAACGGTGCTGGTGCGCAAAGAGCGCAACATTTACATCCCGAACTCATTCAGCCCGAACGACGACGGCATCAACGATGTGTTCATGATCTTCAGCGGCGAAAACGATGTCAAAAACGTAAACTCGTTTTTCGTCTTTTCAAGGTGGG
>DROJ01000437.1 GCA_011321935.1 Bacteroidota bacterium | reverse complement strand
AGCCCCCGTCTCCGCTGCTTTGTCATCCGCCTTTAGGCGGATCTGCTCACGTTAGGGAGGCTGCATGGCTGCACTTCTAACGTGAACAGATCCGCCTAAAGGCGGATGACAAAGCAGCGGAGACGGGGGCTTGGCTTAAGTGCTTGGAATCACGTCAAAATTAACACTACCAAACAATGAAACAATGAAACAATGCAGCAATAATGCAGCAGTGAAACAATGAAAAAATAAAAACAATGAAAAAACTCATCCTTCTCACCCTCACTTTTTCTTTTCTTTTTTTCCAAAAAAACAGCCACGCCCAAGCGGCCGCCGACGACTGGGAGGCTTGGTCAAAAACCCAGCTCGACAAGCAGGAGGTTTACATCGAAATGCGGGACGGGACACGGCTTTTCACCTCCGTTTACACCCCGAAAGACCACTCGCAGCGCTACCCCATCCTGCTCATCCGGACGCCCTATTCAGTGGAGGGCACCGGCCCGGACGGCTACAGCCGCTACCTGCAAAACAACCGCCCGCTCATCGAGGAGGGCTATATTTTCGCATTTCAGGACGTGCGCGGCAAATTCATGAGCGAGGGCGAATACGTGGACATCCGCCCCTTTGTCCCGAACAAAAAATCGGCGAAAGATATTGACGAGGCGAGCGACACCTACGACACCATTGACTGGCTGATAAAAAACGTGGAGGGCAACAACGGCAAGGTCGGCGTGTTCGGCATTTCCTATCCGGGCTTCTACTCCACGATGGCCATTTTGAGCGGCCACCCGGCGCTCAAAGCCGTTTCGCCGCAGGCGCCCGTCACCAATTGGTTTGTCGGCGACGACTTCCACCACAACGGCGCTTTTTTCCTGATGGACGCCTTTAATTTCTACTCCGTATTTGGCCGGCCACGGCCTGAACCGACGCGGGAATGGACGACGGGCTACCCCTTCCCGGGCGAGGACAATTATGATTTTTACCTCGAAATGGGACCTATCAAAAACTCCCGCAACTTGTGGTTCAGCGATACCATCCAGTTTTGGAACGACCTCTTTGCCCACCCTGACTACGATGATTTTTGGAAAAAACGAGACCCCCTCCAGTATTTGAAAAATGTAAAACCCGCCGTGCTGACCGTCGGTGGCTGGTTCGATGCGGAGGATGATTGGGGGCCACAGCACGTCTATTCGGCCATCGAAAAAAACAGCCCCGCTGCCGACAACCGCTTGCTAATCGGCCCCTGGTGGCACGGGCAATGGTCGCGCGCCGCAGGCGAGCACATCGGCAATATTTACTGGGGCAGTGCCACCTCCAAAAAGTACCGGGAACTGGAACGGAAGTTTTTCAACTACTTCCTCAAGGGACAGGGGGACATGGATTTGCCGGAGGCGACCCTCTTTGTCACCGGGGCCAACGAGTGGCGCAGCTTCGATCATTGGCCACCTGAAAACACCGCACAAAAAACGCTCTATTTCCACCCCGACGGCCGGCTCAGTTTTTTTCCGCCTTCGGCAAATAATGGCTTCGACGAATACCTTTCCGACCCGAATCACCCTGTGGCCTACACCGAGGATGTCCACCTCCGGCGCACCCGCGAGTACATGACCGACGACCAGCGTTTTGCCAGCCGCCGGCCCGACGTGGTGAGCTACGAATCAGCCCCGCTGACCGAAGACCTGACCATCGCCGGGCCCATCAGCCCCGACCTCTTTGTGTCAACCACCGGCACCGACGCCGACTATGTGGTGAAGCTGATTGACGTGTTTCCCGACACTGTCCGGTTTTACCATAAAAATGAAAAAGCGGTGCCGATGGCGGGCTACCAAATGCTGCTGCGCGGCGACGTGCTGCGGGGGCGCTACCGCAACAGTTTTGAAAAGCCCGAACCATTCGTGCCCGGCAAGGTGACGGAGGTGAAATTCGAAATGCCGGGCGTGGCGCATACTTTCAAGAAAGGCCACAAAATCATGGTGCAGGTGCAGAACTCTTGGTTTCCATTGGTGGACCGAAACCCGCAGCAGTTCGTGGATATTTACGAGTGCAACGAGGGGGATTTCCAGAAAGCGGTGCACCGGGTTTACCACGAAAAGGGGCATGCATCGGGGGTGAAGGTGCTGGTGCTGGAGTAAGGTTTGTTCAAATGATTTGCACGTTGGATTAAGCCTTCCGGCCTTTTTTTCTTATATTTGTCAAAAATAAAAATCATGGCAACTACCGCTGCACTGCCTTCCATCAAAGAGGAAATAAAAATCCCCGCTTATCTCATCAAGGAGACGCTCGATGGCATCCCGGTCTATTATAAAGGCTACCGGGAAGTATTGAACAAAACAAAAAAATACGAACAAATCATGGCTGACGGTCTATTGCAAGCGGTCATCAAGAACTGGCTGCAGTTCTTGCTCAACTCAAAATTGGACGAAGAAAAATATTGGGTACTGGCAGGTGAGGTCGGCAGTCATTTGTCCCACAAAAACAACCTTGCCCATGACTTGACCATTTTTGAAACCTCTGTCCTCACACCTGATAAAATACAAAACAAGTACGCCGATTTCCCCGCAAAACTGATTATCGAAATAGACGCCGAAGTGGAATACGGAGAGGGGAAAAGCAACGAAGAATACATCCACCGAAAGACCCAGCGGGTACTGGATTTCGGCACTGAAAAAGTGATCTGGATTTTTACCCAAACACAAAAAATAATGCTGGCAGAACCGGGCAAGGACTGGCGGACATTCGATTGGGACAGGGACGTGGAAGTACTCGACGGCGTGGTTTTTAACTTGCCGCTATTTTTGAAAAAGAAAAAAATAATATTGCCCAGATAACTGAAAAAAAACGATTAATAAAAATCATCTGCATGACTACTGCACCAATAGAAATAAAAGAAAAAACCTACACCGTCAAAGAATGGCTGGAACTGGAAAAACATTCAGATATCCGCCATGAATACTATTATGGAAAACTCATCCCTATGGCTGGAGAAGCAAAACGCGCCAATATATTGGCCGGCAATATCAAAAAACATTTAGACGACCCTTTATATGAAAAAGGGTTTCTCATTTATGATCACGACGTAAAAGCAGAAGTTGTCCCGGAAGGAATATACCGCTACCCCGATCTGGTCGCTGCCCCCATTGACGACGATGAAGACGAATACATCGTCAAGCAGCCCGTAATGATGGCCAAAGTCGCTTCCGAGAAATCAGGTTTCCGCGACCGGGTAAAAAAACGGAAGGAGTACCTGAACATCAAAACCATGAAATATTACCTCATCGTTTCGCAAAATGAAATGTGGGTGGTACTGCACAGCCGGGGCAGTACGGGCAATTGGGAAACCCAATACCTGACCGAACCAGAAGATGTGGCCGAATTAACAGATTTCGGCATCTGCATTTCTTTGGCAGACATTTACAAGCGGGTCGCACTGAAATCAGGAAATTAGCCCCTGCCGCCTTTTAATTTTCATTTTCATTTTCATTTTCATTTTCAACCCGTGTTCTTCAAAACAAAATTCCCTTCCGGCAAATACAGCGAGCTGAACCCTCGCCACATCATCAGCACCCTCGAAGAGGTCATACAGCGCATCGGCGGCACCTTCCCCGGTTCTGGTCTTGGCAAGGTAGCCACCGAACTGAAAGAGGTCGGCAAATGCGCCATCCAACTGGTAAAAGAACTCCGCCACCCCTTGTGGTCGCTCCGCATCCTGACCATTACCGCCATCGTCAGCCTCATCACCTTTGCCATCTGGCTGTCCATCTTGACCATCCGCGTTTCCACCTCCCTGAAAGACGGCCTGATGGAGACCCTACAAGGCGTGGAGAGCGCCACCAACGAGGTCATCCTCTTGGCCATCGGCATCCTCTTTTTTGCCACTTTGGAAACCCGGATGAAAAGGAAAAAAGCATTTGAATCCCTGCACCGCCTGCGCAGTATCGCCCACGTTGTTGACATGCACCAACTGACCAAAGACCCCAACAATTTGCTGTCGGGAACAGTAACGGCCTCCTCTTCGCCCGGCCGTTCCATGACCCCCTACGAACTCACCCGCTACCTCGACTACTGCACCGAACTGCTGGCCATCACTTCCAAATTGGCCGCCCTCCACGTCCAGTATTTTCAGGACAAAGAAGTTTTGAAAATCGTAAATGAAGTGGAAATGCTCGCCCACGAACTGTCCAACAAAATCTGGCAGAAAATCATGATTCTCGACATCAAATCGCCGGACGCGGATAAGCCGATGGGGGGGAATGAAAATGAAAATGAAAATAAAAATTAAAAACCACCAGCGGAAACAAAGGCTTGTCTCCGCTGGTGGTTTTTTATTTTTATTTTCATTTTCATTTTCATTTAAAAACCCCCCCCGACCGAAGTCAGGAGAGGTCATCCCAAAAACCAGATTTTGAGAATACTTAAACCGGTTTTGGGAAACAGAGTTTGAGAGAATGAGAGTTTGAGAGTTTGAGAAAATGAGAGTTTGAGAGCAGTATAGTGGAGGGACTCTTAGTTTCTCTGCTCCGACAAATAAGAGTCCCTCCACTGTACTACTCTCAAACTCTCAATCCTCTCAATTTCTCAAACTCTCAATCCTCTCAATTTCTCAAACTCTCATTCTATAGCCTTACCATCCTTCGGGTAGCTGTATGCTCTTGCGTTTCGAGTTGATAGAAAAGCACGCCGGCGCTGCCGAGTTCGTCTTCGCTGATGGTAATTTCATTGTATCCTTTGGCATAAGAGCCAGAGACCGTAGTCAGGGCTTTGCCCGACAGGTCGTAAACAGTCAGTGTAGCAGTACCTGCTTGTGGCAGCCTGAACCTGATCGTTGTGAGTTCTTTGAATGGGTTTGGGTTGTTTTGCAACAACTCAAAATCCGCATGTTCTTCCCCTTGCAAGTTGTTGAACGTGAGTCCAATACCGAGCATTTCTACTTCGTGGTTACCGGTGTTCTTGTATGCTTCCGCAGGAATCGTTGTGTCAGAAATGCGGATCGCTCCGCTCAATGTAGTGTTGGAAATGGCCTTGAACTTCAAGGTAAAAAGAATAGTGTTATTGTCGTGCAAAATGTTTTTTGAATTGTCCCAGCTAGTTGTAATGATTCCTTCGTCGAGCATTGCCAAGCCAAAGTTTGCTTTGGTCAAATTTGTCAAACCGCCCATTTCGATGTCGTCCAGTTCCATTTTTCCTGCATCAAATTGCAGGGCAAACTGGTACCCGAAAAGGTTGATAAAATTATTGGCTTTAAATGCCACGTCGAAGGTCTCACCAGCCCGGACTTCTCTATCATCCACGACAAACGTGAGTTCTCCTGCCATTCCACGGTCATCCGCTGCACCGTTCAGATTGGTGCTTGCAGTACCGTTCACATCTCCGATTTTCACCGCAACAAAGTCCACGCCCATGTCGTCTGCGTCCAAATCGTTTATATTATAAAACTCAGGGAACGCCGGCTCGAAGGGGTTTTGCGGATTGGGAAAAACATAGTCTTTGTCCACAAAACGCCAGGAAGTATTGTTGGAAAATTCGGTTGAGATCTGAAGGATCAGCTTCCTCAATTCTACAATGTCAGAGGTAGTCACTGCACCGCTGTTGTTCACATCTCCTGCGATGAGCTTGTATGGTGAATCGAGCTGCGCCACATTTAGAATGTGTTGCGTCATCAATACCAGATCGTAAGTGGTCACACCGTTGAGATAACCTGAATTGCTGGAAGGGGTAAAAGTATAGTCATGCCCCAAACCCAAGTCAAAGAACTGAAAGCGCCCGTTCTGGTCTGTTATCTGCGAAGGTGTAAGCGGGCCGTTGCCGCTCACGTTGACGGTCACATCTGCCACTCCGCTTCCTGCTGCCGTAGCAATGCCTCCGGCCACATCAGCGGTAAGGGGCGCAGGGCAGATCACCATGTTGTCCTGGATCAGGACGTATGTTTCACAAAAATCGGTGTTGCCCGCCCCGTCAGTCACATACAGATAAACAACATTTGTGCCTACATCATTGCAGTCAAATTGCGAGGGCGTCAAGTTGAACTCCAAGTCTGCGGCAGCGGTACAGTTATCGAAGCTGCCGAGGTCGAACATTTCAGGCTGCAATTGGATCATGCCGCCGCCGTTCACGTTGTCGGGCATCAGTTCAGCTGCCACTCCATTGGCACAGACCGGGGTCGGTTTTTTGGCATCCCTCACATTTAGGGTAATGCTGCAAACAGAGGTGTTGCCACACCTGTCGCTCACCTGAAAGGTGATAAGGTGGATGCCAAAAGGGTAGCTGCTCGATGCGTCGGGCCCGCCAAAAACGAAGTCGTTGGAGCCATTGTTGAACAGGTCAACGGTGGTTTGATAATCGAACTCCGAGCTGCAGTCAGTTGCCGTAACCGCAGGAATGGTCACAAACTCAGAAAGGCAGTTTGGGTCATCGCCGTCCACGATCATATCGGCCGGACAAGTAAGCACGGGGGGCGTGTTGTCCTGCACTTTCAGTATTTGTGTGTATTCCCAATAACCTGGGCTGTTGGGCACGTTCGGGTCGTAATGGCACCAATCAATGACAATCCACTTCCTGAGTATTTTAAAACAGGCAGGCAGATTGATCGGCAGTTCCTGGTCAGTGTGCGTCACCACGATATTGTCGCAAGGGCCTTCGTTCACTGTCGGCCTGTCAAAACCTACCGGCAGGTCTTCGGGTTCGAGCGAACCGACCATGCAGCCTTCGGCAAAATAATCGCTCGGCCAATCAATATTGTTTTCAGTGAAAACAAAAGAATTGATGACCGTGATTGTTTGCTGGCAAAAGTCCGTCAGCCCGCCAATATCAGTGGCCACATAATTCCGGTAAATAAGACCCACGCCGCAGTCGTTCACGCTGTTCACCTCGGTTTGCGTCCATGAGGCGCTACCGCAATTGTCGGTAATAGTCGGTGCTTCCACTGCCGGCACCGGGTCAAAACATTGAATGGTCTTGGGTGCAGGGCAAGTGATAGAAGGGCCAAGTTTGTCTTGCACTTCCACGTCTATCATGCACTCGTTGTAATTGTCGGCGGTGTCCCAAACACGCATCACGACCATGATCGGGCCATTATCTACATCGCTGCAATCAAAGGACACATAGTCCTCAAAAATGACATCCGACATGCGGCGTACTTTGAAGCGGTCAATAGTGCAATTGTCAGAACTGCCATCATCAAAAACCTCCGCAGCAACGATGGCAGTGCCATCGGCAGTCAACGAAACGGTAGTATGCTCGTCGCAAATACCCACCGGGGGCGTATTGTCCTCGATGGTCAATGTTATTTGGCAAGAATTGATATTTCCACAATCATCGGTGGTCACATAAGTAATATCATGCGTCCCGACAGGTACATTTAAAAGCAAGCCTCCGTTGCCATCAACAATGCCAAAGGGGGTCAAAACTTTCACGTCAAAATCGGAGCAGATATCAGAAACAGTAGCCGGTGGCAACATCAAAGATGCCGAGCAGCCCGCCGCTGCCGCATCGTGGACGATGGCCGGGGGGCAGAAAATGACCGGCGGCGTTTTGTCCTCCACCTTTATCACTTGGATGCAGGTAAAAGGGTTGGGGATCGTCGGGTCGGTATCCAGGCACCAATCGTAGATGTTCCAGGTACGGAGTATTTTATGCCCGCCACCGCAGATGTCGAACAGCTCGTCGCTGTAAGAAGCTGCCAGTTCACAGAACACTTCTGCGCCGGGCACCACCGGGTAGTCCACCCCATTGATCTCGATCATGGGGTAGCCCGTTGCCGATGGGTCGGTACTCGGCATACTGGTCGTACATTCCAAGGCCAAGTTTGGTGGGCATACAGGCAGGTAGTTGGCCAAAGAGACCCTCTCGACGGTTATCGTCTGGGTACAATTGGACACATAGCCGTTCATGTCAACAGCCGTCCAAGTACGCTGGATGATGGCCACGTAGCCTTGCCCACCACAATTGTTGGTGGAAATGACATCCGAGTAATTGCTGCTCAACACGCCCGAGCAATCAGTAAAAAGAGGGGTCGGTGCATCCCCCCCGTCAATGGTAGGCTTGTAATTGAGCACACAGGGCAAGGTCAAATCAACGCAGCCATCAATGTTGGGCCCCAATTTGTCCTCCACCGTAATGGTGCCCCAGCAGGAGTTCCCGCTGTTCAGTTCAGTCACGGAGTAAATAAAAGTTTCTCCGATGTGCGATGCGTTCAGGTAAGGGCTGGAAGGCAAGGGAGTACCCTGAAGGTTCATCAGCGTTACCTCCATCGGGGCATTGCAGCTCGTTGGGTCTTCCAGTACCATGTCCACTAGCACTTCAACAGTACAGTTGGCATTGGTGCCAGGCAGGGATACGTTCACGTCGTCGTTGCAGACCAGGGCGCACTGTGCAAAAGCACTGGTGCCCCAGTTGGTAATAAACAGCAGGGCAACGAAGCCAAAGGCCCGCAACAACCGGCTGCTGTTTCGCCATCTTCCACTGCTATGGTTTTGGGTTTGAATAGTAAACTCGACTCTTCTCATGGGATCGAAATTTGTTGATGAAAAAATTTAGTGAAACGTGCTGACCTAGTGTTTTTTTTTAAATTTCTTTTTAAAAAAGGTATTTGGAATTGGGGTATTTGAGGGTGTTTGGGTATTGGGGTATTTGGTATTAAATACCCAATACCCGTAATGCCCAATATCCTCTTCCTGCCATGGGATTCGTTTTCTCCGCGTATACTTAGTTCGGACTTTCTTGCTACGGCAATGCCAGGGTACCATTGGACGTCTTCAACGTTACCTGCGTGCCGTGTTTTGGTGTAAATGTGTGCAGATAAATAATAGTGATCAGTGATTAGTAGATCAGTGATTAGTGATTAGTGACTAGTAGATCAGTGATCAGTGGTCAGTATAATAGCCTCGGATATGTTTGCCCGATCACCAATCACCGCTTTACTAATCACTGATCTACTAATCACTAATCACTAATCACTAATCACTAATCACTAATCACTAATCACTATTCACTAATCACTAATCACTAATTTAATCGTTTGCTTCGGATAGCCTTGTGCTGTCATTTCGCAAATAAATATACCGCTGCCTGCGGCATGGCCCAAATCAATGGGTACACTGTGTTGGCCTTGTGTGTAGTTGTGTGCGTAAGTTTTGATTGGTTGGCCAGCCACATTGTAAATTCGGAAGGTGACAGTAGTTGCCTCCGGCAAAAAGAAGTTCAAATTGGTTGTTTGGAAAAACGGGTTTGGTGTATTTTGAAAGAATTGTAATTCATCTTTTACAGCCGTTTGGAACGACAGGGCGACATCGGCAACCTCCAGTTCCAATGTGCTTGTTTCTCCGGGGCTGAGATATGCTTCTGTCGGGGCGAGCCTCGAATTGAGGGCCAGCACCTCCGACAGGCGGGCATCTTTTTTAGCTAAAAATTTCAGGGAAAATAGCGCCTCTCCTGCACTGGTCTTTTGGTACACAACGTTTTCCCAGTTCATGGCAACCATGCCTTGCTCGGCGTATTTTACCCCAAAATTATTATCCTGCAAAGCAGGTAAAGTGCCTGCTTCATATCCTGCGAATTGAATTGATTTTTCATCGAAAGCCAAAGTAAACTGGAAGCCGGCCAACAAATGGGAGGAAGCCGCCACGAAGGGGATGGCATATTCATGCCCGGCAACCAGTTTAAGGTCTTCTGTATTGAAAATCAATGTTTTATCTAAACTCCGGTCATCGCTGCCGCCGCCCGTAAAGTCAGTCGGGTCAACACTGCCGTTCACATCTCCTACCTTTATCCCTATAAAATCCTGCTCCCAGACATTGCCCAGCAAGTTGTTGACAACGATCTCTTCGGGGAAGTTTTCGGCCTGGGCATTTTGCGGGTTTGCGAAAACATAATCCGCTGGCACAAAACGCCAGGACGTGTTGTTGTTCGGCAGTTCGTCTATGATGTTGAGTATCAGTTTTTGCAGTACGACGAGATCGTAAGTCGTGATGGAATAAGAGGCGTTTATGTCGGCAGCGATCAGCTTGTAGGGCGAATCCAAAAGGGCCACATCGAGGATGTGGCGGCGGATCAGCACCAGGTCATAAGTTGTGACGCCGTTCAAAAAACCGGTGTTGTAGGAAGGCCTGAGGGTATAGCTCTGGTTGAGCGGCAGGCTCGGAAAATCGAAAGTGCCGTCCACATCGCTCTGCACCGCCATGTTGATGCCGCCGGTGAGGCCGATCAGTTTTTGGCTCAGTGGCTCGCCCATTTCGGTTTCCATTTTCCCGGCAATGGTGCCCACTGTCCCGTCGCCACAAACATCGAGGTTGTCCTGCACCACCACGTTGGTCTGGCAAAAAGAACTGTTGCCGGATTGGTCGGTCACGGTGAGGGTCACCACTTTGGTGCCGAGGTCTTGGCAGGTAAAAGTATTGGGGCTGACCTGCAGCACGAGGGTATTGGCCGGCGAGCAGTTGTCGAAGCTGCCGTTGTTGATATTGGCGGGCGTGAGGGTCACGTAACCATTTTGTTGGATGGTCACCGAAACGCCGTTGTTGCAAACCGGATTGGGGGCCTCCGAATCGAACACCGTCAGCGACATGCTGCAGTCAGAAGTATTTCCGCAGCCGTCCGAGACGGTATAAACGATGTTGTAACTGCCTTTCAAATAAACCCCGCTTGCCGCTCCTGCTGCGTTGAAAGCATGTTCGGAATCATTGATGACCGTCAATTGGTTGCTGCAGTCGTCAATGCCGGGGAGGGGGATTTCCACAAAAGTTTCGCAGCCGCTGCCCGCTATGCCGACGGTCATGTTGTCGGGGCAGGTCAGTACGGGGGGCACGCTGTCGCGGACTTCGATGACCTGGGTATGCTCCCAAAAACCACCTGCACCGGGGTCGTTGGGTTCGTAAGAGCACCAGTCAACGACCGCCCAGTTGCGGATCAATTGGTAGCAGGCCGGCTCGGCAGTATAAAAGTAATAATCGGTGTGCGTGACCTGCAATTGCTCGCAGTCCTGCCCGGTCACCACGGGTTCGCCGGTGATGGACACATCGAGGTTGGGCATGCACTCGTAGGTTTCCATGTCGTCGGGAAAAGTGACGGTGATGTCGGTATTGTCTTCGATGTTGATTTCTTGTTGGCACTCCGAAATGTTGCCGCTCTGGTCGGTGGCCCGCCAAGTCCGCAATACCGTTCCGTTGCCGCAGTTGTTGAGGTCGATCAGGTCGGTATGGCCGGTGCTGGCAATGCTGCAATTATCGGTTGCAAAGGGCAGCCCCGTCATATTGGTATCGGTAAAATCCACCCCGCAGCTAATGGTCGAAGCTGCTGGGCAAAGGACTTCGGGCATGATCTGGTCGAGTACCAGCACGCTGCTGGAGCAAGTGCTTTCCAGCCCGTTTTCATCAATTACTTTTAAAGTGACCTGCGGCGTGGCGTCGAGGTCGTCGCAAGTGAAAGAGACGAATTCGTCGTAAAGCTCCGTCCCCTCCAATTTCACCAAATACTCGCTGATGCCGCAGTTGTCGTAGCTGCCGTTGTCAAAAGTGCCCGCAAAAACGAGCGCCGTGCCGTCTTCTTCCAATGAGACCTGCACCTCTACCTCACAAAGTGCCGTCGGTTTTTTGGCATCCACGACGCTCACCGTAATCTGGCAAGTAGCGGTATTGTTGCAGCCGTCCTCTGCGGTATAAGTGACGGTGTGTTCGCCGGAAGGGACAATGTTGAAAGGGCCGTAGCCAGTGCCAAACTCCCACGAAGGGGTCATGATGGCGCCCGAGCATTCATCCGAAGCCGAACCCGCAGGCAGCCATACCTGCGCATTGCAGGAGCTGCTGAAAGTATTGTAGCTCACGTTGTCGGGGCAGGTAAGCACCGGCGGGGTGGTGTCTTCTACATTGATGATCTGCGCATAAACGAGGAAGCCCTCCGTGCAGAGGTCGAAGACCGTCCAAGTGCGGATGACCTTTCTTGCGCCGCCGCAAATGGGCACTTCTTGGTCGCTGTGCGAAACGATCAGCTCGCAGCTCCCGGCAATGTCCAAAGGCATCCCCTCGACTGTTGGCTGGCCTGCCACCGCCAGATCATTGGGGTCGTCAACCGAGCATTCGAGGGCTGGCAGCTCGACGCCGTCGTGGTGGTCGGGGAAGACAATTTGCGAAAGCACTGCCCTCTTCAAATATATTTGTTGGGTACAAGAATCTATATTTCCGCTCTCGTCGGTTGCGTACCATTTGCGCTCGATGTGCGCCGTTACCGCTTGCCCGTTTATTTCTTCAAAACAATTGAAATCGGTAAAAACATCGGTAAAGACAATCTCGATGCTATCCGTTTCCGTCACGTTGTCGCTCACCTCCGGCACCTGCAAGCTATCGGTGTTTTCGTTGCACCATATAAAAACAGAATCGGTGCAAGTGATTTCCGGCGCCATCAGGTCCACGACCGTGATGGCAACGTCGCAGGAGTTCCCGCTGGCCGGGTGCAGCAAAGTGGCCGTCAATGGCATGCCCAATTGGCTTGCATTCAGCGGCACAACCTGCTGGTTGCCAAGCGTATCCACAATGTTGATTTCGAAATTGTTGGAGCAGCCGACCGAACTCTGCAACAGCATCGGCGGATAGATTTCAGCCTCTCCGGCCGTATCCAAGGCAACGGTGATACTATTGCTGCAGATGAGGGTACACTGACTTTTTAGTTCGGAAAACGATGCTGTGAGAAGGGAGATCAAGGCAGGGAGCAACAGTTGAAGTTTCATAAGTCTGGTCGGTTTTTGCACAAGTGCCCGTAAAGCACTTTTTACAGTTTCCTTTTTTCTTTTTCCTTGCTTTGGCAAAAAAGCAAGCTCCTTGCCCAAGGGCCGGCACAAGTTGCCGGCAGGCAAGGAAGGGGTTTGCCCACACAGGAATAGCTTGACGTTGTGACCGATAGTCCTAAACATGAACATGAACCAATCGTCCTGTCGCTGGGGGGCGGCTTGGGGGGCAAGCCATGCTATTATCCTGCGTGGAGCAAAACCGTTACCTTTTACCATGAGATTATAATTGTTAATAGTAGGTCCTTTTTTCAGTCTTCAGTCCAATCAGTCCACAGTATTCAGTCCACTTCGAGATGGACTGTCCACTTGGGCTAGCTCAAACTGCCGATTGTTAATCTCAAATCAGTCAGGCCATCTTCACACAGACTGAAGACTGTGGATTGACGGACTGCCGACTGAGCATGGTGCAAGGTTTTGTGTATCCAGACTTGTAAGATTCGTTTTTTCCCTGATTTCTTTTAACCAGTTTTTGTAAGCGTGTTGTGTAACTTTTTGTCTTTGGTTTCCGGGGGTGTCAAGTATTGTGTTTTGGTATAAAAATTTATCAAAATCGCAACGCACCGCATAGCCGTACCGCTCCTGTTCCATATCACAGAATGGGTGCTTGTGCAAGTTGCCCCTGCTTATTGCTGCCGATCACGCATCCGCAAAGCAAAGTGCAAATCGTATTCAGATCAATGCAGCCGTGCAACAATGAAACGACGAGGCCGTGAAGCCTAAAACAATTATTTTTTGTTGAGAAAGATCCAGGATGCCTGGAAAAAGGAAGTCAGAACAGATAGGTCGAGTAAAGTAATCTCGGTTTCCGGACTTTCTCATAGTATGTAAATCAATGCTCTTTCAATCTTTAAAAATGCAGTTGTGCAGTTTATTACATTTTGATAATTTTAATTTAAAAAATTGTGCCAATTGTTGTTTTTGGTAATGTGTTTTTGATTTTTATTTTTTTTGCCGGGCAAGGAGGGCGGACGGGACGGGTCATTGGCGCGTATCAAACACTGCCGCTTTAGGTGTAGGTTTTGCTTGGGTACTATCGGCAGAAGTACCATAACAAAAAGAATGCAATGCCGAAGCCAGCCAATAAAAAATAATAAAAATTATTTCCCGGAAAGGAAAGGGCTTCTACTTCACCAAACTGCACAAAAGCTGCCCAATAATAGGGGTGGCTGCCATTGCGGTCGGCAACTTTCAGGTAGGCCAGTTTTGCTTTCGCAATGGCTTTGTCTTTTGGCATCCCTTTTTTCAGGCATTTATAATAATTGACCATAATATCGGAGGTCGCACAGTCGTCCACCGACCACAGGCTGGTCAATACGGACTTACTCCCTGCCATTATAAAGCTGCGGGTGAGGCTCATGATGCCCTCCCCTTTCAGCAATTGCCCCATGCCCGTATTGCAGGCGCTGAGAACGGTGAGGTCGGCGTTGAGCTTTATATTGTTCAGTTCATATTGGGAAAGGTCGCCGTCGGAGAGGTATATTTTGTTCAGGCCGGAGTCGCTGTCGTCCACGCAGGCATGGGTGGCCAAATGGAGGATGCGGTAATTGGGCGCATTTTTCATAAAATTATCCACTCCGGCAACCCCGGCCAATAATACCTCGCCTCCCATGATTTTCTGAATAGACTCCACTTCCCGTTGGTTGCACTGCAAACTATAAAGCCCTTCCTCCGAGCATGCCCTTGTCGCAGAAAAGCCGCCGTCAAAAGTTGGGGCAAAACCGATAAAACCATTTATATTAACGTCTTTTCTCCCCCTTGCTTTATCCGCTGTCATCAATGATGCAGAGTATTGGTAATGGACGGCATATTTTTCAAAAAGGTAATCGAGGTTTTTAGGCAGATAATCGAATATATTATTTTGAGGCTTTTTTGTCAATAATAATTCAAAAGGCAAATAGGCCAATACATCGTCCGGCACAATGACCAGACGGTTTATATTGTCGGGCAGTTCATTGACCGCATCCGCTAAAATATTTTCATAAATACTGGACGACAAACTGGCGAATTTCAAAATATCATTTTCGAAATTTTTACTGTCGGGCGGCAAATTTACCAGCGGTCTCAATGCGGCTATACTTTCAATTAATTGACCTTTTCCTTTTATTTTAAATATCTTTAAATCGTTTTTTGTGATTGAAAATATATAGCCGTTTTTTTCGCCGAGCATGTATTCGATGAGGGCGGTTTGGCTGTCGACTAAATTATTCCGGACTGTACCGAAGGAAGCTGGAGATGTTTGTTTTTTTTGTTTGAGATATTCGGGGTAATTAATTTCCATTTCCTCTACCAGTTTGTTCAATTTAGCGTCGAGTTCGAACACTATGTTTTCCCATTTTTTGATTTTCACTTCATCAATGATGCCTTTTTTTTGTTGTTCTTCTTTAATGAGTTTTTGGAGATAGTTACGATTGATGAGCAAATTGTTTTCTTGATCTAACAATGAATCTGGAATTTCCGCAAAACCTTTAGCAAAATCATTTTTAATAGACTCGTATAACATAGTTGCCTTATTACTTTCGGCGATGGAATAGGCACTTTCGATATATTTGTGTTTTCCACTATTTTCATATAATAGCAATGCTACTTCAATTGCACTTTCATAAATCGGCAGGGCTTTTTGGGCTAGTATATGCTTAGAGCCTTCTGCTAAATAATCGTGTCGGACACCCTGAATCAATTCACATGCCGCCGTGTATGTTGAATGTGCCGAATATAAATACTCCTGTTTCTTTTCTTTATTGTATAAGTAGTACAGTGCTTCTGCCTTCCCGGCCAAAATGTTCAGGCCATCTTGTTTAATAATATAATTATCGAGTTTGGGGTTGTCAGAATAATTGTCCGAATCAAAATCCACAGCAATTTTTTGCAAAGCTTTTTGAAAATATTCAAGCGCAGTTAGGTATTCGTTTTTTCTTAAATAAGTTTCGGCTTTTTTATTAAGGCAAACCGCAAAGCTGGTATGCACATCAAAATTTTTATATTCCCCAATCGCCAAGTCCAATGCCTTGTCAAATGATTCAATGGCCTTTTTATAATCTTTTTTGGCTAACCAAATTTCCCCGTGACCGGTATATGTCAAATAGGACTTTATCAGGCTTTTGGATCTTTGCTGGATCGAAATGGCTTTATAAGAATAATGCATGGCACTGTCAAGTAGCCCTTCGCTCAAATAAAGGTCAGCTAATTCTTGATAGACAAACCACAGAGTTTGGCGATAATATGGGCTGTCAGGCAGATGGTGCAATATGGCCATGCTTTGACGATATAGCTTTAACGATTTATCGTAGTCGCCTTTCTCTTTATAATTATAAGCAATCTTGCTAATTACCCTCCCTTTATTGTGTGGATCAAAACCTGAAATTTCATTAGTCAATGATAAGGCATATGCAAAATTGCGGATGGCTTCGTCGAAATCCCCTAATTCTTCATATGAGATGCCGTTGTTTTCATAAGCATAAAATTTTGTTTCAGGATCATCTGCCAATCTTGCAGATTCTGTTTGCAGCTCGATGGACCTGTCATAATTTCCGGTCAATTCAACTGCCATCGCCCGCAATAGCATAGCGTTGATTTTGACGGACGAATTTTCCGCCAATGTTTCTGAGGCATGGTCTAAAACCATTTTGCTGTGCGTAATAAAACTTCTATAATCGCCCATATCGTACAATAAATACGATTTATCATTAAGCGATTCAAAATACCTCTCCCAATTTGATACCTCTTTATAATATTTTAACTTTTGTTCTACAATCCCCAAATTTTCTTCAGGTGTATTTTTCACAATGTCAACTTCTTTAAATTTCACAATATCCTTATCTGGGCTTGTATTGTTGGACTGGCTGAATAATGACCCGTAAACAGGCCAAATAAAAAAAATAACAATAATCAGCACAGTCTTCAAAAAAAAGAATAACGGCTTGCTCATATACTGTGTTTTTATCAATATTTCCAGCACCCAAAAAAAAATAGCTTTACAGAAGGGGACAAAAGGTGGACAGGGCTGATTTATGCAAAACGAAATAGTTCGAAATCCTCGAGGGTGTCTGAACAGACTTTTTTCAAAAAATGAGGACAAATCAAATTTTATAGAGAGGGATGTTTTTTTTAACACCCCTCTCCGAAAGATTATTTAATGTGATTTTTTCAAAAAGCAAAACCACTTAAATAGGTGCTGTGTGTAATTTCCAAATGTTCTTTGAAAAAAATGTTAGTTTTACCCTACAAAAAGGAGGTTGCCCTAGAGCGGCCATCCAGGTTAGGCGGGTACAAGTACCTGCCTATTTTCTTTCTGCCCGGCCAATTTTTT
>DROJ01000436.1 GCA_011321935.1 Bacteroidota bacterium | reverse complement strand
CAGCTCGTTTTTGAAGGTGACCGACAGGTTTCCGTAGCTTTTTTCAAGCACATAGGCCCATGCTTCGGCAGCCGCTTTTTGGGCGACCTCCTGCTCCAAAAAAACAACGGACTGCAGCGGCCTGCTCCTTTCGACAATGCCTTCGGCCAATGGCTTTGCATTTTTGTAATCCCTTGTTTCAGAGGCATATAGGCCGGTTTTGCTGCCCTCGTTGATGCCCTGCAGCCAGCCTGCATCAATGAGGACGGTGTTCGGGTCGTTCCAGTTGATGATGGAAAAATGGGCGGCCTTGCCCACTATTTTTCCTCCTAAAATCTGTCGGTCGAGTGCGCCCTCGGCCTGCGGTTGTTGGCGGGGGGCAAAGGCGCTCATCTCCAGTTTTATTTGCTCGAAAAGCCCCCGGTAGGTGGCGTTTTTTTCTGCTTTCGCAAATGTTTTGCTGAAGGCATAGCTCAGTGAACCGACCCTGTTTCCGTCGGCGTCTTTTGTTTCAAAATTCAACTGGTTGGGCGCAGCCCCAAAGAAGGCGGTCAGGGGGGCGAGGGCAGTTGTTTCGCCGCTGCTTTCTGTTCCGTTTTGATCGTTGGCGCCTGCGCCCCGTTTGGTCATTTTATATTCCTCCGAAGCCATGATGACATCCGTTCCGCGGGCAGGCGCCATGCCCCTCGTCCCTGTTCCGGAATGGCAGGCGTCTATCACCGCCAAGAGGTTGCCCGTGGGGCCTAATTTTGCTCTTAGTTCGTTAAATGCTTCGCCGAGTTCCTCGTCCCTGAGCAGGTTTTTTCCTTCGTAAATGCCCGCCACATATTGCATCGGGGAGTCGAAAGGGACGAGTGCTTCGTCGTAGCCGTCTATCTCGTCGTTGTTGTTGTCGGCCACCTGTTGGCCATGGCCGGAATAGTGGAAATAGGCCACCCCGCCGCTGCTTGCCCTGTCCACCAGTTCCTTTTTTATGGCAGCTAAAATCCCTTTTTTGGTCGCTTTTTCATCTGCGAGCACGGCAACGTTTTTTTCAGGAAAACCCTGCTTCAGCAAAGCGCTTTTTATGATCGGCACATCATTTTGGGAATTGATTTTCATCCATCCCGACCCGGCAGGGTAGTCCCCGATGGCAACGATCAGCGCTATTTTTTCTTGGGCAGAAATTTGGAAGGAGAGGAGGCAAAAGGCCAAAAAGCAAAATGTGAAAGGCATTTTTTTGAATCTCATTTTTCATTAGACTTTATTCTAAAAATTTTTGTATGAAGCTTTTTCAAAAGCAATGAATTTGGACGGTTTGTGTGCTGGCGCACACAAATCCGAATAAGGTCTATTAGGTTTTGGTGAAAAGAGAGAAGCGCGAATATTTGAAGGCCACCAACAGCAGCCAATTTACAAAGGCATTGGCCAACCAAAGAAAGTGGATGAACATTTATACCAAAAAATAAAAATGGTTATCAGCTTGAAAAAGAGGGGCTACGAAAATACGCGTAAATGATTTGGCAAAGGGCCTGCCGGGCAGTTGCGAT
>DROJ01000435.1 GCA_011321935.1 Bacteroidota bacterium | reverse complement strand
TTCTTCAGCATTAAATAAATTTTCATCACTCCATTTTGATTTCCAAAAACCAAATTTTTCTACATCCGATTTATATATTCCGTATTTTAACTTAGCATATGAGTGAATAAAAATAAATTCTTTTTCTTCAATCCGATATTTAATGTATAGGGTAGGAAAATATGAAATGAATTTATACGGGGAGAAAATTCCAGTTATTAATTTCAAGAGGGTAGATTTTCCCGTCCCGTTCCTCCCAATAAAACAAACCTTGTCCACCGGCTCGCCCGTTTTCGGATTGGTAAAATCCAAATACAGATCATCGAACTGTTGGTAACCTTTTATGCGGATGCTACATATTTTCATGTTGCCTATGTTATTGACAAATGCGCTTGGCTCTTCACAGAGCCAAGCGCATTATACTGCTGTAAAATGCAGTCCAAAAGTAGATATTATTTGAAATAAAGAAAAGACCCCTCACACCATCCCCTCCGCCATCGCCACCGCCCTGTCCAAACCCTCCAGATCCTTCCCTCCCGCCGTGGCAAAAAACGCCTGTCCGCCGCCGCCGCCTTTGATCTCTTTGGCCAGTTCCCGCACCATGTTCCCGGCGTGCAGTTTGTCCGTCAGTTCCTTGCTTACCGTTACCATGAGCTGCGGTTTGCCTTTCACCTCGGCGCCGAAAACGATGCAGGCATTGCCGAGTTCGTTCTCCAATTGGTAGGCCAGCGTTTTGATGGCGTTCGAGTCTTGCAGCGGCAGTTTGGCGGCGAGGAAATTGACGCCGTTGCGCTGTTGGACTTGGCCTTTTAGCTGCACTTTGAGCGCACCAGCCTGTGCGGCGAGGAGTTCTTCCACCTGCTTTTTCAGGTTTTTGTTTTCGGTTTGCAGTGCGGCCACCGCTTTCACGGGGTCTTGTGCGCCTTTCAGCAGTCCGCGGATTTCGTTCAGTTTTTCGGTATGCGAAAGCAGGTACTTTTCCGCATGTCCGGCAGTGACGGCCTCGATGCGCCGGATGCCCGCTGCCACGCCCGATTCGGCGAGAATTTTGAACAGGCCGATCTCCCCGGTGGCCTGTACGTGCGTACCTCCGCAAAGCTCGCGGCTGAAGTTTTTATCGAAAGTAATGACCCTGACCGTCTCGCCGTATTTTTCGCCAAAAAGCATCAGCGCGCCCGATTTTTTGGCCTCCTCGATGGGCATGTTGCGCACCTCTTCGAGGGCGATGTTCTGCCGTATTTTTTCGTTGACCATCTGCTCGATGGACTGGAGTTCCCCGTCTGTCAATTTTTGAAAATGGGAAAAATCGAAACGGAGGCGGCGGTCGTCCACGTCCTGTCCTTTTTGCAGGGCATTTTGTCCCAAAATTTTATGCAAAGCCGCGTGCATGAGGTGGGCAGCGGTGTGGTTGCTGGAAGTGGATTGGCGTTTGGCGGCATTGACCTGTGCGCTCACCTTGCCCGAAAGGTCGGCAGGCAACTTGTCCAAAACATGGATGACGAGGTCGTTCTCCTTTTGGGTGTCCACCACGTTTACGCGCTCGCCGCCAAATTGCAGCCAGCCCTTGTCGCCGTGCTGCCCACCGCTTTCGGCGTAAAACGGGGTGCGGTCGAGTACCACTTCGTAACGTTTGCTTTTTTTGGTTTTTACCGTTCTGTATTTCAGCACGCGGGCATCGGAAACAGTCAGTTCATCGTAGCCCACAAAAAGGACTTCTTCTCCCTCCTTTTTGGGGAGGGCGGGGGAGGGGCTTGTCCAGTCCGAAGTCTCTTTTGCGGCGGCAGCCCGCGCCCTGTTCCGTTGTGCATCCATTGATGTTTTAAAACCGGCTTCATCTACTTTCCAGCCCTTTTCTTCGGCCATCAGGCGGGTCAGGTCAATGGGGAAACCAAAGGTATCGTAGAGTTCAAAAGCATCCTCGCCATTGATGGTATCGTCGGTTATTTTTAATTCAGCGAAGCGCCTCAAACCATTTTCGAGGGTATGCAAAAATGCCTTTTCCTCGCCCCGGATGATGTTCGCCAACTGCTCTTGCTGCCCCTTAACTTCTGGAAATACCTCCTCAAACATATCGGCCAATATCGGCAGCATGCGGTACAGGAACGGCTCTCGTATTTTCAAAAAAGAATAGTAATAGCGCACCGCCCGCCGGAGGATGCGGCGGATGACATAGCCCGCCCCCGTGTTGTCCGGCAACTGCCCGTCGGCCACCGCAAAAGTCACTGCCCGGATGTGGTCAGAAACCACCCGCATCGCTATGTCCGACATCATCTCGGCAGGCGGACGGGCAGACGGGTCAGCGGGGTATTTGCCCGTGTATTTGATGCCGCTTTCTTTTTCCACAAAAGAAATGAGCGGCGTGAAAATGTCGGTGTCGTAGCTGTATATTTTGCCCTGCAAGACCATGGTGAGGCGCTCGAAACCCATGCCCGTATCAACGTGCTTGGCGGGCAGTTCTTCCAATGAACCATCGGCTTTCCGGTTGAACTGGATGAATACATTGTTCCAGATTTCGATGACCATGGGGTGGTCTTTGTTGACGAGTGCTGCGCCGTCGAGCTTCGCCCTTTCACTGTCGGGGCGCATGTCAATGTGGATTTCGGAGCAGGGGCCACAGGGTCCCTGTTCGCCCATTTCCCAAAAATTATCTTTTTTATTGCCGTTGATAATGTGGCTGGCGGGCATCCAGTTTTTCCAAAAACCGCGGGCCTCGCTGTCCTCCTCCAGATTCTCTTTTTTGTCGCCTTCAAAAACGGTGGCGTACAGTCGGTCGGCAGGCAGGCCATACACTTGGGTCAGCAGTTCCCATGACCACTCGATGGCTTCTTTTTTAAAATAATCACCGATGGACCAGTTGCCGAGCATCTCGAACATGGTGTGGTGGGTGCCGTCGCGGCCCACCTCTTCGAGGTCGTTGTGCTTGCCCGAAACGCGGAGGCATTTCTGGGTGTCGGCGATGCGGGGGTTGTCGGGCACCTGGTTGCCGAGGAAAAAATCCTTGAACTGGTTCATGCCCGCATTGGTGAACATGAGGCTGGGGTCGCCCTTGTTCACGATGGGCGCCGAAGGCACTATTTTATGCCCTTTGGAACGGAAGAATTCGAGGAAGGTACGGCGTATTTCTTTTGCTGTCATAATGGGTTGAGATGGTTGAGAAAGGTTGAGATGGTTGAGAAAGGTTGAGGAGGCTGGAACTGGAATCTCAACCACCTCGACCTTTCTCAAGCCCTCTCAACCCTGGCTTATTTGGCTGTTGGGGTTCTAAATTATAGGGCGTTTTGGCGTTTTAAGTTTCTTTTTTTCAAATATTTATAAAGTGTAAATTGACATATTGTATCAATAATTATTTATAAACAATTGACAAGCAATGGTATTAAGAAAAACCAATATGTCAGGCTGGAAAAGTTTTCCACATTTTAGCCCGATTTTGGGAATTATTTTCCATATTTGCCACCGTTTTCAATAACGCACCAATTTTAAGGGACGTTAGACGATCAAACAGCAAACAAAGAGAGAAGATTTCTTCTTACTGATATGAAAAAAGGATTCTGCGATTATCAAGTTCTTAGAAAACAGACACAAACAATCGTTCGTCTTTTAGTCTAAACATGTGAACACTTAAATGAATGATTCACTGTTTCCTTCAGGAGGGAAACCCCGGCTTTTTGCCTTGCGGAAAAACACTGCTTTCAGCGTTTTTTCAAAAGGCGGCAAAGTTAGGATATTGACTAACAACAGAACAGTATGAGACAAGAAAAGTACTTTTACAACAAACAAACGCTACAATACGAAAAGGTCAAACTCACGGGAAAAGAAAAGGCAAACCGCTTCTTCGGGATCGCTTCTGCCATTCTGGTTTCAGGTGTGTTGTTCGGACTGCTTTTCTGGCGGTTCTTCCCTTCTCCACAAGTTCAGCTCCAACAGGATGAAATTGACCGGCTGGTCGCCGAAAACATGGCGATACAGGACTTGGTGGACAATATGTCCAACACTTTGGCCAACATCCAAGAACGCGACCGTTGGGTCCACCGCATGGTCCTTGAAATGGACCCCATAGACGAGAACCTCTGGGCAAGCGGTACAGGTGGCCACGAACCATACCCCGACCTGCAACAGTTCCGTACTTCTGGTAAAATGATGGCGCTGCTGCGGCAAAAAGCGGAGAAGCTGAAACGCCAAATGGTCATCCAGTCCAAGTCTTTTGACCAAATAGAAAAAATAGCGGCGGACAAAGAAAAAATGCTCGCTTCCATCCCTGCCATCAAGCCCATCCGCTCTGATAAGCTCAACCGCCGGGTGCAGTTGCTTTCCGGTTTTGGCTACCGCATCCATCCTATTTATAAAATCAGGAAAATGCACGCGGGCATTGATTTCAGTGCCAAAAAGGGTACGCCCATACAGGCGACGGGCGACGGCAAGGTGATAAAAGTGATCAACAGCGGCAGGCGCAGCTACGGCCTCCACGTCGTCATTGACCACGGCTACGGCTACCAAACGCTGTACGGCCACATGTCGAAAGTGGAGGTGAAGGTGGGGCAGAAAATCAAAAAAGGACAGGAGATCGGCAAGGTGGGCAGCACGGGCACTTCAACTGCACCGCACTGCCATTACGAGGTGCATTACAAAGGCAAGGCCGTCAACCCGATTGATTATGTTTTGGATGGGCTGTCGCCCAAAGAGTACCAAGAACTGGTGCGCCTGGCCGAACTCAACAACCAGTCCTTTGATTGATAAATAGAGATTATGAATTATGATTTGTGACTATTGCAGTGATTCGTAATTAGTTGATTAGTGATTAGTTCGCCAAATCCTTGATAATGTGGCATTTACCAAAAAATAAATAGTCCGCTAATTACGAATCGAACCACTATTCAGTACCCCCGCAAATTATTGATTTCACTAACCCCCGACTTCAGCCGGGGGAATGTGCACAAATATTTATCGGGTTTTAACCCAAAAAATACTCATAAATTTTGGGTTAAAACCCAGATTTGTGTTTTGCCTACCCCTGACTGAATCGGGGGTTAGTGAAATCAGTAGTTTAATGGAGAATGCTGAATGGTTACTGTGAATTATAAATTGCATTTCACTCTTCATCAATAATCAAAACCATATTTTCCATAAATAATATGAGCATAAAAATTTACTTAAAAGACCTCCTCGCAGGGGGTCTTTTTTTTATGGCCCTCTTGGGCCGGCCTGCTTTTGGGCAGGACAGCGATTTGGTTACCATAATAGGTGTCGGCGATATGATGCTCGGCACTAATTACCCTTCCAAAAATTATTTGCCCCCAAATGGCGGCGACGACCTGCTCGCTGATGTCCGTTCCATTTTACAAAATGCGGATGTCACCTTCGGCAATATGGAAGGCGCTATGTTTGACGGCAAGGGCACGGCCAAACGCTGCCGGGACATGAGCAAATGCTATGTTTTCCGCTCTCCGGCCAGTTATATAAAACACTTTTCCGATGCGGGTTTTGACGTAGTGAGCCTTGCTAACAACCACTCCGGTGATTTCGGCGCAGCCGGGAGGAGAGGGACAAAAGCGGTTTTGCGGAATGCGGGCATCGCCTATGCCGGCCTCGCCGGCACGGACGAAACGGCCATTTTTGAGCGCAACGGCGTGAAATACGGCTTCGCCGCTTTTGCCCCCAATTCGGGTACCTGCGACGTGAGGAACATCGCCCGCGCCAAAGAAATAGTCGCCTCTTTGGAGGCAAAAACCGACATCGTGATCGTTTCTTTCCACGGCGGGGCAGAGGGGGCAAGCCACCAGCACGTGCCCAAAAGAACGGAAACCTACCTCGGCGAAAACAGGGGCAATGTCTATAAATTTGCCCACGCCGTCATTGATGCGGGGGCCGATGTGGTGTTCGGCCACGGGCCGCATGTGACCCGTTCCATCGAGCTTTACAAAGACCGGTTCATCATTTATAGCCTCGGCAATTTTTGTACTTATGGCCGCTTCAATTTGCGCGGGGCAACGGGCATTGCACCCATCATTAAATTGACGACCACCAAAAACGGCGCTTTTGTGAGCGGGGAAATCACGCCCGTTTACCAGCAAAAAACGCATGGGCCGAAGGTTGATCCGCAAAAACGGGCTATCGCGAAATTGAAGGAACTGACGGCTGCTGATTTTCCGGGTTCTGATCTGGAAATAACGGCGGACGGGAAGGTTTGGAAGCGGTGAGGTAAGGCGGAAGGTTCAGTATAATAAGGTACGGTGCATGTCAAAATTTTTCAACGCAAGGGCTGAAAACCTTGCCTTGCATTTCATTGCATCTTTGCGCCCTTGCGTTGAAATAATCATCCTCGCCTATTTATCCGCCTCCCAATGAAAATACATAGGAAACAGCCCAAAATACCACCGCACCGCCCGCCGACCTCTTCGCCGACCCCGATGTGAGGGAGGCCATCGAGTGTTTGGAAGAATCTGCTTTTACCCCAGAACAGTTGAATGCTTATGACAAATATTGGGACGGTATTTCCAGCGAGAAGACTTTGTTGGCCGATGCCAAAGAAAAAGGAATGCAGTTGACATTGCAGGTGATCCGCATGTTCAACGGGGGCAACTCTGCCCAAATGATCGGAGAAGCTAAGGGGCTAAACGAGGCTGCTGTTTTAAAGGTATTAAGAGATGCCGGGCTTGATAGGTAGCCACCTTCCAGATGGTGGGTTGGTTACAAATAGAACGCCCCCGTCAACTCCCTGAAGTCCTCTGTCCAACTGTTTGCCCCTCCCGTCTGAATGACGAGTTCGGCTAATAGCGTTTCTTTTTCCGATTTTTCAAATTGCAGCAAGAGCCGCTCTACGGGCTTGTTTTTCAGGGGTTTAACTGCTGTTGTTCGGGTGCAGTAGAGTCCATAGGTCGCAGCCAGTTCCTTAAACCTTAAGCCTTCTAAATAGGGAAGCACTGCACAAAACTTCCCCTTTTTGGCCAGCAAAGAACGGACGGCGGAGAGCAGGTCGCCATGCGGCATCTTGATGGTATGGCGGACAGATGCCTTGTCTTGGCTCTGCGAAAAAGTGCCGCCCGTAAAAAAGGGCGGGTTGCTGACGATGAGATCAAATTCCTTTCCCGCCGATAGTTTTGAAAAATCCTGGATAGACTGCCGGACGGCTTCCAAGCGGTCGGCCCAGGGGGAGTTGGCCATGTTCTGGGCGGCTTGTCCGCAGGCTGCGGGGTCAATTTCGACGGCGGTTATTTTTGCCGTTTCCGTCCTTTGCGCCAGCATGATGGCGATGAGACCTGTGCCTGCGCCAATGTCCAAAATGGACGCTGCCCCGGCCACGTCGGCCCAAGCGCCGAGCAGGATGCCGTCGGTGCCTACCTTCATGGCGCACTTATCTTGTTCGATGAAAAATTGCTTGAATTGAAATGGTCGAG
>DROJ01000434.1 GCA_011321935.1 Bacteroidota bacterium | reverse complement strand
TCAATAGATCGAATTGAGGCAACGCCTTTCCACCCGCCGTCCCCGCCCAAAGGCATCACCTCAAAGGCCCTGCTTAGCAGCTACGTTTTTTTTAATGTCAATTGTTCAGCCTACCATATTTCAATAAAACTCACCGCAACAAATTCACTTCCCCCGACCGCTGTTCCACAAAACCATCTCTAAATTTTATTTCGACCAACCAAACATATAAGCCCGGATTGGCGAATTGTTTTTTTGTTTTTCCATCCCAACCAGCAGCAAAGTCATTTGGCAAAAAATTATGGTTTTCAAAAACAAGCCCGCCCCAGCGGTCGAATATTTTTAAGGATAAAACCGTTTCCACATCGCCGCCATCAAAAGGCATGAATATATCATTGATACCGTCGTCATTGGGCGAAAAGACATTCGGGAAATAGACCTGCCGGCAGTCTTCATATTCCACCAAAACACTGGCCGTGGCCTCTCCGCAATTATTTGAAATATTGACAGTATAGGTGCCGGGGGATTCGACTTTTTTTATGGGGCCGGACGTTCCGTCCTGCCATAAATAGGAGGGGTTGCCGGAAGTACTGGCATCCAGTTCGGTTGTTTGGCCGAGGCACAAAACCTGGTTTTCTCCGAGGTCTGTATTTCCCGGAAGGGGGATGATGTTCACGCGGATGCGGTCATCGGCCACGCAAAAATCATCAACCGTAACGGTGACCGTATATAGCCCCGAAGAAGGCGAATCAATGACAGGCGAAGTTGACCCGTTCGACCATTGGTACTCGACATTGAGCGTGCCGATGGAGGTGGCGTTCAATTGCAGGGGCAAGCCCTCGCAAAGGGTCGTATCGGCGCCGAGTTCAAAAAAAACGGTATCGCCGTCAATGAACACGGTGAGCGAATCGAAAAAGGGGTTGTTGCACTCGTCGAGCACCTCTACCACATAGGTTGTGGTCTGTTCGGGGGCAGCGATGGGGTTGGGTATGTTGGGGTTGCTGAGCCCCTCGTTGGGCGTCCATTGATAAGAGGTGCCGCCGCCAAGCCCCAACTGGAACTGCCCTCCCGGACAGATGACCACGTCCTCGAAGCCGTCAATAAAAGTGGTGTAGCTGAGACAGATCTGCTGCTTGTTGACCGAGCCGCCCGTGGCTGCGGTAAAGCCCCAAAACACGAGCGGGTCGCCCCCAAAAATTTCGTTCACGATGTCCCCGGTATAGGTCAGCCGGGGTTTGCAGTCGAACCAGATTTCCAGCTCTTTTATTTCGGCATCCCAGTTGACGCGCAGTTGGTGCCATTGCCCGTCTTCGATATTGGCGCCGTTGTCGGCTGCCTTTATTGGCCCAGCCAAGTTGCTGGAAGAATTGTGGTTGAGGTCGCCGTTTTTGCTGATGGCAATGTGGTCGAAAGAAGGGTCTCCGAGGTTGCCGTTCTGCCAAGTATCGAACTCGATGCCGAGCGAGGGCGATACGCCCGCAAAGCCAAGCCCCTCGCCCGCGTTGCCAATGGAAGTGCTGAGCGGCTGGAAACCGAACAAAATGCCGTCGGCGCCATTGCCGTCTATGTTGCCGAAGTTCATCTGCATGACCACCTGAAAAGATTCGTTGAGGTCAATTTTCGTTTCGTTCCAAATAGAACCCACCAAAAATCCCTGCGGCGGCGTGAGCAGCCAACAAGAATCATTGACCTGCCCGGCAGCGCCGTTCAGTATAAACTGGGCGGGGAGCAACCGGGGAAATAACAGGGCAACTACGGCCAATATGAAAAAGGGTGGTTTCATTGGGCTAAGGTAGGGAACACTATAAATGAAAATGAAAATAAAAATGAAAATAAAAATAGCGGCATTACATTTGATGCACTGCCAAATAGCTATCCCCCGAATTCACTTCGGGAAAAAAAGCCGCAGGGGGCAAAGTTTTTGTTTTCGGCATCATCTTGGGTTACTCCCTTACTCCTTCCCCTCCGATTTTTTTTAACTGAACACACACGTAACTATGAACAAGAACATGTATCCAGTATTCATCCTCCTCATTTCGTTTTTCGCTTTTCCTTCCTGCTCCAATTTTCAAGACCACAACACCAATATAAGCCAAGCCGATGCGCCATTTCACGAAAAAAAAATAAACGCGCGTGAATTTGGCCAAATAAAAACCGCGAAACTTAAAAGCCGAGAAAAAGAGCAACACGAGCCGGGCATTAAAAAAGAAAAAATATCGGCCCGCGAATTTGGCCGGGCGAAAAACTTGAAAGACAGTCTTCAGTCGGCAGTCCAACAGTCGGCAGTCGGCAGTCCGGCTCCGGGGCATTGATTTCTGTCATTGCCCGTCCATTTTTTCAAAAAACCAAATTAAGTTTTTGTACTCCTGAAAAGGCATCCTACTTTTAGCGTGGATTCGTTGCCGAACGGCATTGCTGCTTTGCTGCCGCAACGTTTTTTTTCATGTTAAAACAACAGACCGATCATGGGTACACCTTCACGTTTTATTTTTACCTGCCTTTCCTTTTTGATGTTTTTTGCGGCGCAGGCGCAGCACGAACCAAGCCTTGAATTTGGCTGCCACTTCACCGACAGCCCTGTTTTGCTGCCCGGCGGCGGCGACAAACTGCTGACCTGCGGCAGCAACGAGCGCAGCGACAGCATTGACGTGCTGAACTACGACATCGTTTTGGACCTCACCCAGTTTGGCCAAAAAATAACCGGCACCTGCGGCGTAACCTTCACTGCCAAAGAAAACCCCATCGGCACCCTGCCGCTCGACCTGCTCGACCTGACCGTGGACTCGGTGACCTGGCAGGGCAGCCGCCTCGCTTTTGAATACGACAGCCTCTTGCTCAACATCGAGCTGCCGCAGCCCGTCAACGTGGGCGAAGAAATGGAGGTGGTGGTCTATTACCACGGGCTGCCCACCTTTGACACCAGGCCCAACGGGCAGGCAGGCTGGGGAGGTTTCAGGTACCAAAACGGCATCGGTTACAACCTCGGCATCGGCCTCAATTCCAACCCTTACAACTTCGGCCGCAGTTGGCACCCCTGCTTCGACAACTTCGTGGAACGGGCCACTTACGACATCAACATCGTCACCGACGGGGACCGCACGGGCTATGCGGTAGGCGAACTTATGGGCGAAGAAAACCTCGGCGGCGACACCATCAGCCGCCAGTACCACATGGGCCTGCCCCTGCCCTCCTATCTCGTCGGCGTGGCCGCTTCCAACTATTCAGAGATCCACGACATGCACAGCGGCGCCAATGGAGACTACCCGGTACTGCTGGTCGGAAGGCCGGGCGATATCGCCGACATGGAGGAGTCCTTTGCCTATCTCGACGACGCCATAGACGCACTGGAAAGCTGGTACGGGCCTTACATCTGGGGGCAGGTCGGTTACGTGATGACACCGCAGGGCGCAATGGAACACGCCTCGCTCATCGCCTTTCCCTACGGCAGCATCACTGATGGCCCTACTTACGACATGAACCGCCTCATGGCCCATGAACTGGCCCACCAATGGTGGGGAAACATTACAACTTTGAGCTGCCCCGAAAACATGTGGATCAAAGAGGGCAACGCAGAGTACGGCTCTCATTTGTTTCAAGAATATGCTTTCGGAAGGGCCTTTTTTGACGACGTAGTAAAAGACAACCAGCACAGCGTACTGAGAAATGCGCACATCCGCGACGGGGGCTTTCTCGCCCTCTCCGGCATACCTTACGAACAGACCTACGGCATGCACACCTATAATAAAGGGGCGGCCGTCATGCACAACCTGCGGGGCTACCTCGGCGACACCCTTTTTGCCAAAGGCATGAGGTCGGTACTCGACAACTTCCGTTTTCAGGCCGTGGATGCAGAGGAAATGCAAAACCAGTTGACCGCCGAAACGGGCATTGACATGGCGCCCTTTTTTGATGCCTGGATCTACCAGCCGGGCTTTGCCACTTTTGAACTCGACTCGATGCACCTCGAACCGAACGGCAACCAATGGGACGCTACTTTGTACATCCAACAGAAGCTGCGCAAGGCTTTTAATTTTCATACCAACGTCCCGTTGGAAATCACTTTTTTCGATGAAAACTGGAACACCTACGATGCCCGCTTCATGGTGTCGGGCGAGTTTACAGAGGCTGTTGTCAGCGTTCCTTTTGAGCCGGTTTGGCAGGTGCTCAACGACCACAACACCCTCAACCTCGCCCGTATGCAGTCGAGGCAAATTGTTGCCGAAACGGGCGACCCCCACCTGAACCGGGTCTATTTGACCAGCACCAAAGTCAACAATATCCCAGAAGGCGACTCGGCATTGGTGAGCATGGTCCACCATTGGGCAGCCCCCGACCCAGCAACCCCCGACCAGCCCAACCTCCGCCTTTCCAACTCTCATTATTGGACTTTTGGGGGCGTCTTTCCAGAAGGCTTTTCCATGGAAACGAGGATGGTCTATGAGGGGAAGGACGAAGACGACCTCGATTTCGACCTAGTGAGCGAAACCGAGGACAGCCTCATCTTGGTCTGGCGCCCCGATGCGTCAAGCCCCTGGGGCGAGTACCCCTTTTACATAAAACAGCCGCTCGGCTCAAGCAACAACGGGTTGGGTCTCATCAAAATAGAGACCATGCTGCCGGGCCATTACGCTTTCGCAAATGGGGAAGTCGAAATGGCCACTGCTGTCTCCAATGCCCAAAAAGAACTGGTGCTGAAAATGTACCCCAACCCCGCACCTTCTGAGCTGAACGTGCAGGCCATTTTGCCGAAGGCAGGAAAAATAAGTTTATCTGTTTTTGATGGAATGGGGAGGTTGCTGCGCAGCTTTGAGACCGCTACCGTTGAGGGAGGGTTTTCGGAAAAAATTGACGTGGCGGGGCTTCCGGCGGGCATTTATTGGCTGGAGGTGAAGAGCGAAGACGGTGGGTATACGAGCATTGAAAAATTTGTAAAAAAGTGAGGGCTGGATTTGAGGCGGCGGGAGTGCCGAAGGTGTTGCCCCGGGGTTTTGCCCAATTTTTGAGGCAACACCTTCTGCTCACTCACTGTGCCAATACACAAAGGCGTCACCTCAGATGACCAATGTAGTAGTTTGGCAAAATTGATAAAGTAAGACCAGTTTTTATTTTTTAGTTTTTCCCGAATATTTAACTATGCGCCGATCTTGAAAACCATTGCAACCATTCAAGCCATTTTAACCATTTAAATTATGTTTTCAAAAGAAACTTATAAAAACAGGCGGACCAGGCTCAGGCAGCAGGTCGGCAGCGGCATCATCCTCATTTTGGGCAACAACGAAGTCGGGATGAACTACAAGGGCAACGGCTACCATTTCCGGCAGGACAGCAATTTCCTTTATTTTTTCGGCATCTCGCAGCCGGGCATCGCCGGGCTGATAGACATCGAGGAAGGAAGGGAAATCATTTTTGGCGACGAGCTTACGATGGAGGACATTGTGTGGATGGGCAAAAAACCGACCCTTTCCGACCGCGCTGCCAAAGTGGGCATCGAAAATACCTTCCCTTTCAAAGAACTGCTCGACTATATGAAAAAGGCGGCCATTGCCAAACGGCCCGTTCATTTCACCCCGCCCTACCGCCACGACAACATGATCTTGTTGAACCAACTGACGGGCATCAAGATCGGCAAACTGCAGGGCAAGGCGTCCACCGATTTGATAAAAGCCATCGTTGCGCAGCGGTCCATAAAATCGGAAGAGGAGGTGGCCGAAATGGAAAACGCCGTCAATATCACCCGCGCCATGCACGTTGCGGTGATGAAAGCGGCCGCCCCCGGCAAACGGGAATCAGAACTCGCCGGCATCGCGCAGGGCATCGCCACGGGCATGGGCAACGGCACTTCCTACCCCATCATACTCACCAAAAACGGGCAGGTGCTGCACAACCACGACCACTCCAACATCCTAAAAACGGGGCAGCTCATACTCGGTGACTTTGGTGCGGAAAACCGCAATTTTTATGCAGGCGACATCACCCGTACCGTGCCCGTGGCCAAGACTTTCAGCGAGCGCCAACGCGACATTTACAAGCTTGTACTGAAAGCGGAAACGGAGTGCATCGCCATGCTAAAGCCCGGCCTCGCCTATCAGGCCGTACACATGGAGGCCTCCCGCATCATCGCAGAAGGGCTGAAAGAAATGGGCCTCATGAAAGGCGATACCGACGAGGCGGTGGAGCAGGGTGCCCATGCCCTTTTCTTCCCCCACGGCCTCGGCCACATGATAGGCCTCGATGTGCACGACATGGAAGACCTCGGCGAAGATTTTGTCGGCTACTCCGATGAAGTGAAGCGCAGCAAATTGTTCGGGACGGCCTACCTCCGCCTCGGGCGGCACCTCGAACCGGGCTTTGTGCTGACCGTGGAACCGGGCATTTATTTTATCCCCCAACTGATGGACCAATGGCAGGCCGAAGGCAAGTTCACCGATTTTATTGATTACGACGAACTCGACAATTGGCGCAGCTTCGGCGGCGTGCGCATCGAGGACAATGTGCTGATCACGGAGGACAGCCACCGCATACTCGGCAAACCGATACCGAAGACGGTGGAGGAGGTGGAGGCGCTGCGCGGCTGACCGCATTCTTCACCGGGATCGCTTTTTTTTAGAACCTGTTGGGGAAGGGGCAATGGTTTTGCACCAGGGAATAATTACTGCAAGGTTGAAAAATCATTTCCTGATTTCAAAGGCAATCCGGGCTTTGTGGCGTGGTTGTGCTAGGCAGGACTCGGTCATGGTTCTCTGACAACGCCCAACGGCCTTTCAATAATCATATCCATGAAATACACCCTTCCAATATTCGCTTTAATATTCCTGCTTTTCGGTTGCGCAGCAGAAGAAAAAAAACAGCCGCCTGTTTCTGACGGAGAATTACTGCTCCGCATAGACAAAGAAATAGCGCAATTAAATACCGACCATAAATTAAAATTATATTGGGAAAACATAAACCGGCTCGACCAATTGTACCGGAAAAAAGAATCAGCCATTGTTCAGCAATATGGGCATGGCTCCAAAGAATACAAAGACATATGGGAACAGATCAATAAAACGGATGAAATAAATTTATTGAAAACCGAAAAATTATTGGCCAAATATGGCCACCCCAAAAAAGACAGCTTGGGCAGAAAGGCGGCATACACTCCTTTTATTGTCATCCACCATTCCAATTCTTACGAAGCAAAAGAGCGGAATTTCCCGTACCTCTACCGGGCATATAAAAACGGCGACCTCGACGACGACGGCTTTTCGTTTTACCTCAACCGCATGTATTCCATGAAATTTGGCGAACGAATGACAGTGGGCGGCGTATATAGAGAAGAGGAGCGGATCGCGGAACTGATAGAGAAATTGGGACTGGAAACAGGTGGGCCTTGACTTGAACTATCTTTTTTGGCTTCTAAAACTTGAGCCTACTCCGAAATGTCGGACACCACCATTGACCGCCAAATTAAATTTCGGAGTGGGGTCAAACTTAGAGGTTTTAAAAACCTCCAAGTTTTCATCCCAACATTTCAGACAAATTCTTATTCATAAAAATACAAGAAAACATGTCACCTGACGACGCCATTTTCCAAGCCTTCGAAATAGAGCCTTCCGGCAAAGAAGCCCCCACCGAAGAAGAACTCTTCCAACTCCTCTGCGACCGCATCGCATGGATGATCGAACACAACATGGAGTACCTCCTCAGCCTCCTCTACCGCAACGACGTGAAAGAATCGAAAATCCATTTTGCCCTCTCCCCATACGAAAAAGACCCCGCCAACGTGGCCATCGCCAAACTCGTCATGGAACGCCAAAAACAGCGCATGGCCACCAAAAAAGAATACGGAAAACAAAATGCGGACGACGTGGAGGAAGGCTTGCGGTGGTGAGCTTTCAGTCCGCAGTCAGTCAGTCTTCAGTCCGCAGTCTTCAGTCGGTCAGTCTTCAGTCCGCCTCCGTTCCTTTGTCATCCTGTATAGGAACTGTTCACGTTAGAGGTATTGCCTGAATAGCCGCTCTAACGTGAACAGTTCCTATACAGGAGGACAAAGGAACGGAGGCGGACTGTGGACTGAAGACTGACAGACTGCGGACTGAAGACTGCGGACTGAAAACTGAAGACCAAAGAAGCGAGCAATTTACTTTTTTAAATAAAATCAAGTAATTTTGTTGAAAATGATTTTATGGACACAAATACAATTATTAACCAGCCATTTAGCAACGTACAATTAGAATTGCTAAAACTCTTTGCCAGCAATGTGCCAGACAAAGACCTTCTGGAAATCAAAGCCGTTTTGGCTAAATATTTTTTTGAAAAAGCAAAAGACGCTGCCGACAAAGCCTGGGATGAAAAAGGTTTGGATGAAAAGACGTTGCTCAATACCCACCGCAGGACACCTTATAAAAAAGAGAAATGAAAATAGTGCTCGACACCAACGTCCTTTTGGTTTCTATTTCAAGGCGTTCCTATTACCATCCTATTTTTGAAGCCTTTGAAAACCAACGTTACGACCTTTTGTTGACCACTGATATATTGGCAGAATATGAAGAAATAATCCAGAGCAATATGGGAGAAGATGCTGCCAGCAATGTCCTCAACGGTTTTAACAATGTCTCAAACGTTCATTATATCACAAAATATTTTTATTGGAATTTGATAACCGCTGACCCTGACGACGATAAGTTTGTCGATTGTGCGGTTGCTGGAAATGCGGATTTCATCGTCTCCAACGATGGTCATTTTAAAATTTTAAAAAATATACCTTTTCCAAAAGTCAAGGTGATCTCTGCCGATGGTTTTATGGCATTGTTGGCAGCTACGAAAAAGTGAATTACCCGTAAATTTTCCCGCAGAGTGCGCAGTGTTATACGCAGAGAAACGCAGAGTTTTGTGAAGCCGTTTCCTAAAAACCCTGCGTTTCTCAGCGTATAATCCTGCGCACTCTGCGGGCCTGTCCCGATTGCTCGGGGAAACTAAAGCCGCTCGCCGCAGGAAGTCCTTTTTCACTGCGCTCCCCGAAAATGGTCGAAAACCAGCCGGCTCACCCAGCCCATAAAAAAGGCGGCAACCAGTAAAACCAGCATTTTAAAAATCAGTGAAGGGGCTTCCCCGCCCGCGGCGGAAAGAATGGATAGGATGGTGAACATAACGAACTTGTTGGCGGGGGAAGTGGTGAATGTTTGTAACCCGGAAGCGCTGCTTCCGGCCAACACCCAAAAGTCAAAACCTGTGCCTAAATGCCCAGCAGCGCCCGTACCACCGGCAAGACCACCTTCGCCCTATCTTCCTCATAATCAGCAAATTCCCTTTTTTTCTTTTCCGTTTTGCCCTGTTTGGCCAGGGCCATCATCCGCTGCCGTTCGGGCGGGCTGAACTTGCTGAAGGTGCGCCGCAACAAGGCCAGCACATCGCTGAAACTGTCATCGTTCAGTTCCTCCACCCACCCGTCGAGCAAGTTCCAAAGCGAGCGGTTGTGCAGTAGCAACAGCCCGCTGCCGACGAGGAAACCTTCCAGCCATTGCGCCGCTTCCAAAGGCGCGGACGAGGGCGAAAGGGCATAGCGCATCCGGGTGGCCGTAGCCTCCTCCGTCATTATTTTTTTATCAAATAAAATGCGGGTGCAGGCGCCCGAGAGGATGCCGTTTACCTGTTGGTCAGCGGCGATGGATTGCAGGGTTTGGAACCACTGTCGGTTGAAATTTTCATCGTTGAGCATGCCGAGGGCGCGGTTGGTTTGCTGCAAATTTTTAAAGGCATCGGCGGAGGCATCTTCGTCAAGGTTGGCCACCGCAGCGGGCAGGCCGATGCAGATGCGAGGCACGAGGTGGCCGACCACTTTTTCCACCGTGCCGACATCTGTGCCGCGGGTGTTGCCGTATTTTAGGACCTGCACCAGCGGGGGCAGTGCATCCATCAAATGATAGACATCGGAGCTGAGGGCAGCGAGGTCTTCCAGTTTTTTTAATAAAATATCGAAAGCGGCGGGAAGGTGGGCGTTGAGGGTCTTTTTCACGAGTTGGGTGAGGGCGGGCAGGGCGGTGGTCTCTTCCGTTTTTTTCAATAAAAAATTGGCGCAGGCCTCCTCCACCGTATTGCCCCAAACGGCCATTTCGATGATGCGGACAGCAAATTCCGGCGACCATTGCAGCTTCCAAAATTCGGTGAAGCCCCCAGCGCTTTGGTGCCTGTTCAGCTCGACCATTTGGCCCCAATTTATGTCGAGCAGGTTGAGGCGGTGGAGCAGGTGGCTTTTCATTTTTCCAGCGTCGCTGCGCAGGTCAATGCCGCCCTGCGGTTTGGCGGCGGTGGCGCCCAGCCATTGCTCGTCGGTGTTCTCCCAATACTTTTTCAGGCGCGCCGATTTCACCGTTTTTTCGATGTCCTTTTGCAGCGGCACGGAGGGGATAATGTCGGGTACGCTGCCTACTTTGTTGCCCGTAACCAACTTGTTTTCAATGAGTTCCAGCTTTTCCGGGCTGCCTTCGCAAATGCACGTCACTGCCGCCTCTTTCAGTTCGCCGATGCCCGGCACGGCCAGTCCGCGCAGCGCCGCCAAAGTTTCCGAAAGCCGTATCGCCTCGATCACATGCGCCGAGGAAGCATCCAAATCTTCCTCTCGGAACAACCTCGCCACGTTTATCATCCACCTCGTGGCCGCTTCTTTTTTTTGTGAAAACAAAAGCTCGTACCAAGCAGGCGAAACCACGCCCGCCCCATAGCCGCTGTCGAAGGTCAGGCGGTCGTAGCTCCAGGGTATCCAAGTGGCCGTCGTTTTTATTTTTTTGATGCCCCGCAGCAGTGCGGCGTCATGGCTTGCCTTGTATTTTTTAAGGTCAAAAAGCGCAGGCACATGCCATGCCCCGCAGACCACGGCGATGTTTCCGAAACCCTCTTTTTTTGCCTTGCGGATGGTCTGCCGCATGTAGGCCTCCCGCTGCAATGTCCGTTTAGGTTCCTCCGTTTCGTTGCGCAGCGCCGCCGTCATTTCCCGGAGGGAGGCAAAAATTTCGGCCTCGTTTTCGACGGCCTCGAACATCACTTCCCACCAGCGCTCACTATCGCTATAACCTGCCAGCTTCGCTAAATGGGCCATCGGGTCGCGGCGGAAAAGCCGTTCTTCGGGGCTCATTTTTTTAAAGAGTTCTATCTCGTTTTGCTGTTCGTTTTTCTCCATTTCGTCGAGCGCAAACTGCAGCGTCATCGGCAAGTCCATGAAGCGGACAGGGATGCCCCTTTCCACCGCAAACTGCATGGCCTGCCACTCCGGCGAGAAGGCAGCAAAGGGCAGGTAGCCCGCTTGCCGGAGATCCTTCGGGTTGTAAATCAAAGCGGCTACAGGGGGGATTAGGTATTCGGTATTCGGTACTGGCCGCTGTTCTTCGGGCTGTGTTCGAATCCCTTCGGAATGGACTGCCGACTGCGGACTGATGGACTGAAGACTGAAAAGCGGACTAAGAAACCGGAGCAGCCCTTCCGCGTCGGCGGGGGCTTCGATGAGCAGCACGTCGGGCGGGTCGGCGGCGAGTGCTTTCAGGACGGCTTTGGAGGAGCCGGGGCCGTGGTGTCGGATGCCGAGGAGGTGGAGCATTTGGAGAATATCAGAAAATAGTATTTGGTTTTTGCACAGCTTTAATGAGCCTTTCTTTCATTTTTTTTATAGGCACTTTTTTTATCATTACAGGCTTGTCCATATTAAAATCAATATCGCCAAAATAGGTAACTGCCCGGATGGGAATGATAGGATTTGAATTTGGATATTTTATTTCATATGCTTCCAGCATTTTCCGAAAGGGCATTATTTCCAATAAACAAAAAACATCAATAAAGTCTTTAAGCCGTTTCCCGCTTTGAGAGATTGCATTGAGTTTCATTGCCGCAATATCATGCAAAGACGCCATCCTTAAATTGTCTTTTGTTAGAAGAGGGTTTACCAATGAAGCCGAATGGGTGACAAAATCAGTCTTTACATCGCCGATATGTCCGATAAGCGTATTAATTCCAGTTCTGTCTGTATAAAAATTATATTTATTTGTAAGGTATTCTTGTAATAATGGAACATCATATGGTTCTATCGTAAACAAGTCAAGGTCAATGGATTGGCGGTGGCCTATTTGCAGGGACAATGCTGTACCGCCAACAAGGAAAAAATCTGAAAACATTTGGTCTGCTGTAATTATTTCGAGCAGGGACAATGTATTCGGAAGGATTATTTCAGGGGATTTATGAAACATTGAATTCTGAGTGGATATATATTTCAGTAAAATTCTTGTCTCTTAGGCTAAGGCTTTTACTGCTCTTCGCAACGGCAAGTATTTTATCTTTTCCGTAATAGCGGATCATTTCTTTCCAGTCTTTCATGTCGCCCCTTTCTATTACACGTTCAATGACAATAGCCTTTGATCTTTCAAAATCAAAACTATCAAGGTTGAATTCCCATAATAAGTGAGGCCGTATGTTAATATTTTCTTTTACCACGTATTCGAGTAATTTTTTTCTTGAAGAAATAAAATGTATGCAAATATAAACAACAAATACAAATCAAGTACACTGCTGCGCCGCATTCCTATATTTTTTTATTTTAAAAACCAGGCCGCGGAAAGTGGCTATATCTTCGAATTCAAATTGTTCGGATGGACTGTGCACGCTTTTATTGATTGTCCAAGCACCTGAAAGGTACATGCCGATCCCAATACCTCCAATAAACCAATTGTCGAAAACACCAGCGATAAACATTATCAATAAACCAATGCCCAACAACCTCCATCCCTGATCGTTAAATTCTCCAGGTTTATATTTTACAGGCGGCAAAACGCCGTGCGCTATCAGGTTGGTTTCCGCAATCAAATCCCAATATATTTCGTCCATATATTTTTCAATAAAAGAAGAAGGTTTTATGGTTTTTATGTTTGGGTGTTTTGCAGTTATTCTTTTTGTCAAATACCTGAAAATACTGGCTTCTTCGCAATATCTCCCAAATAATTTTAAAGGTTTTATTTCCGGTTTTTTAGCATGTTCAGAAATAAACTCGCACAAGTCGCCGAGTGTTTTTTCTTTTTTGGGCAACATGGTTTTTTGCCATTCTTTTTTGCCGATATTCAAGCCGAACATTTCATCATAATACCGCACCAGTTCATCCCAATCCAATAGGTTGAATTCATCTATCCAATCTCTTATTGTTAAATTGTATTTTAATTCATTGGTATGCCAACCCTCAATGCCTAATTGGTTTTTTTGGTCATTATTGGCGCGCAATATTTGCAATATTTCTTCTTTTGTATATTTCATAAAAATAAATTATTGATAGAGCTAAGTTGTCCCAAATATCAGCTTCACTGTGGCGGGTATTGGCCAAGGCGCTAATTGCCGAGAAGTGGGAGTGGTTTCAAAAAGGGCTTTTGCTTGGGTGTTGGCGGGCGTCGAAGAAAGCCAGAAGCGTGAGGGAGTCAGCACCGTATTTATAATACATCCTTCTATGTTTGTCAACTAAAGCATATCTGACATTTTTAAATTCTTTGGTAGGCCTACCACTTCCGGGGAATTTACAGATTGAATCAATCTTTTCACGAACGTTTTTCCTAAAATTTATAGCTGCCATATCCCATCCATTATCGACAAAATAATCAACGATGTCCATATAGTCATCCCGGGCTTGTTGGTTCCAGTGGACTATTGCAATCATGTTGAAATCGTTTTGAACTTTTCTTCAATTTCTTTCATTACCTGTTCGTGCGGGATCAAATTTTCTCCTCTTTCCGTCTCCTCAATTGCTTTCCTCAAGCGGGCCTGCTGCTCAACGCTCAGCTCATCCCACCAATCTTTTTTTTCTTCCCGTTTCTGGTTTATCAGTTCAAATGCGGCTGCTCTTATTTTGAGCAGCGTTTCTTTGTCTTCAATAGACCACAACAGGTCGAACAGGCTTCCTTTTATTTCTAATGTATTCATGTTTAATATTTTAAAATAGTTGCCGATCAGATTTAGTCGGTAAATATAAACAACAAATGTCGATCAAGTACACTGCTGCGCCGCATTCCTATATTTTTTTATTTTAAAAACCAGATCGCGGAAAGTGGCAATACCCTCAATATTTGCAATATTTCTTCTTTTGTATATTTCATAAAAATAAAAATAAATGGCCTCGATTTGCTATCGCTGCTTCTCTTCCGGCAGGCGGCAAAAATGATAGGACAGCTTTACCAAAAAAAGGTAATATCCGAAATAGTCGAGGGAATGGATGCGGGTCTGTTTTATATCGGGGAGGTAGGAGTTGAGTTCGGCAGTGGGAAACCAGAAGGCTTTGTCGAAGTGGCACACATATTCTTTCCCGTTGTTTGGGCTTGGCGGCAAATAAAAAATATTGGAAACGGTTTGGGCCTTGATGCCGAGGATAATTTCTTTCGCTCCTTTATAATTAGATGCCTCCTCAACGAATTGCCCCATTTCGAGCAAGGGCGCCATAACTACCTGCTTGCGCATTTTCCGAAGGTTGGATTTTTCTAAATCGCAGGTGTTGGACAAAATGAGCGCATCGGTAAAAGTCCGGTCGAAAGACTTGTTTTGTGGGACGTAGTCGGGATACCTGATTTCCCTGACCATGTCGCCTTGCAGGAAATAGCCATAACGGCTTTTGCCGTAGAAATTTGTGTAGATCTTGCTGCTCCATTTTTTCTTTTCCGTTTCATCTTTAAACTGGGCAAGCGCTTTGAGCAGCCTTCCTTTCTCAAGTTTGGTGAGGTATTCGGGAAATAGGTGTTCGACCATCCCGAAGTCAAATTGGTGTGGCATGGTTTAAAGTCGGTTTGGTAAAGTCGGTTGTTTTTTCAATGATTTTTTAAAAGCCCTCTCAAAGGCAATTTCCCCTTCTTCCGGCAAGGGCCCGCAGCCTTTGAACATCTCGTTTGCGAGCAGCACAAGGCTCAGGTCATGCGGCATTGCTTTTTCGCCTTCGGGGTTTTCTGTTCCCTCGGCAGGCGTTTTTGGGCTTGCCGTTTCCTGCCCTTTTTTGTTTTCTACAACTGGTTTTTGCGGTGTCCCCACTACCCGGCGGTACGCCTTTGCGATGCCCTGCACGGCCTCGAAGCAGGCTTTCAAAAAGGCTTCGTCGTGGATGCCTTCCACTACTTTGTTGATGTCGAGCTTGATTTGCTGCGCTTCCATTTTTTTGTTTTTTTTATAACTATTTAGCATAAACACATACAGGAGTTTTCCCGCAAAGTCACGCTAAGGTTTCGCCAAGTCACGCAAAGCGAGGCGAGTACACGTCTTAACTTTGCGTGACTTGGCGAAACCTTAGCGTGACTTTGCGGGAAAACTCCTGTATGTACTGATCAGTTACGTTTTTTTTTAAATGCCTGTCTGCAAATATAAGGTTTATGGTTTAAACGCTTGGCAGGGCAAAACCGGGAATTGCGCTACCTCCAAAAACTTTTACCCACAAAGCGCAGCACCTCCGGCAGTGCCGTGCGCCAATAATCCCAAGTATGCGCCCCGTCCCTGACGCGAAATTCGTGCGGTATTTTTTTCTCCAACATCAGGGAGTGCAGCGCCATATTGGCGTTGATCAAAAAATCATCGTCGCCGCAGTCGATATAGAATTTTACTTTTTTCAGCTCGTCCACATCGGCATTTTTGATAATGTCCATCACCGAGTTTTGGCGGTAATGATCGGTGAGGCGATCAGCCCCTTTTAACCCTTTTCCATATGCTTGCGCAAAATAATAGTTCCAAGTTTTGTCATCCAGTTCGACCGCTCTGTCTTCCGTCCAGACACCAGCGCTCAACGGTACACAGGCGGTAAACAATTCGGGATGTTTGGTGGCCATGAGCAGGCTGCCGTGGCCGCCCATCGAAAGTCCGGCAATGGCGCGGTACTCTTTTTTTGCGCGGATGCGGAAGCCCCGTTCGATGTTCGGGATGAACTCGTTGATGAAAAAATCCTCGTACCTCACCTTCCCGTCGGCGCTGTTCACGTACCAACTGTTGCCCGCATCGGGCATTACGATAATCATGGCGGGGGCCTCGCCCTCGGCAATGGCCCGGTCGGCAATCTAGCAGGAATGGCCGTTCTGCACCCATCCCGTTTCGTCGCCGCCAAAGCCGTGCAGCAGGTATAGCACGGGGTAGCTGCGGTTGGAGGTTTGGTAATCGAAAGGCAGGTAAACGGAGTACTTGACCTCGTGGCCGAGGGTACTGCTTTTCATTTTCAGGCTCTCTTTTAAAGTGCCGTGCTGTGCAAAAAGACCGATGGCCAAAAGGAGGAGGAAGGTGGTGATGGATGTTTTCATGTTTTGTTTTTTTTTGGTAGGATAGCCTTTAGGCTGTCCTGGTCAGCGTCGTTTACGACGCAGCGCCCTAAAGGGCACTGACCGGGACAGCCTAAAGGCTATCCTACCAAACCGAATCAGCGTAAATATAGAAAGTCCGACACCTTAAACAATTTCTATCTTTGCCAAAACAGAATACCGCGACCAATGCTAAAAACTAAAGACCTTCAATACGCCTATCAAAACGGCCAGCCGCTCCGCTTCCCCGACATCCAATGCGGCAGGGGCGAACACTGGCTGCTGCTCGGCCAATCGGGCTGCGGAAAGACGACACTGCTCCATTTGCTCGGCGGCCTGCTGACCCCAAAATCAGGTTCGGTCAGCATCGGCGGCACGGCGCTCAACGGCCTCTCCTCCAGTGCTTTGGACAAGTTCAGGGGCAAAAAAATCGGCGTCATTTTCCAAGTCCCGCATTTTGTGCGCTCGCTGACGGTAGGCGAAAACATGGCGCTTGCCCAGCAACTCGCTGGCCTGCCGATTGACAAAAACCGCATCCAAAAACTCCTCGACCGGCTTGCCATTGGCCACAAACTCGATAGCAAAGCGAGCAACCTCAGTCAGGGCGAACGCCAACGGGCAGCCATCGCACGGGCGCTCATCAACCAGCCGGAAGTCATCCTCGCCGACGAGCCGACTTCTGCCCTTGATGATAAAAACACGGACGAGGTGATTAAATTATTGGAGGATACGGCCAGCGAGGTGAACGCCACGCTGCTCGTCGTGACGCACGACAATAGGCTGAAAGAACATTTTGCGAAGCGGATAAATTTGAAGGTTTAAATGGTTTAAATGGTTTGAATGGCTCAAATGGTCGAGTAAGCCCGTAAAGCCATTTGGGCCATTCAGACCATTAAAAATAGGAACGAAAATAGAACCAGCATGAAATTATTGTTCGGCATTTTCTTTTTGGCAAATTCATTTTTTATGAAAAATAATTACAGCGCTTTATATCAAACTTGGATGTTTGAATCCACGGATGCACAGGGGTGGAACACGATTGATTATTCATTTATTAAATTCACAAAAGAAGGCAAGTTGGAATTTATTGATTTAAATGGCAAAGTAATTAAAGCGCATAATTTTAGGATCAATGATAAAGCTGAAATTATTGTTTCCGAAAATAAAGTGCTGGCAAAAATAATCGAATTGAATGACCAAAAATTAATTCTTGCATTTGTTGGAAAACAATTAAACAATAATATCCAAAACAAATACAGCTTCATCCCCAAAGTCCAAACGAAGACCAGTTTTAATAAAAAAGAAATAAGCGATTATATCGCGAAATATAATTGGAGGACAACTATGTTTTCTTCTGGAAACAATTCTTTGGATATAGAATTAAGCCCTAAAAATATTGACCTTGAATTGGAATTAAAAATGATAACCCAAAAGGGAGAAAGGAAAAATGAAATGGCAATGCCCGCAAGGATTGTTTCTTTCGATAACACTTATTTTCTGGAATATAAAATCCCCGGCATGGCCTCTGCAACAGAAAGGTTCATTATCGCCACTATCACGGAGGATGATTTTTTTATAAAAATAATGACAGAAAACGGGGAGTATGAAAAGAGGGCGATGGTCAAATTTTAGGCAGTAAATGAGCGCTTTTAAAACGCCGCTATTGCGCTGATGATTTGCGTATTAGCGGCTATAATTATAGTAGAACATGCACATTTGTTTCGCTCACATTTTTAAAAAAAAGCAATTGAAATATATGATTTTCAATTTCCAAAATAAATCAATTGATGAACCTAATTAAATTAAGTTGGAAAAACCTTTTGCACAAGCCATTGAACATGGCCTTGACGCTTATATTGTTTGCCCTCGGCGTCGGCCTGATTTCACTGCTGCTCAACATGAACCAACAGATCGAGGAAAACTTCAATAAAAACCTCGCGGGCATTGACCTCGTGCTGGGCGCAAAGGGCAGCCCGCTGCAGCTCATCCTTTGCAGCATGTACCACGTTGACAACCCGACGGGCAACATCAACATCGGCAAGGCAAAGGCATTCCTCAACCCCAAGCACCCCCTCATCAAAGACGCCGTGCCGCTCTCCCTCGGCGACAGCTACCGCAATTACCGCATCGTCGGCACCACTTACGACATCCTCGAAATATACGGAGCGGAACTCGCCGAGGGCAAGCTCTGGGCCAATAATATGGAGGTAACCATCGGCGCTACGGTGGCCGATGTGCTGCACCTGCACGTCGGCGATACCTTCAAAAGTTCGCACGGGCTGGTGGAAGGGATCGAGGAACACGAGCATGATTTTACAGTGGTCGGCATACTCCGGCCGACGGGTTCGGTGATTGACCAATTGATCCTTTGCAACACGCAAAGTATTTGGGATTCGCATGCGGTGGAGCGTCCACAGTCCGACAGTTTGGAGCGCAGCGGAAATCCCGAATTAACTTCGGGACCGCAGTCCGCAGTCGGCGAGGAGACGGGGCAGGAGCATGGGGGGCATGAGCATTCGCATGATAAGGTGCCGCCCGCTTCTTATGATTCTCTTTCGCTTCGCAAAATGGCAGATTCGGACCGGCTCGAACTGATGGAACACGGGGACAAAGACATCACCGCTATTTTATTGAGATATAAATCGCGCACCAATATACGGTCGCTGAACATGGGCCGCAATATCAATGAAAATACGGAACTGCTGGCCGCAAGCCCGCCGATAGAAGTGGCGCGCCTGCAGACCAATCTCGGCGGCGGCACAAAGGTGCTGACGCAACTGGCGGGGGTCATTGTTTTTGTGTCGGGGCTGAGTATTTTTATTTCGCTTTTTTCCTCCTTGCGGGAGCGCAAATACGAGCTCGCCCTGATGCGGGTGATGGGAGGAACGCCTGCTACTTTATTTTGGGTGATACTTTTGGAAGGGCTGATATTGGCCGTTTTGGGCTATGTGCTGGGCATTGTTTTGAGCCACCTCGGCATGATGGTTCTGGCCAATTTTATGGAAGATTCTTATCGCTATTCTTTTTCTGGGTTGAAATTTTTAAAGGAGGAAGGCTGGTTGTTTTTGGGTGCATTGGCAGTGGGTTTTGTGGCGGCGTTGGTGCCTGCGGTGCAGGCGCGGGGAACGGATATATCGGAGACGTTGGGGAAGGGGTGAGACTTTATTTAGGCTTTCCAAGTTTTTTCCCGGTGGGACTCCTGCGGAGAAAACTTGGAAAGCCTCCTTTCATTGGCTACTGCACAAATATCTTTTCAGAATACATCGTCTTGCCATATAATATTTGCAAAACATACAACCCTTTTGCATGGCCTGTAATATCAATTTCTTTTTCAAGATGTCCATTAAATCCAGCTATATTCTCATTGAATATTTCCTTCCCGTTTTCTCCGGCAATGCGGATGCGGAGCGGCTCCCGCCCCGCACTCACCTGCAGTGTAAACCTTCCATTGTTTGGGTTTGGGTATATTTTTAATTCCGGTATTATTTCATTTTCAGCAGGCTCATCAGCTTTTGGCAAACTTCCGTTTATTTCCAATTCCTCCAATTTGCCCCATGCTTCCGTCATTGTTTCCATAAATGCACCTTTTGAAACAGCCCCAGCCCTTTTCGATAAAAAAGTACCGTCGGCAGCGAAGAACAAAGAGGTAGGCGCAGCCATTACACCATATTTTTTAAAAAAGGCTGCATAATCTTTATCGGCTATATCAATGGTCGTTTGATGGAAATGTTTTTCTAAATATCCATCTACTTCTGGCTCCGATAAAGTTTCTTTAATAAAGCGGGCGCAATACACACATTTGTCCATGCACACATATACCATCAATCCTTTGTCCGCTATGTTCACCAGTTTTAATTCATTTGGAAATAGTTCTTTGACCAGCTCCCGGCTAT
>DROJ01000433.1 GCA_011321935.1 Bacteroidota bacterium | reverse complement strand
TTTCGCCATTTCGATTTTGTCTTTGCCACGGACAACCCTGACCTTCTCTTTATCTATCGTTACATCACCGACTTTAATGATGTGGGACTTGCCTTTTGCATCATCAAACCGGCCTGCCCGCCGCAAAAGCGCTTTCACCCTGCTCATCAAAACGCGCGGCTTTATAGGTTTGGTTATATAGTCGTCGCCGCCAACATCCAATGCCGCAATTTGGGAATAATCCTCTTCCCGCGCCGTCAAAAAAGCAATGAGCACGTCATCGAATTTTTTGTCGCCCCTGATCGTCCGGCATACCTCCACCCCGTCCATTTGAGGCATCATGATATCGAGAATAATCAATGTAGGCATTACCTCCTCCGCTTTTTTTACTGCACTTGCCCCGTTCTTTGCAGTAAATACCTGATAGCCTTCTTTCCTTAAATTATAAGAAAGTATCTCAAGTATATCCGGCTCGTCATCTACAATCAATATTTTAATGTCTTCCATAAAATTGACTTCTGTTGTTTTCACAAAAGTAAAAAGGTATCTAATCCTCTTTACGCATTGAACAATGGCAAATTGTAAATTATTTTTTTTGAGTTTTCATTTTTTCCAATTCTTTTGTCACCTTGTCATAAACTTTTTTCATCCTTGCCGGATGTCGTTTCAAATAATATAAACAAGAATCCACAACTGCTTCTTCCACTCCGTGCATGGTGTATATCTGTTGGTAATATTTGGCCGCAGTACTGTCCTTCACCGTCCCCGTCAAATGTGTCAGCCCGGCCTCAGCTATATGTATGTCCATTAATACAGGCACCAATTTATCTTCTGGCAACGGCAATTTCTTTTCATGTTGGCAGGAGCAAAAAAATAAAATAAAATAAAACAAATAAAGTGTTGTTTTAATTAAAGACAGCATATTTATTCAATTAAAATATTGTTTCGGAAAATGGAATTCCGTCACCTTTGCTTTTCCCTTTTTAAATTCGCTCCAATTATCAATATCCGCATCAATCCTGACGATGCTGCAGGTCGGCATATTGGGGATATATTTGTCCGAAAAGATATTGGCAACGCTGGTAAAAGTAGGGTTGTGGCCAAACAACAATACCGATTCAAAATCTTCCGGCAGCAGTTGTATCACCTTTAATATAGTGGCCGACATGGCCTCGTATATATCTTCTTTTATCAGCACATCTTCTCCTCCCAATCCGAGTTCGTTTTTAAAAAACATGGCCGTTGTCAAGGCCCGTACTGCGGGGCTTGATATGATGGCATCCGGCTCGGCACCTTTGTTTTTTAGTATTTTGGCCATGAACGGGGCATCTCGCAGGCCACGGTCATTGAGCGGCCTTTCGCTGTCCCTCAAAGCGTTATACTCCCAACTCGACTTTGCATGGCGGACAAGGTAAACAGTCTTCATTTTTATCTTTAATTTTATTCAGACGATTGTTACGGGGGCTGTTTTTATTAAATTTGATTTTTGAAAATTAAGGGTCAAAGGTAAACAAATCGGTTGAGTTAGTCCCCATCCTGACTTACCTTTGCAAGTTGCCCTCGACAGGGAACAACGAAACCCAAAATACGGTTTCGTGTTTTTTGCAAACGTTTCTCAGCACTAAAATTTACCCGCGTGAACTTTCTTTTAAGAAACCTTGAACTTTCACTGGCCGAAACCCACCTGCTGGTGGGCGAAAAGCTGCTGGAAGAAGGCAAAGTAAGTTCCATTTTTGAGGGCGAGCGCAACCTCTGGGTGGCCCAAGTTGATGGCTTTGAAACGGAAATGCAGATCACGCCAACCCGCGTCCGGGCATGTTCCTGCGAGTGCAGCGTTTTTATTGCTGAAAAAATGTGCGGCCATGTAGCCGCTGGGCTGTTGGCATTGAGGCGGCTTATTTCCGAAAAAAAGCACCGCTCGAAAAACCTCAAAAAGCAGGCCCGGACCTACCAAAAACTGACCGTCAACGCCATTTTGGATCAAGTCGGAAAAGAGGAACTGAGTGCCTTCGTCAGAAATTATGCCCGGGGCAACCGCAATTTTTCCATTGCCCTGAAAACCCGTTTCGCCGGCGCCGTCCCCATGTCCGACAATACCGAAAAATACCGGCAGGTACTTGACAGCGTTATCAAATCGTCGCGCAAAAAAAGCGGGGCTATCAGCGCCGCTGGCGCAAAATTGATATTGGCAACCGGCATGAACCTGCTCGGACAGGCCACCGATTCCATCGCCCTAGAACACTACGCCGATGGCTGGCCGGTACTCAAAGTGATGGTCAATAAAATAGTGCCCATCGCCAGCCGCATCGAATATGAGGCATCCCCTTTCATCGCCTTCGTTGACGAGCTGTTTGAATTAATCCAAAAATTAATTTCCCTCCCGATCCCTCCCGGCCTCAAACTTGAAATATGGGATTTTTTATTGGAAGAATGCGTCCGGCCAAGCCATCGCGGCTACAATATTGGCGTACATTTTTACGACCTGCTGATCCAGTTGGCAGATGACAAAGCGCAGTCGGAAATATTACTGGCAACGGTCGAGCAAGAACTAAAAAAGCAAAACCTTTATTCAGCAATACATTTCGCAAAGCTCCTTGCCACCA
>DROJ01000432.1 GCA_011321935.1 Bacteroidota bacterium | reverse complement strand
GTTGGTGTTGTAGTCGGTGTTGAAGGCGACCGGGCCGGAATACCGGGGCGTGCCAAAGGGCTGCACCACGGTGAAAAAAACAATGGCGGCGATGGCAGCAGCAGCGGCATAGGCCACCATGCGGCGGGCGGCGCTGCGTTTGCGAAAGGAGCGCTCATGGCCTTGCACCATTTTGCCCCAATATTGGCGGTCAAGCTCCTCCACGACCATCATCTCCAGTTTTCGGCGGGCAATCTGTGCGGTGAGGTCTTCGTCGTCGGCCATCGCCGCCCTGACCTCCTGCTCTTCGCCCGTCGGCAGTTTCCCCAGAAGGAAACGGTTGATATAAGTATCGTTTATTTTCATAGCTTTAGATGGATTAAGCTCCTGAGTTCGGCGTCGGTGTTCCAGGTTTGTGCCACCAGTCCCTTAAACCTTTTGATGCACTTGTCCTGCTTTTTCCTGGAAGCCTTTGCGCCTGAATCCCCGAAATCGGAGGCCGTTTCGTCGTGGGTGATTTTTTCCTCTCCTTCCTGGTGGAAAAACTTCATCCGCCGTATCCTTTCACGGCACTCCTCCGAAAGTTTGTTGATGAGGTGTTTTATTTTTTCACTTAATTTCAGTTCGTTTTTTTTCAATTCCACCGAGCCTGCCTCCATGCTTTTGTTGGGCAGGGCCGGGTTTTCCGAGCCGTCCATCGGGTCGTACATGACGAGGCTGGCAGCGTAGGCTTTTTCCGTCGGCCCTTTTGCCGGTTTGCCCCGTTTCATATCTTCTTTCCTGGGGTTGTCGCTGTGCTTCGACCAAATAAAAAATGCGGCCCGCTTGATAAAGGCAAGGGCACTCTTTATATCCGTCCCTTTAAATTCCCCGGCGCTGACTGTCCTTAAAAATTCAATCAGCGCATCGTTGAAAATCCCAACTGCGGTGCCCTTTTCGCGGCAACCTTTTTTTTTTAAATAATGGACAATCGGGTGTCTCGCCATTTTGTGCAAGGTGCCCACGGCCCTGTTGACAACAAACCGGTTATCGCTCCGAAGATTTTCAAGAGTTGTTTCAAAACTCATCTGTGCGGGAATTAGCTTTTCGTTGGACAATACTGTGCCCCGTCTGTTTTCCAAAAATTTGCCGGGGGTGATTTTGTTCAGGGTTCAAGAACGCCCCGGCACTGTTTGCCGGGGCATATTGAGATGACAATTTCAATGCTGTCAGACCTTGATAGTCTCCTTGTTCTTGAAGTAGCCGACCACCACTTTGCCCGAGGGCACGGCAACCGATTCGCCGGGCATACGGCTCCATATCAGGTCTTCTTGCCCGTGCAGGGGTACTTGCTGGCCATCAACGGACTGTACGCTCGTCACTTCAATGATGATTTCTTCTTTGGAGGTGGAAGTGGCCGGGCTAACGGACTTGATGCGCCCCAGGGCAATGGCATTGCTGCTGATGACTTCCTTACCGCATACCATTACGTCTATATCTACCAAAAACCTGATTATTTTCCCCGGCACGGCATCTTCGGATTTTATGGATTCCATGGTTTTCATGATGACCATCGTTCCGGCAGGCACTTCCACTTTGTTGCCTGAAAAAATGCCTCCTGACTTTTGAAAATTCACTACCGGCACTCGTCCGTTCCGGTCAATGGTATAAGTCGGGGCTTCCGTTTGTGCATTGGTGTTCGTGGCAAAGGCAATGCAAAGGCTGATGACAAAAACTATATTTTTCATGATTTATATTTTTTTAGAAAACAGGGGGAGGCAGGATATATTTTTTACATCCACACCCCGCTCCCGTTTGACTTTTAACAATATTTGGATGATTGGGGGACAGTTCCGTGAAGTGTGTTTTTTGAAAAAAACACACTCACAATCAATCACTTACGTTAAGGGTGACTCGAACAGCCCCCGATTGGAGAATAGTTATTGGGGATGGCGATTGCGGTCAATACAGAATGGTCGTATCGCTGCGCACACGGGCCGTGATGCGGGAGCCGATTTCAAGGATGGCAGGCCCTGTTCCGGCACAACCGCCCCGTTTGGTCAATGGCGTCGAGGTCAGCAGGACTGTTTGCCCGTCAACGGCCATGGCACTTTCCACGGTGACGGTGACTTTGGAGCAGGTACCGTCGCAGCTCGAACAGGCGTTGAGGAACTTGTCCACTTTCATCACCCTGCCTTCGGCCGTGCTCCCTGCCCGGATGAGCACCTTGCCGTTCACCCTTACGTCTGCCCGGACGGTGAACTCCAGCGTGTGTCCCACTTCGACATCCTCAGAAGACACTTCCTGATTGAGTTCCAGCGAGACCATTGTGCCAGCAGGCAGTATCACATAACCCGCCAGGTGGTCAATGCCCGCCAGGGGGCTGCCGCTTTCGGCTTTTGATTGATTGGCAGTAAAAATGGAGGCAGCAAAAACTGCGAGGAGGACTAAAGATTTAATTGAATTTTTC
>DROJ01000431.1 GCA_011321935.1 Bacteroidota bacterium | reverse complement strand
TGGTACAACCCTTAAATAACTACCTATTTATGTTGAACAATTCTTTCGCTTTGTTGAAGCCTCTAAACTTCCAATTCAGCGGTTTGGCCAGGCAAGCATTGTAATATTTGATGTAAGCCCGGATTTTGTCCTCCAGTTCTTTGACCGAAGAAAAATTGCCGTTCCTGATGACATGCCGCTCCAATTTGGCGAACCAGTTTTCAATTGGGTTGAGCCATGAACAGTGCTTTGGGGTATAAACAAACCTGATGCGGTGCTCTTCCCGTTCCAGGAAGGCCCTGCGGGTCCCCATGTCTTTCAGGATGCCCTTTTTCCCTTTTTGTCCCAGGCCTTCACCATAGCCTTCTTCTTCGGCTATCCATTTGACAAGGCTTTCCGACAAATGGGTGTTCAGTTGGTCGGAAAGGATGACCACCCTGTCCATTTCGGGCAGTTTGTCGACCGCCTGTTTGAGAAAATCGGCATAATCGGCCTCGTTCCGGGTCGGCCCCAGGTGTGAATGGAGCAACCTGCCGTTTTCCACCAAGGTTGCCGCCATCAATGTGGTGGTGCCGTGCCGGGCATATTCAAACTCTTTGCGTTCATGCCCGCCTTTGCTCGCAGGGGCCTGTCCGGTGTGCCTCTCCAATGCCTGGATGCCGGTCTTTTCATCTGCGCTGACGACATGGCAGTTGGGGAACTGTTTGAAGACCGAACACCGGATAAAATGGCAAATGAGCTTTACCCGCACGGCAAAAGCTGCCCAGTCATCAATTTTCGGGAACAGCCAGTATTCATTTTTATGTGGTTGGAGCGGGCTTGTTTTTTAAAACCCTCCCAACTTGGCTGGAAGAAATGCCGGGGAGGATGTCTTTTTCAACTGCTGTCCGGGCAAGTTGCCCGTGCGTCCAGTCCGTCCGGGGAATACCGTAATCCCCGGGTTTCTCACAGGCCAGGGCAATGATCTGTTGCTCCTGGGCGGCAGTGATGGTCTTTGGCGCGCCCGGCCGGGGCCTGTCCCTGAGCTGGCCGAGAAGATAGCGGCGCAACTCGGTGTCGCTGGCGCCCCGGCCATCTTTGCCCTGCTCAAAAGCGAGCAGTTTGTCATGGCCCCCGTTCCAGCGCCTGCGCCATTTTCTCACGGTCTTGTGCGTTGCACCGGTGCGCCGGGATATCTCGGAGTTGCTGTGCCCTTCGCGGGCCAACAGTAAAATGTCCAGCCGGGAACACAAACGTTGGCCGGTGCTGTGCCTGCGCCTTTCTTCCAAGAGAATTCGACGGGTTCGGTCGCTCATTGATATGGCGGGTGCCGGTGGTTGTCCTGATGTCATGATAAATTTTTGCCTCAAAGAACGGAATAAATAGGTAATTATTTAAGAGTTGTACCATTAGGCAAGGAAAAGGCTTCGGTTTTTTCCAACAACCTTCGCAGTATTTTTAGACAGGACTACGAGCGGCGGCGTTTTGAACGCCGCACTCCCCACAAATCAATTGTAGAGTGGAGTGCGGCGTTCAAAACGCCGCCGCTCGTAGTCCTGCCTAAAAATACTGCGAAGGTTAAATCCTTGACTTACCTTGTCTTATAAAATGAGACCAACGCAATCCCGAAAATTGTCGGGAGCAAAGGTGCGAGGAAAGGCAAAGGCAAACTGAAAAGGATTGCCATTTTTTTATTTCACATACGTTTCCAATAAGGTCAAGTACCCGCGGTGTCCGTCCCGCTTGTTCCAGTTTTTTGCCGATTTCAATAGTTTTTCCAAACACCTGATGACGATGACTATCGGCACATCGCCACCGACGCCGGGCATGTCTTCCAGTTCTACTTCTGGCTCGCCGTCGCTTTTTTCGCGCCTCCATTCGATCATGTCGTACACGTTATTATATACCTCTGCCGGCCTTCCTGAAAGGGTGGACTGCATCGGCGGCATTTTCTTTTTCACCCGTTTGTAATGCTTGATAAGGCGGTCGTATGCTTTCATTACTTCTACATCGCGCAGTGCCGGGTCGTCTTTGTAAGTGCTGAGCACGGCAAATTCAATGTTTTGCAAAAAATCGAAGTATTCATGTTCCAGTTGCATGATTTTAAATTTTATTTTAGTAAAAAATTCGCTCATGTTCCTTTGGCGCTGAAAAATTAATATTGAACAAATAGGGCATCTTTTTAATCAGCCGAGGTAAATGCACAAAATGTTCACCCGGCTTCGCTGTCTTTTGTTCCCGATTTTCGGGACAGGCTATCCGCT
>DROJ01000430.1 GCA_011321935.1 Bacteroidota bacterium | reverse complement strand
CTGAAGAAGGAGGTGACTTTTTAAAGTAGATATTTGGGTAGTGTTAATTTTGACGTGATTTCAAGCACTTAGGCCAAGCCCCCGTCTCCGCTGCTTTGTCATCCGCCTTTAGGCGGATGACAAAGCAGCGGAGACGGGGGCTTGGCCTAAGTGCTTGAAATCAGATAAACATGTTTCTGCCTATCACGTCAAAATTAACACTACAGCAGTGATTCGTAATTAGTTGACTAGTGATTAGTCCGCCAAATCCCTGATAATGTGGCATTTAACCAAAAACTAAATGGTTAGCTAATTACGATTTGTACCACTACCGATATTTGCCACTGCCAATTTGGCCGGAATATTCGCTTGGAACGGTTTTCCTTGATGAAACGATATTCCTCGAAAAAGGAAAAAAACAAAACGAAGAAGCCTGCGCGTGACCAGTTCACCGGGCTTCTTTTTTATTTTATTTGTATCCGCTCAAAACCGGCCTTTGCCCGTTCCGGCCACCGAGGGTTTATATCCTCGGTATGTGTCCCCCCGGCCACCGAGGATTTATATCCTCGGTGGCCGGAACGGGCTTTCATTTTCATCAAAATACCCGACCCATGTTCGATTTTATTTCTACCGAAACCCCAGGAGCCCAGCCCTTTGTCCAGCCCAATCCCGATGCCACCTTGCTCGATGCCTATTCCCGGACGGTTGTCCATATTTCACAAAATGTAAGCCCCGCCGTGGTTCAGATAAAGGTGAAAAAGAAAGCCGTAAAACAACAGGCCAAGCGACAACAGCAGCCCTATGGCACCGGCAGCGGCTTCATCATTTCCAGCGATGGCTTCATCGTTACCAACAGCCATGTTGTCAATCAATCATTAAAAATTTCGGTGGTATTGCAGGACGGGAGGGAGCTTTCCGGCAAGTTGGTCGGCGACGACCCGGCCACCGATATTGCCGTCGTGCAGGTAGATGCGCACCACCTCAGTTCTGTCCAATTTGGCAATAGTGACCACCTGCAAGTAGGCCAGTTGGCAGTGGCCATCGGCAACCCTTACGGCTTCCAATATACAGTGACAACGGGCGTAGTGAGTGCCCTCGGAAGGACGCTGCGCTCGCAAAGCGGCCGCCTGATAGACAACGTTATCCAGACCGATGCCGCCCTCAACCCGGGCAATTCCGGCGGGCCTTTGGTGGACAGCAGCGGCAATGTTATCGGGGTGAACACGGCCATCATCTCCCATGCGCAGGGCTTGTGTTTTGCGGTCTCTTCCAATTTGGCGGAGTACGTGGTCGGCAAACTTATATTGACGGGAAAGGTGCGCCGCGGCTACATCGGCATCTCCGGGCAGACCATTCCACTGAACCCGCGTTTTGCCGCCCGGCATCAACTGAAAGTGAAGTCCGGCGTCTTGCTGCAAGGGGTAGAACCCGATGGGCCGGCCTTTAATTCGCAGCTCCAGGAAAGTGATATTATTATTGGTTTTGAAGAAAAGGCAATCCGCTCGATTGACGACCTGCACAGGTTGTTGAACGAAGATTCGATCAATGAAAAAATAAATTTGACGGTACTGAGGAGTGGAAAGAAAACGGGCGTGGAGGTGGTGCCCTCTGAGTTGGGATAATAGTGGAGCGATAAAACTTGGAGGTTTTTAAAACCTCCAAGTTTTGTATTACCTATCGGAAAAAACCAACCTGCCCATCGCACCGAACAAAATCAATATGCCAAAAAATGCTAACATGATAAATCGTTTTTATTGGGTTGGTTTTCCTTTTATATATTAATCGTATGAGATGGCATTCCGTTCCCACCAGTTTTTGTTTTTAACAGTAATTTAGGAAAAAGGGCAGGTTTGGTCTTATATCGGACGCTCGTATAGAATGCTGGACGACATTGTTTTATCAGTCAGTTTTATTTTCATCAATCCACTCCAACACCATCTTTTCCAAAACATATAGCGGCACTGCTCCATTTGATAAAACCAAATCGTGGAAATCGCGCAGATCAAATTTATCCCCTAATTTATCCTCCGCTATATTCCGCAATTCCCTGATTTTCAGTTCACCTATTTTATAAGAAACCGCTTGCCCCGGCCAACCGATATATCTATCAATTTCGGTAGTGCATTCATGTATCGAAAGCGCGGTATTGGAAGCCATAAAATCAATGGCTTCTTGTCGGCCCATGCCCATTACATGTATGCCCGGGTCAACCACCAACCGGCAGGCACGCCACATTTCATAAGTCAATTTTCCAAAGCGTTCATATGGGCTGGAATATATGCCCATTTCTTCGCCGAGATATTCACAATATAATGCCCAGCCTTCTCCATATGCACTTAAATAAGTATTGCGTCGGAAGTCAGGCATGTCGTCCATTTCCTGTGCCAATGATATTTGCAAATGATGGCCCGGCACTGCCTCGTGCAAGGTCAATGATGGCAGCGCATATAATGGCCGCGAAGATAATTTGGTGGTATTGACCCAATAATTGCCAGCCCTGCCATTTGCCAATGAACCGGGGCTGTACCTGCCGCTCGTATATGTTGGTGCAATAGCAGCGGGTACGGGCTGCACACCATATGAGTTGCGCGGTAATTTCCTGAAATATAGGGGCAACTGGCCGTCTATTTTTTTTGCTAAATAACTGGCCTCTTTTAATATTTCTTCGGGCGTCTTTGCGTAAAATTGTTCGTCGGTGCGGAGGAAATGCAGGAAGTCGGCAAAACTGCCGTCGAAGCCGGTTTCTTTAATAATGGCCTCCATTTCTTTTTTTATTCTTGCTACTTCTTTTTTGCCGGTTTCATATACTTCTTCTGGCGTCCTATTTAATGTCGTGAAAAATTTAACTCGGTTTTCATAATATTCCCGGCCATTCGGCCGGGCAGAAACGCCGATTTCTTTTTGGGCATTGGGGATGTATTCTTTTTTCCAAAAACTGCTGAATTTTTTATAAGCCGGAACGACGTATTCCGCGATTGCTGTTTGTGCTTCTTTTTTTAATTTTTGTTGAATATCGGCGGGGATGTTTTTTGGTAAATTAATAAACGG
>DROJ01000429.1 GCA_011321935.1 Bacteroidota bacterium | reverse complement strand
GACAGGTTAAGTCTATTTATCTGCATACACCGGTTAAGGTGTTGCTTGGTTACAAATTAACTCTTGTCGCCCGTAGGTCTAAGCTAACATTATTTCAATGAACTTTTTGGATTTTTTCACACAACCTCAAACATACGAGTTACAAAAAGAATTAAAAGCAACCAAAGGTAACAAAAAATAACTCGCATTAAAGCAGCAAAAGGATAGGATTTCAAAATAACCTTTTTACGTTTGCCAGATGAAGTTATTTTGCTTTTGCAAAAAGGCCATTCCATGAAAGAAACACCTTTTCCTTTTTCGCAGCTTTTGCATTCCACAAGGAACGGGACAGCCTTGTTCCCGCTTCTTTTTCTGTTCCTCCCCCCCCTCCTTTCGCAGCTTTCTGCCCAACCTTTCAGCGGCAACTGGACAGGGCTGCTGACCCAAGACGGCAAAGATGACGGCTACCTGTACTCGATCATTTTAGAGCAAGACGGCGACAAAGTTTTTGGCGAAGCCAAGTCCCAAAAAGCGGACGGCAGCTCCAAGGCAAAATTTGAAATCGGCGGTATCTGGGACGGCGAAATACTCACCTTGCAGGAAGTCGAACAGCTCGAACCGCCCGACGCCCGCTGGTGCCTCAAGCACATCCGCCTGAAACCAGTGGTCGAAGACAGCCTCGTAAAACTGAAGGGCTACTGGGAAGCCGAAGGCTGCACGCCAGGGTACCTGGAACTGACTTCCCGGCCCGCCGATTTTGGCACCGAGGAGCATGACCCTGTTTTTGGGGGCAATGGGAATGAAAATGTTGGGAACAATGCGAACGGGCATGGGAACGCCCCGCCCCGGCAACAACCGAAGGCCACCATTGCCGGGCCACCGGGCAAGCCCCTCCCCTCCCCTGTTTACGGCAAATACACCGGCCACCTCTCGCAGGCCGACCGGGACTACGGCTTTTATTTTGAGCTGATCCTAAAAGAGGACGGAACGGGGGTTTCGCAGATCATTTCCGACGGGGAAGGTGGGAACGCAACGCATGAACTGAACTGGATTTTTGACAAAAACAGGAACGAACTGCATTTTGAAGAAACGGCCATCCTGAAAAAATCGGTAACGGACTGGCCCTGGTGCATCAAATCGGCAAAGCTCGATTTCCGCCGGGAAACCGACCGCCTGTCATTGACCGGAAAATGGAACGGCTTTATCGAAGGCTTCACGCCAAAATCCGGTAGCTGCGCGCCCGGCACATTGTATCTCGAAAGGCCCATTTTCAAAACCAACGAAGTCATCATGGTCACCAATGGGGGAAAGCGGCAAATCAAGCCGGTCGGCGTCCGGCAATATGAAAAAAAGCAAAAACGGGAAGTAAACGTTGACCGGGTGCTGGTCGTGAAAAGCACAACAGTAAGGGTGCGCGTGTGGGACAACGGCACCATTGACGGCGACAAACTCTCGCTTTTTGTGAACGGCAAAATGATCCTCAAAAACTACCGCGCAACCCGCCGCAAGCACGAAACCATCGTCGAACTCGACAACACCACCAATTACCTCATCCTCCATGCCCTCAACCTCGGCGACATCTCGCCCAATACCGTTGCCGTTTCGGTGGACGACGGCTTTGAAGAACAGGTCGTCATCATGAGTTCCAACCTCGACAAAAGCGGCGCCATCATGATAAAACAATTTACGGTGGGAGAAAAATAGGGAACGTGCAGAGAACGGCCCCTGCCGAGCGGAGGAGGCCGCAGTTTTGAAATATAGCCTATCCCATCACCATCTTTTCCCCGTTCCAATTGACCACCTTTTGCCCATAATAGCTCAGGTTGGCCGCCAATGAAGGCGCCGCTGCGCGCAAGCCAAATACTGCGTCCTCGACCGGTTTGCGGCCCTCCCTTATACAGTCGAAAAAATTGGCGTGGTGCGCAACATGCTCACTATAACCTTTGGGGGTTTTATAGACGGCCTCCGCTGGTTCTTCAATTTGCGGAGCGAGGGGAGGATATTCCTTTTTATACCATTCTTCGTATTTTTTTTGCTGCGCAGCAGTGAAGGTATCGAACGTGTCCCAGCCGCCATAGCCCGGGCGGGCCGGCACTTTGTTGCGGCGCAGCACGACTTGCGACCAACCGATTTCGATCACCCCGTCGGTGCCGACAAGGCGGGTCATTTGGCTGCCGCCGGTGCCGCTGATGAGGTTGACCCTCAACTGGAAATTGAAGGCCGGGTGGGCCTTTGTTTCGGGGTAGTCGAACAGTGCCGTCATGATGTCGGCCGCATCCCGCCCGTCTTTCCAGTAGCGAAGCCCGCCCGAGGCATAAATGCGCCGTGGGCCGACCGATGAGGTGACAAAATGCAGCCCAGAAAACAAATGGACAAAGAGGTCGCCGGCCACGCCGGTACCGTAGTCCCGGTAATTGCGCCAGCGGAAAAAGCGCACCGGGTCGAAGCTGCGTTTTGGGGCATCGCCGATAAAGCGTTCCCAGTCCACGGTCTGTTCCGAGGCGTCGGTGGGGATGGAATATTGCCAGGCGCCCATCGGCGATTGGCGGTCGTTCCATGCCTCGACGGTGATGAGCTGACCGATAACTCCTTGCTCATAAAGTTCTTTTGCTTTTTTCAAAACCAGCGAACTGACCCGTTGGCTGCCTACCTGCAGCACCTTTCCGGCCTTGCGCTGTGCTTCGACCAACGGCATGCCTTCCTCGATGTGCTGCACCATCGGCTTCTCGCAATACACGGCCTTGCCTGCCTGCATGGCGGCAATGGCCACATGGTCGTGCCAATGGTCGGAAGTGGAAACGATGACCGCGTCGATGTCTTCCCGTGCGAGTATTTCCTCATAGCTCCGGGTAGTGAAAAGGTGCTTGCCGAATACTTCTCTGGAACGCTCAGTGCGGCCATCGTAAAGGTCGCAGGTGGCCACGAGTTCCACGCCGGGCACTTTCACGGCAGATTTGCAATTGTTGAAACCCATGATGCCCATGCCGATGGCTGCCACCCGGATTTTATCGTTTGCCGAATATTTTGTTTTGGGCCTTTCCCATTCGATGGTTTGGATATTTTTGGCCCCGGCGGCCGAACTGGGCAAAAGGCTGGCACCGATAGCGCCAGCGGTTATTTTTTTGACAAAAGAACGGCGGGTGTTTTTATTGGATTTTTTCATTTTGATTGTTTTTATGCTGACCGTAACGCTGGCCGGCAGGCAGGCAGGCGTTACGGTCAGTTTTTATGAAATAAGAAAGTAGAAGTAGGTGGACAAAAATTATCGCATAAAAAAGTCTTTGAAAAGCTGGTACATAATTCGTCCACCTACTGGTTCGATTCGTAATTAGCGGGCTATTTATTTTTTGGTAAATACCACATTATCAAGAAATTGGCGAACTAATCACTAATCAACTAATCACGAATCACTGCACTACCTACTTATATTTCTGTCCTGTAAATTAGCTTGTACGCACAACAATCCACTTACCTCGCCACCGCCACTTTCGCTTTTTTCCCTTTTATTTTTTCAAATTTTATGTTTTTCAAAACCCCTTTTATTTTATTTCTTTTAATGGCCACATATGCGAAAAAATCTTTCACTTCTATCAATCCTATTTCTTCTTTTTTCAGCCCTCCTTTTTTAGCCAAAAAACCAACAATGTCTATTTTGTTTACTTTATCTTTTTTCCCTTTTCCAATATATAAGGTTTCCCATTCTGGTGCAGGAGGGGGCGGCATATTTTTCAAATAAAATGTTTTTGGGTCGCTTTTTATATATTCCGGTATATTTTCTTCTTCGTGCAAAATCAAAAAAGCAGAACCTTTGGCGTGCATCCGGGCGGTGCGCCCGTTGCGGTGGGTATAGGCGTCGGCTTTCGACGGCAGGTGGTAATGCACGATGTATTTAATATCGGGGATATCGAGGCCACGGGCGGCGAGGTCGGTGGAGATCAATATCTGGTAGGTGCCGTTCCTGAATTTGACCAATGTTTTTTCGCGCTCGTTTTGTTCGAGGCCTCCGTGGTAATAATCGTGGAAAATATTTTTTTCCGATAAATAATCGCTGATGCGTTCCACTGATTCCCGGTGGTTGCAAAATACGATCATGCCGGCCGGTTCGAGGTTGCATATCAATTGGGACAGAGTATGCAGTTTGTCTTTTTCGGGAGAGCGCACCAATTTGATTTCCAGTTTTTTGATTTCCGATTTTTTGGGCATGAACTGCAGGCGCACCGGTTTTTCTGCGCCCACAAAATCGGGTATTTTAATGGCCTCCGTGGCAGAGGTCAATATGCGCCGCTCCACCTTGCGCATATTTTTTATTATAAATGACATATCCTCCTGAAACCCAAATTCCAGTGATTTATCAAACTCGTCCAAGACCAGCAATTTGGCATTTGATATATCTATATGTTCGCGTTTTAAATGGTCTTTCAAACGCCCCGGCGTAGCCACCAAAACAGCAGGCGGCTCAATGAGGTTTTTTACCTCCACCCGCATCGAATGGCCACCGTAACAGCAGGTCACTTTGTGCGAAGTTTTCATGCTTTTGAAAACAGTTTCTATTTGCAGCGCCAACTCCCTTGTCGGTGAGAGGATGACGGCCTGCACTTCTTTGGAATCAGCTTCCAATCCAGTGAGCAGCGGCAATAGAAAGGCGAGGGTCTTGCCCGTGCCGGTCGGCGATAGCAATACGATGTCGGCTGCTTCTTGGCTCGCCTCGATGGTGGCAAGCTGCATCTCGTTGAGGGCAGGGATTTTTAGTTGTTGGAGGATGGGGGCGAAGGTGTCGGGTTGCTTTTGCATATTTGTTTTTTGCAAAAGTATAGTTTTATTGCTTAGCGGGTTGCGCTGCCTGCCGTAGGCTTGTGGCAGGGCGGCTGGAACAAAAACAAAAATTTGTTTAACTTGCAAAAAAATATAAAAATGACAAGTACCAAAGCATTAAGGACTGCGCCACCCGCCACCTCCCGAAAAAGCCCGGGCGCTAAAAAGGCGCGCCGCAAAGGGGTGAACGGGGCTATGCCCATCAGGCAGATCACCGATATCAGCTCGCTGGTTTTAGATAAAAAAATGTCGAAAGAAGAATTCACGGCCCTTGCCGCGCGGTTTCCCGACCTGCGGATGGAAAGGGAAAAAAACGGAAAAACAACCATTATGTCCCCAGTAAAATTTGGCACCGGAAAACGCGAACTGCACCTCGGAATCTACCTCGGTATCTGGTGGAAAGAAAAAGGCGAACCGGGCGAGGTCTTCGGTGCCTCCACCGGTGTCGAACTCGCCGACACTGCCATCAAAAGCCCCGATTGCGGATGGATCAGCCCCGAACGGGCGGCGCTGATAGACCCCGCCGACGAGGATGGCGAATACCTGAAAGTTGCGCCCGATTTCATCGCCGAAATCCGCTCCAAAACGGACAGCCTCGCCAAGCTGAAACGGAAAATGAAAAACAGTTGGATGAAAAACGGCGTCCGCCTCGCATGGCTGATAGACCCTTATAAAGAGCGGGCATATGTCTATCGGGAAGGACAAGAGGTGGAGGAAATAAAATGGTTCGAGGGGAAGGTTTTGAACGGGGAAAAGGTCTTGCCGGGCTTTGTGCTGGAACTGGAGAAGATGAAGATAAAGGGGTGGAAAAAAGGATAGTGTCCGAATACCGGTATGCCGGTATTTGGTCTTATTGTTTGATCAAATCCTAGTCTCAAAAAATGAAAGTGGATATTTAAAAAAATAATGCTGTTCCGAAAAAAGTATCCTCTATCACCAAAGCAGGGAAGGATGCCGTTTTGAAAAATTAAACTATCATTTTATTTTTTAACCGTTGCTAAAATATTTTCCTGTTTAATACTACTGCCACTATTAAAACCCGTTATCGTCCATTCCATCAATCATATCCAATAGCGCCGCCCGTATTCGGTTGTACTCAATATTCGCATGGCTTTTGGAAATGGTATTCCTGTTTTTTTCCCGCTGCAATTGGTTCCAACGGCTGGCAAGCAAGATCACTTGGTTATTAAAATCGGGGTCATGCGCGCTGTGTTCCAATAATGTTTTCAGTGCCGGTTTGATTTTGTTCCGGACGACCTGCATTTTGATAGCGTTCATTTCCGGGCCTGCCAAAGGCGCCCCCGGAGTGTTGGTCGCTTGTTCAATGTTGATGGTTTCGGCGATATATACATTGCCTTCGATTTCCTTTATTTCGTATTTTTTATCAATTTCCGTTTTATCGCCCAAATGAAAATTCCCTCCCACCGAAATCGTACTGCCCGAAATCACATTTTTGCTATTTTCAATCACAACCGAAGCCCCACCTTTTTCCGAATTGACTTTACCGACCAACTCCGCCAATTCCTTTTCCAAATCCCCATTATTTTTCAAAACCCTTTTTAATTTCGCCTTTACGGCAATTTGGTTATCCTCATCTTTCGGGTCATTTTTCAATTCCTCAAATTCCTCGATAAATAGTGGCCTGACCTTTTCCCAAAGTTCCCGCACCGAAGTATCGGTAGCCTCGGTGAGTTCTTTTCCAATATCTTTTACAGACTCCAGTTTCGATATCGGAAACAATATTTCATAAATAGCTTTTGAAAGTTCTTTTGAGTTCATAATTGGAATATTTAAATTGGTGGAATCCATCTCATACATCATCTCAAAAACAAACCCCGCCGCGTTCCCTGCCGCCAGTTCCTGTGCCCCTCCCGCGTCCGTTTTCGATTTATTTTCCAGCATATCCGACACCCCCCGTATATTCGCAAAAAGTACCTGCGGATGGTACAGCATCGCCTGTCCAAAACCGATGGCTTCCATTTCGAGGGCGGTGGTATCGTTATAATATTTTTTAATTAACGGAAATATAGAAGCCCCGGTGGTTGCGATCACTTTATCGCCCGAAGCGATGGGGCCGAACACCACTTTGGCCCGGGAAGAATTAATATTGCAGCGTTTTTTCCAATCATTTTTCCGGGCAGTGCTGCGGGCGGCGGCCAATAATTCTTTGCTATAATTGACCACTTCCGGGCGGGCGACAAAACCGTTGCCCGTTTCTTTTCCGGCCTCATAGCCGTATGCTTTTGTGCCCACCACCACATCGCCGATGTCCACGTCCTTGACCCCTCCGGCAATGCCCGTGACCAATATTATTTTTGGATTGAATAATTGGATTGCTTTTTCAGTAGCGAGCGCGATGGAACTGTTTTTCGGGCCCGTTTGGTGCAGCGTGATATTAAAGGTATGGTGCCTTCCGGCAAATTGTCCGGTCTCGTAACAACTGCCCGCAACCGTTTTTTCCGTCAGCCCGGTGAGGTGCTTCCTGACGGCATCGTATTCTATTTGAATGGGGGTGAGAATGACGACGTTCATAGTTGTGGGAGATAAAGGTATTTGTCACTGCTCGACATTAGCTGGATAGGCAACAGGCTTGAAATTTATTCATCGTCAATAAAAATGTGTTATTTGGATTATATACGCTTTGAATAACCTATCATTTTCTTTTGTTGTCTGTTCTAAAAAAACCAAAGCCAATGCCTAACCAACTAATGTCGAGCAGTATATGTTATTGTTTTTATTTCAGGTTTTTATATTTTCATGAAAACAATTTATTTTTTGTTCCCAAAATATTTGTCGGAAAAAAACCTGACATATTTTTAATACATCAGGTTTAGAGAGAAGTGCTAAAAATTTGCTGTTCATTTTCCGGCCTTGCCCTTGCCCTTTTGTTCCCTGTATTTCAATATGCCCCAAATAGTTCGTTCCGGAATATTGAATTTATCCGCCAATGTGTTTACCGTCCGGGTTTTATGGTTGCCTTGTGCCGGGTACAGTTCTTCAAATTCTTTCAGTACCGCATACCGCTTGACGGCAACGGGGGGAATCAATCCCTGGTCGATCAAAAATGTGATCAGGCCGGGCAAAGATTCCGGGATGCCGTGCCGCTCGCAATAGGTTCCATAGCTGAGGTTTAGGTGCTCCTGGAAGCGGTCTAATATATGTTTCCGGTTTTCTGTCATCGCTTCAATTTTTAGAGATATTCTTATAAGTTCTTTTAGTTGACAACTTTTGAAAAGTTGTCAACTATCCTTTTACATAAGAACCTACTTCTTGGATGTAAGTAATAAGGGTTCAGCAGAAAAATGCTCTTTGAGATAAAATAAGCTGGACAACGAAACAAAACCGCTACGCCGCAAATGTGTGGGAAAATAAAGATCGAGCAAAGGACATATTTCACCCCTTTCTCCCCATATTATTTCGGCTTTTTTTTGAGCAGCTACTTTGTAGTAATTTTTTTTCAAAAAACCGATATTGATACCTTGGAACAAACAATCGTTTTATTGTTATGTTTAAATACCTGTAAAACAGTAATTTACAATACTTTTAATAAAATAATATTTGTTTTCTTTTTTGGAAAGACATACCTTTAACCTCTTTCAACTGCTTGCAGCATCAGTACGTATATTTCCCCTTGAATTATGGAAAATAAATATCCGCTACATAAAACAAAATTCATCACCTTGCTCCGCACATTAGACCGCAAAGAGCTGTCAGCGTTTGGCTGCCACATCCGGGCACTGTACCCAAAACAAGAGGCAACCTCCGTTTTCAAGCACCTCAAAAATTGGCATCCTGAGTTGAAAGAATCCAAAAAACTGGAGGCCTTTTATTTGTTCAAAAAAATATTCAAACGGGAAATGAAAACGCTCGCCGACCGGAAAAAACTCCTGAACTGCTTCCATGATTTGCATATTTGGCTTCAAGACTATTTGCTTTTAAAATCCCTGAAAAATAAATCATTGAAACGTGAACTTATGTGGTTGGAAATCCTCAAAGAACGTAAACTCGACCAACTCTTTTTCCTGAAAATATCAAAGCTGAAAAAAGATTACGAGGCCCTGCCTGCCAAAAACATATGGCATTATTCAGACCTGCTGCTATTGAACCACCTCGAATTTTTCCACACCAACAGCCCAAAACTAAAAGCAGAAAACCACGCATTGGACAGTTGCACAAAGTACCTGGATTTGTTTTATGCCACTGCCAAACTGAAATATGCCTCGGAAGAAATAAACCGGAAAAATTTGTTGGAAACCCCCTCTTCCATAAAGTTTGCCGACCTAGCTTTTGATATTGTCAATAATTCTCCAAAACAAAATCTTCCGCTTTTGTACAAGCTGCTTTTTCAATTTAATAAAAACCCTTCGATGCCTTTGTTTCAAGAAATCAAGCAATTGTTGTTCTCTCACTCGGAAGATTTTGATTTGGAAGAACAATTGATCACATTGGGTTACTTGCTCAACTATACGGCTTCAAAAATAAAACATGGAGAGACCCGATACTTAAAAGAAGCTTTTGATTTGAACCAATATGGAATAAGCACAGGGATGCTGATTCAGGACGGGTTTATACCACCTTCTCAGTTTCACAATATTGTCAATTTAGCTTGTTGGTTAAAAAAGTTCAATTGGGCGCAAACCTTCGTGGAAACCCATTCAGAACATCTAAGAGAACCGTTCAGAAAAGACGCCAAGTTACTTGCCCAGACAATTATTACTTTTGAAAAGCAGGACTTTTTAAATGTGGTTGAAACGCTGAAAGAAGTGGAGTTTTCCGATGGCCATTTCGCTCTGCGGGCAAAGTCGTTGATACTAAGGTCTTATATTGAACAAGCCAAAGATGCTGACCAGGTTTTATTATTTTGCGAATCATTTGAAAGGTTTATCAGGCGCCACTCCGTCATCAAAGGAGAGACCGAAACGGCAGCTTTAAATTTCATCAAATTTATAAAAATGCTTACACGAAAAAAAACATCAGAGCCGAAATTGAAATCCGAGATTGCCGAAGCACACCCAGTTTTTTTTAAGCCTTGGCTTATTCAAAAAGCTGCTGCTTATAAACAAAAATTTGCCGCCCATACTCTTAGGAGATAGGCGGCAAAATGTGCTGTGGAATTAGATCATTATAATGTCGTCTGTTATAATATCCTCACCACCCTTCACTTTATCCTGTTGACCATTGTCCAACTTACTGTCTTCAAATTGCTGCAGGATTTTTTTGCTTTGCTTTTTCATGTTAAATAATTTTTGAATTAAAAAAAATATGGTTGAACCTGTATTTCGAATTGCCCAGAAGTGATCGAGACCGCTCATCGGCAATGCAGGAATACCGCATGAAAAAGGCATAGTCCGCCCCTGCCTGCCGGGGTGCATTTCCGGTAAGCCAAAGGTTTTTCAGGCCGTCGGGAACACGGCGTTGTTTATCGGTGGGCTATGCCTGTATTGTCAGGAATAGGTTGGTTTAAATCATTGTTTTGGAAATAAAAAAGCTGTGTGGGCATCTGTTGTTGGAGAGTTCTCAATTCCTAAAACCAAAAACATGAAATAATGATTCGTTCCATAACATTGTTTATAATCACAGCACAAAATTGAGGGAAAAAGAAAAGGTGGGAAAGCGAATATATGGTTTACAAAAAGCAATATAAATTTACATAAATTCACATATACTGCACCACTTTAGGTTTTGTGCATCGAGGGTAGCTGCTCCCCTTCTGGGGCTGGGGCTACGGGGGCAAATGCACAAAACCTAAAGTGGTGCAGTATAGAATACCCAAAAAATAATGTCACCTAAAACGTCGTCAATACTTATCAATCAAATTTGATTTTATTAGCTCCTTGCATCAATTTATCCAATGAATTCCAATATTTTTTAAATAAAGAAGGGTTGTCTTTTTTTGTGAATTCCAGTACCGGGCAGTTTGCCCTCAGCTCGCCGTATATATAATGGGACACCATCATTTTGCCGTTCAGTGAATTGCCGTCAACGGATAAAAAATAATTGTTCGGGATATGCTTGTAAGTGTATATTTCAAAACGCCCGCGATGCCCCGCCGCTTTAAATTCCCGGTCAATTTTTTTGAACCTGCGGAGGACGGTCTTTATTTTTTCCGTGCCGGGGCAGTCTTCTTCCACGAATATTTTTCGGTCATTAAAATAAAGCCTCGCCTCGTTGCATTCCGGGTCGAGCAGATAACATTTAATATGGACGCCTTTTTTTAGCAGGCTTTCAATATGCGCTTTATATTCCTCCTCATTGCGGGTAAAAAAATAATTGGAAAAAGAATTGAGGCTAAGGCCAAATTCGATGAGTTCTGTTTGGGCCGTGGAAAAAAAGGCCGTTTTTTGTTCGGTCCGTAACCTTCCTTTTTGATGGAATATATAATTTAATTTAGGTGCAGCCCCGGCCTCTTGATATTCAGGAACAATGACCGGCTTCCAATCGGGCGTATTGTTTTTAATAAAATCTTTTCCGTCATGTTCATATCCCAATTCCTGCAGCACCAATTGTTTAATCCCCCGCGAAGCATTCCAAAGAGCGTCGCTGCCCGCCCTTTTTCCGTTCAATATATTGCTCAAAGAAGCCCTTGAAACTTCAAAGTGCAGTTGCTTTATTTTATTGACGACCACAACCTGGGTGTAATTATTTTCCCGGGCAAGCAGGTCAAAACCTTTTTGCACGATGGTTCTCTGCTTCTTTTCGATTGGGTTGATATTGGTTGCTGACATGGAGGAGTAGTTTTAAATGATCTCAATAAGTGGCAAAATAAAGGAACATTTTTGTATCATTTTAATAAGGCAAGGTAAAGGCTTCGGTTTTTGCCAACAACCTTTGACTTACCTTGCCTTATTAAAATGATACACATTTTTGAACAATCAGCTTTGGGCAAACCACCTCCCCACCCACCCCAAAAAAAAATCCACCCCCACCCATTGCTTTTCTCCAAACTTTCCAATTACCTTTACCGCTCATTTTTTATAAAAAAGAAATGAATCAAACTAAAGTCAATACAGCCCGTCCCACTTCCTCAGTGGTCGTCAATACTATTATTGTGGTTCCTGAACCATCAGGAGGCGGCCTTTGCTTTTAGTGTATATCAAAGCACAACAAAAAAGCCCGTCTCCGTTGGAGGCGGGCTTTTTTTTGTGGGTTTAAGGATTTTAGACTTTGGACACAAAGGGGTCTGATTATGAAAAAGGCAGAACAGTTGCTAAATTGGTCTGTATGTACTAAAAAGCAACCGTTTCTGCCATGAAATCTTGAACTTGAAGATAGG
>DROJ01000428.1 GCA_011321935.1 Bacteroidota bacterium | reverse complement strand
TTGACAATTATGGTCAAGCCTAATTCGGATTATTATACCTGCCATCAATGGAATTATTACGGCTACAAAAAACATTTTTTAAATAAAGGTTTTAATTTTTGTATTTATTAATAGCCGCTCGAATTAAGTTGTTTTTTTTGGGTGAAAATTTTTTATTTAAAATAATTATCAGCATTAAATTTATCAGCTATTTTTCACAATATTATTTTATCCGAATATGCGTATTCACAAACCGCTTCATATTCTCGTTTGTCCACCCTTTTTCTTCCCATTTTTCATCGGCCAAGCGGGTCGCCTTTTCGGCCAGGGACTTGACCAACAACCGTTTGATGGCGAGCAAATCTTTTTCGCTCAAATCTCTGGAAAACAGTTTCAATAATTCCAGTTGGATATTATTGAGCGGCGTTTTTAAAGTTTGTGTTTCCATGTTTTTTTAATTTTTTATAAAAATACGAAATTCGTTTTTATTGCCCACCCTCATCGCTTGCTCAACAATTCCAAATCCTGCAACCTCCTCCCAAGTTCATCGTCCGCCGCCAATTTTAAAAAGTCATTGTGCAGCCCCAGCACCCGCAGCACATTAAAATAGGCACCCATCGAAACGGAGGGGCTGCCCTTTTCTATTTGGTAAAGAGTGGTGCGGTTGATGTTCGCCCGTTCGGCCACTTGTATGGTGGTGAACTTCCTCCGCTTGCGGGCCAGTTTGATGTTTTCGCCGACCTGCTCCATCATTTTCTGGTGCTTCGGGAAAAGCACCTGCTTCTTGCTTTTCATTTTAAATGTTGATTAATTTCAACAAAATTAAATAGATTGATTGGATTTAGCAACAAAAATGGGTGTGCGAGCAAGCAACTGGAAATTCACAAAAAGCTCGATTATGAAAAAACCAGAACGGAAGGCAAGAAAAAGGTTTTGCCAGCAAAAAAAAAACGGGCAGAAGGACGGAAGGTTCTTGACGGACAAAAAAAATAAAGCCGCTTTTAATTTAGGCTGTTTCCCTTTGATGACAAAAAAACTTGAATTGCCTGTTTTTTCTTTTTATCTTGATTGCCCACTTATTTCACCGTTCCTGTACTGAACCACTTTAGGTTTTCCGAGGGGTCGGGACAAGTCGTGCATTTGCCCTCGCCAGCCCCCAGCCCCAGAAGGGGAGTACCTGCCCTCGATGCACGACTTGTCCCGACCCTTCGGGAAAACCTAAAGTGGTTCAGTATAACATGGCTTTATCATGAAAAAAAAATGCACGTTATTATTTTTGCCCCTTCTTTTGTCCGTACTTGTTGCTGGCCAGAAACCATCCAATATTGAACTGGTTTTTAAAACAAACCCGCTGCGTTTGTTCAACCCAAATGTACCCGGCATACAGGCCGGGGCCGAGTTGACATTGAACAGGCGGTTTGCTTTTTCTTTGGAATATGGCTTCCCGTTTATGGCTTTGACAACCGAAGGCCTGTTCGATTTTTATGACCAGAGAAGCAACTGGGATTATTTTATTTTCACTGCCGAAGCAAAGTACCTGCTCCCTGCCAAGCATTGTTCGAGGCGCCATTATTGGTCGGCGCAATATTTTGTTATTCCCCAATCTTATACAAAAGGGGCTAGCAGGCTATTGACAAACGATGGCAATATTGTCAGTTATTCAAGCTCGGACGTTAGCAAAAAAGAAATCGGTTTTTCTGTCAACACTGGCCTTGAAACTTATTTCGATAAATTTTTTGTGGATGTTTTTATAGGCATCGGTTTGAAAAGCATCGGCATTGACCACAAACTGCTCAACCCCTCAAGCGGCCTTTTGCCTGTCAGCAATAGCGAGTTAAAACCCTGGCAAGACGAGATAGACCTGAGGCGGGGAGTATTTTTGCGCCCTTATGGGGTCGTTGGTTTGAAATTGGGCTTTGGGCCGATATAGGATTTATTCGGGCGTGACTGGAATTAGTGCAATTGAAATATGTTTCGCCGCAGATGCACGAAAATAGCCATAAATATACTGCACCATAATAGGTTTTGTGCATTTGCCTTCGCCAGCCCCCAGCCCCAGAAGGGGAGAACCTGCGCTCGATGCACAAAACCTATTATGGTGCAGTATACATGAACAAATTGTATCCCCTCAAAACAGCATGGCAGCCAAATAAATTTTCCGCTAATTTGTGATACACTCAAGTTCTTCTTTCCGCTTTCCTTATTGAATTCCGGGCATAGGCTGTCATTTTGGTTTTGCAAAAAAAATAGAAACATATTGACAAAACTCACCTTGCCTATTGATAAACAGCATTTTGTTTTAAAAAAAATCAAACGAGTTTTATGGTGATACAATAAATGGCAAACATATAAAATCGTACATCATGACACTTGAATATTCCACCTCCGGCGCAGTGATGTTTTTTTTAGGCGCATTATTCCTCACCATTCTTATCATATTGATTACCCGTCAAATTTTCCAGAAAAAAACGCAAGAAAATTTAACGGAAAAATATAAAGATAAAAAATGGGAGTCGCCCCTTACCGCCCGCACTAAATACCCCGACCTGAATGTATTTACCCTGCGGGGCACGTTTTTGAGTTATGGGTTGCTGATTGCGCTCGGCCTTATGATCGTGGCTTTCAGTTGGACGACTTATGAGCAAAAGACCGACCTTTCAAAATATATAGTGGGCATCGGCGATGAAATAGAAATGGAAACCCCGAGGACGGCAGAACCACCGCCACCTCCACCGCCTCCACCATCGCCAACGGTCATGACGATTGTTGAAAGTGACATCGCCGATATTGAAACAATTGAATTCGAAGACATGAGCATCAGCGAGGATACGGATATAGATGCACCAATAGCACCGCCCAAGAAAGAGGTCGCACCGCCACCTCCACCGCCTCCGCCCGTGCCCAAGACCACTGAAAAGGAGATTTTCAAAATAGTGGAAGAGCATCCAACTTTCCCTGGCTGCGAAGATGTATATGATAAAAAGGAACGGCAAAAATGTGCTTCCGAAAAAATGTTGGCGTTCATTTATGAGAATATACAATACCCGCCAGTGGCCCGCGAAAACAATATAAAAGGCATGGTCGTATTGCAGTTTGTAGTTGAAATAGACGGCAGTGTTTCCAATGTCAAAGTGGTGCGAGATATTGGTGGCGGATGTGGGGAAGAAGCCATGCGGGTAGTCAAAATGATGCCAGCTTGGAACCCCGGCAAACAGAGGGGAAGGCCTGTCCGGGTCATGTTTACGCTGCCGATCAAATTCTTGTTGACCTGAAAATTTTTGGGAATTTCTTTATATCTATGTTGAAAAGCAGTGGGCTGTGCCCGCTGCTTTTTTAATTATACTGAACCATTATAGGTCTTCCCGAACCTTCGGGAAAACCTATAATGGCCGAGTATAGGGACGATAAAAGAATAAATTATTATATCACCGGGAAAGAATATGCCACCTTTGTTGTCTAATTTATTAATTGCCTGCAATTAAGCAGCTCGTCCGAATGACTACCAACCAATTGCTGACCATATCCGAACCCGACCTGCTCGGCGAGTGCCGAAAAGGAAACGAAGCTGCCTTTCGGAAGCTAGTGGCCATGCACAAAAAGCAAGTACGGCGGACGGCAATCGGCATGTTGGGCGAAACGGCGGAAGCGGAGGATGTGGCACAGGAAACCTTTATCCGTTTTTTTAAGTCGCTGAACAGTTTTCGGGAAGATGCAAAAACGGGCACTTTCCTGACCCGCATCGCCATCAACCTTTCGTTGAATGAATTAAAGCGGCGGAAAAGAAAAAACCGCTGGCTCACTTTTATAAAAAAAGACGGACTCGAAATATCGGTCGAAGATATAAGCGCCAACCCCGATAAAATGGAAACCAAAGAACTGGTGCAAAAAGCATTAAAAATATTGGCGCCGGAATTCCGGGCAGTGGTCGTATTGCGGATGCTCGATGGCTACTCGGTAAAAGAAGCGGCGGAGATATTGCAACTGCCGGAAGGAACGGTGGCCTCCCGTTTGGCGAGGGGGCAAAAAAAATTAAAAAACATTTTGGAAAAAATATTATAAACTCAGGAGGTGATTTGAAATCACTTCCTGAGTTGCACAAAATAATACAGCATGAAAAATGCATTCGAATTATTGGTTTATTCCCTCGACAATGAATTGACAAAAGAGGAGCAACGGCAATTAAATGCCGCATTGTTGGCCTCTCCTGAATTGCAAAAAGAAAAGGAAGAATATATTAAAATGAGGGAAATCGTTTCGGATATATCCTTTTCCGAGAACCCGCATTTTATAGAAAAAACAATGCAGCAGTGGGCAGCCCAAAAAAGCGGAAATAATTTTAACAATAACATTGTGCAATTATTTCCCCGTGTGGCGGCAGCGGCAGCTATATTGTTTTTGTTTGCGTGGTCGGTCATTTATTTTAGCGGCGGCAATATAGTTTCCGATACTTTATTATTGGTGGGCGATGTGTCGCCCGACGAGGCGTATAGTTTATTGGAATATTGATTTAGTATGAACTTTTTGTAACCACCTCCCCCCCCCTCGAAATCCCTCCGGGATTTCGAGGGGGGTAAGCAGTTGCAACTTTTTGAAACGCCTGAAAATTCCTCCCCTTTGGAGGAATAGGGAAAATGAAAAATAATTTAATTGGAGTATTGATTTATCATATTTTTTATGGAAAATACAAAAACAATATTGGCGATGGTCGGCCTGTTGGCAATTGGTTTTTCGGGCGGGTTTTTCACCCATTTGCAATTGACCCGGCACCACCTCGAACAAATAAAAAAGGAAGCGACCATACCGGGTTTTAAAGAACGTTTGTTCCACGTCATAGGGGCCGGTGAAGAACAGCGCAAACAACTGGAACCAATTGTGAATAAATATGCGGAACGGATGGGGCAAGTCCATTCCGACATACGGATTCAAAGAAAAAACATACTCGACTCATTAAGGCAAGAACTGTCGCCTCAGCTTTCCGCCAAACAAATGAAAAGGTTGGAAAGGTTTGCCCACCGCCATTTGATGCCGCCGCCACATAAAAGAAAAAAAATGCAAGGGCAGGAAAAAATGCCGCATTGAAGTTGTCCAATATAAAAATAATTGAAAATATATATTGAGCGAATATAGATTCATCCGGTCAATTTTATTTTCCAAAAATAATAATTATGAAAAATATCAAATTTTTGTTCCCGCTTATTGCCGCTATATTTTTATCATTAAATATATACGCACAACATCCCTCGCACCATGAAATGAAAGGATCTAAAATTGAAGAATTCAAAGCCGACCTCAACCTGACTGCCGAGCAAGAATCGGCAATTCAAAAAATAAAAGAAAAATATAAAAAAGAGCGGCAAGCACTAAAAGGAGAAGAAACAACCGACCGTTTTGAAATGCGCAAAAAAATGCACGAAACAATGCGCGCGCAGGGCGATGAAATCAAAAATATATTGACCGCAGAACAGCAAAAAATATTGGAACAGAAAATAGCTGAAAAACAAAAAAAGCATTTTGAAAAAAGGCAGGCCAATAAAGGAAAAAGGAAAGCGATGCACGAAGATTTTAAAAAATACAGGTCAGAAAACATGTTGCCCGTATTATTGAAACAACGTGCCAAATTGGAAGAAAAAATAAGTGCCGAAGACAAAGCTAAAATCAATGAGCTTCGCCCCGTTTTTAAAAATATGCACGAAAACCGGATCAAAGCGCAGCAAGAAAGGGCAGGTGCAACAGAGCCTTTAAATAAAGAAGAACGAGAAGCCCTGCACGAAGAACACATGAAAAAGATGGAGCAGTTGAAACCACAATTGGATGCCCTGCACCAACTGACAGAAAAATACAACGACGATATTGACGCACTGCTCGCCGAAATAGAAACCGAAAGAAAAACATGGCGGGAAGACATGCGAAAAATGCACGAAGAAAATATGGGCGACATTAAAAAAGAACGCCGCATGAAGAAAGGCCACCGCCCTAAAATGGATGGCCGCCACATGAAAGGCAAAGAAATGCGGAAAGGCCATTTCCTATTGCTCGACCCAAACGGAACTGCCGCAGCGCCAATAATTAAAAACAATATAAAATCCATTTCCGTCAGCCCCAACCCATCTGCCGGTGCCAATATTTTAAAATATGAACTGGCCGAAAAAGGCAATGTCAGGATAGAACTGAGGAACGAACGCGGCACCGTCCTCGACGTGCTTTTTAAAGGAGAAAAAGAAGCAGGTCAGAACACTTTGGAAGTTGATTTGTCCGACCGCAAAAACGGGGTTTATTATATTTCGATCATTAACGGCAAAAATGTGGTTTCTGAGAAATTTATTATTGCTAAATAATTAATAGCTATTGGCTAAAAGCTGTTGGCCTTTGGCTAAAACAGCACCCGGAAAAGGGGCCTTGGAATACCAAGGCCCCTTTTCTTTTTCCAATAATTTTACATTTGATATAAAAACCCGTAAAATTGGCGTTCGAAAAAAATTGATCATGGTGTTGGGCTTGCGGGGCAATTTCCCATTGCCCCGTAAGTTGGACACAACGGGCAATTTGCGGGGCAATGGGAAATTGCCCCGCAAGCCCGCCTCGGATCATTAAATAAAAATAATCCATAAATAATGAATGTCCTGACCACATCCCAAGCACCCATAAAAAACTACATCAAAGGAAATTTCCGCGAAGCGAATGGCCGCTCCATGGAAGTCTTGAACCCCTCCGACGGAACGGTCATTACCACTGTCCCCCTTTCGGGAAAAGCTGCATTGGACGAAGCCGTCGAGGCCGCCCAAGAAGCCTTCCCCGGCTGGTCTCGCATGACCCTCAAAGAGCGCACGCAGGTATTTTATAAATTCCGCAGCCTGCTGGAAAAAAACATGCACGAACTCACCGAACTGGTCTGCCTCGAAAACGGCAAGGCATACGGAGAGGCAAAAGCAGAGATACTGAAAGGCATGGAACTTTCGGAAGTCGCCTGCGCATTGCCGACCATTTTGAACGACGAAATACAGGAGGTGAGCAAAGGCGTGGAATGCCGCACCTCGCACCTGCCGCTCGGCGTGGTGGCCTCTATTTCCCCTTTCAATTTCCCTTTCATGGTGCCGCTTTGGACGATACCAAATGCCCTCGCCCTGGGTAATTGCATGATCCTGAAACCTTCCGAACTCGTGCCATTGAGCGCACAGCGCATCGCCGAACTGCTCAAAGAAGCTGGCCTGCCAGACGGCGTTTTTAATATTGTAAACGGCGACAAAGAAATAGTGGAAGCCATTTGCGACCACCCCGGCATCAAGGCCGTTTCGTTTGTCGGTTCTACCCGGGTGGCCAAAATCGTTTACCGCCGCGCCTCCTCCAACCTCAAAAGGTGTATCGCCCTCGGCGGCGCCAAAAACCATCTCATCGTACTCGAAGATGCCAACCCTGCCATCTCTTCTGCCAACATCGCCGCCTCCATGTCGGGCTGCGCGGGGCAGCGCTGCATGGCCGCTTCGGCGATGGTTGCCGTCGGAAATGTAGACCACATCATCGAACAAATATGTGAGGAATCAAGGAAAATAGTGCCGGGCGAAAACCTCGGTTCGGTCATTTCAAAAGCAGCAAAAGAGCGCATCGAGCGCTATATCAACGAGGCCGAAGCCGCTGGCGCAAAGGTGCTGGTGGACGGGCGCAACGCTACCGTCGCTGGCAAAGAAGGCGGCTTTTACGTCGGCCCCACAGTGATCGACCATGTGACCCCGGACATGGCCATCGCCAAAGAAGAGGTCTTCGGCCCAGTGCTTGCCATCATGCGAACCAGCGATATTGACGAAGCCATCCGCATCGAAAACAGCTCGAATTATGGCAACGCCGCCTCTGTATTTACCGAAAACGGAGGACTCGCCGATTACGTGATGGAACGGGTGAGCGCAGGCATGGTCGGCGTGAATATTGGTGTACCCGTACCCCGCGAGCCTTTCTCTTTTGGCGGCTGGAACGAGTCGCGTTTTGGCGTGGGCGACATCACTGGGAAGAGTTCGATTGCCTTCTGGACGAAGGTGAAAAAACGGACGACGAAGTGGGACCCGGAGGCTTGGAAGGATTGGGCGAGTTGATATTAATGAGAGTGAGCAATCATTTGCGTTGGAGTTTAAAACCAATTGTTTTTCTCGGCTCGTTTTCCCGTTGAATCAAATGGCGAATGGCTTCGAATACCTCCCGGAACTGTTCATCGTATTTCGATTCCAGTTCTTCTATTTTGCTTTGTAGTGCTTTGTTCTCATCGAGCAATTTACGGAGCTGGACAAATGTTCTCATTATAGCAATGTTGACCTCGATGGCCCGGTCGCTCCTAAGTACACTCGATAGCATGGCAACTCCTTGTTCGGTAAATGCAAATGGTGTTGCAGGTGAAAACTTAGCGTTGGGCGGGAGGTTATCACAATTTGTGATAAGCTTGTTCCATTCCGGTTTTGACAATTGGAACATGAAGTCTTCTGGAAACCGTTTGATATTTCTTCTGACGGCCTGCTTCAAAGCCCTCGTTTCTACGCCGTACAGTTCGGCTAAATGGAAATCAAGCATTACCTTTTCGCCTCTGACCCAGAAAATGAATGTGATGATGTTTTCTGCTTTAATTAGCATGTTCAAGATTTTTTGGTTAAAGGAAAATGAAATTCAAGATGCTTCGCAAGGTAGTGTGAATAGTTGAAAAGCAGCCTAATATCTAAACCTAATATTAATGAATACAAGTAAAACCATCCAAAGCAAAAAATCCCAAATCCTCGACAAGCAAAAAAAATACCTTTGGCCCAACCACCTCCTCTATTACACCGAGCCGCTCCCGCTTGAGCGCGGCGACGGCATGTATGTCTGGGATGTGGAGGGCAAAAAATACCTCGATTTTTTTGGTGGAATACTCACCACAAGCGTTGGCCACAACCGCCCCGAAGTAACGCGGGCAGTGCAGGAGCAAACGGAAAAGATGATCCATTCTTCCACCCTTTACCCAAACGAAACGCACGTCAATTTAGCTAAAAAAATGGCGGAACTGGCACCGGGCAAATTGCAGGTTTCTTATTTCACCCCCTCCGGTACCGATGCCGACGAGACCGCTGTTTTTTTGGCCAAAGGCCATACCGGCAATCAGGAAATCATCGCCCTGCGGCATGGTTACAGCGGACGTTCCGCTATCGGGATGAGCCTTACGGGGCAGTCGCCCTGGCGTATTGGCGGCACTCATATTTTGGGCATCAAACATGCGCTGAACCCCTATTGCTACCGCTGTCCTTTTAAAATGACCTACCCAAGTTGCGGCGTCGCCTGCGCCCAAGATGTGGAAGATACCATCAAAACGACCACTTCGGGAAGGATCGCCGCCTTCATCGCCGAGCCGATACAAGGCGTCGGGGGCTTCATTGTCCCACCGCCTGAATATTTCAAAATAGTGAAAGAAATAGTGGAAAGTTACGAGGGGCTGTTCATTGCCGACGAGGTGCAAACGGGCTTTGGCCGCACGGGCGACAAGTGGTTCGGCATCGAGCATTGGGGCGTCGAACCCGACATCATGACCATGGCCAAAAGCATCGCCAACGGCTTCCCTCTCGCCAATACTATTACCACTCCCGAAATTGCAGAAAGCACCCGCTGCGCCGGCCTGACCATCAGCACCTTTGGCGGCAACCCCGTTTCCTGTGCCGCTTCGCTGGCAACGATGGAGGTTTTGGAAAAAGAAGCCACCCCGCAGCACAATGCAAGGGTCGGCAACATGCTCCGCAATGGCCTGGAAAAAATGAAAGAAAAATACAGCTTCATCGGCGACGTGCGCGGCATGGGCATGATGCAAGGATTGGAACTGGTCAAAGACAGGGCAGGCAAAGAGCCATGCACCGAAGCCACCGCGCAGCTTTTTGAGGCCACCCGCGAACTCGGCCTGCTGATCGGAAAAGGAGGAATGTATGGAAATGTGATCCGCATTTCGCCGCCCATGACGGCAACGGAAGAGGATGTGGCCGTGGCGCTGGATTTGTTGGAGAAGGCGCTGGGAAAGGTGAGGGTTTGATTATGTTGAATTGATTGAATGATGTTTGTACCTTTATAGAATATAAAATCATGAAAGATGAATAGTCCAGTTTTAAAAAATCCGCTGACAGAATTGCAAATGGAACTGCTTGAGTTGTTCGCTAGAAAGGTTTCAAATGAAGATTTGAAACAACTCCGGCTCTTGTTTTCCAACTACTTCGCCCAAAAAGCAATGAGTGAGATGGAGAAAGTTTGGGAAGAGAGGGGACATACCGAAGAAACTGAAAAAGAGTGGTTGAAGGAACACATGCGTACTCCGTATAAAAGATGAAAGTTGTTGTAGATACGAATGTATTGCTCATCTCAATCAATCCAAGATCGAGTTACCACCCTATTTTCAGACAAGCAATAATGGGTAAATACAACTTGTGCATCAGCAATTCGATTTTATTGGAATATGAAGAAATTTTTAAATTTCGCATCAATTCAGATATGGCAGAGGCCGCTATAGCGGCAATTATTTACTCACCTTTTGTGCTACGGTTAGACCCGCGAATTTCATGGCGTTTGATTACCGCTGATCCTGATGACGATAAGTTTTCAGATTGTGCAGTCGCAGCCGATGTGGATTATCTGGTTTCCAATGACGGTCATTTTAAAGTTTTGAAGAACATCGTCTTTCCAAAAATAAATGTGATTTCAGCAGATGACTTTTTATCGATGATTACCTCAATTTCATAATTGTTTTTTGTAATTATTCAGCATCGGCACTTACGGGAGGTTTTCCGCAAAGTCACGCAAAGCTATAAGTGCGGTTCGCTTTGCTTTGCGTGACTTTGCGAAACCTTTGCGTGACTTTGCGGGAAATCTCCTGTAAGTGCTGAACAGTTACGTTTTTTTTTTGAATTGATTTAACGGAAAACCCAACATCGTATGAAACAAGAAATAATCGAACTCCACGAAGACGTTTCCGCATCCCCACTTTACAGCGAAGACTTTGCCCCCGTGCCTGCTTCCGGGCGCACTTGGGACAAATGGAACATTGCCGCCATCTGGGTCGGCATGGCCGTCTGTATTCCGACCTATATGCTCGCCGGCAGCATGATCGAGCAGGGCATGAACTGGTGGCAGGCGCTCATCACCATCCTTTTGGGAAATGTCATCGTACTCATACCCATGATCCTCAATGCCCATGTCGGCACCAAATACGGCATCCCCTTGCCCGTTTTTTTGCGGCTCAATTTTGGGGTGGACGGCGCCATCCTTGCCGGCCTGTTGCGCGGGCTGGTGGCCTGCGGGTGGTTTGGTATTCAGACGTGGATCGGCGGGGCGGCCATTTATCAAATGCTGTTGGCGCTGGTGCCGGGGCTGGCAAGTAGCCCTTATCTCGGTGATTTCATTGGCATCAATTTGGGGCAGTTGGGCTGCTTTATGCTCTTTTGGTTCATCAATATGTACATCGTTTACAAGGGCATTGATTCCATCAAAAAACTGGAAACATGGGCGGCGCCTTTCCTGCTGCTCATCGGTGTGGCATTGTTGGGGTGGGCCTGGGCAGAGGTCGGTTCGCTGGGCAAAATGCTGGACGCCTCCTATCAATTGGCCGCCAACACGGAGGTTGATTTTTGGAAAATATTCTGGCCGAGCCTTACTGCCATGGTCGGTTTTTGGGCCACCCTTTCTTTGAATATTCCCGACTTCACCCGCTACGCCAAATCGCAAAAAGACCAGATACTCGGACAAGCAATCGGACTGCCCGGCACGATGGCATTTTACTCATTTATCGGTATTGCGGTGACCAGCGCGACGGTCTTGATTTTTGGCGAAGCCATCTGGGACCCCGTTGTTTTGCTCGGAAAATTCAACAACCCGCTGGTCGTCGTCATAGCCATGCTCGGCCTGACCATCGCCACCCTGAGTACCAATATCGCCGCCAATGTGGTCGCGCCCGCCAACAGCATCGCCAATATTGCCCCGAAAAAAATCAGCTTCCGAATGGGCGGCTATATCACGGGCATCATCGGCATCATTATTTTTCCGTGGAAACTGATGGCCGACCCACATGGCTATATTTTCGTCTGGCTCATTGCCTACTCTGCGCTGCTCGGAGCGCTGGCAGGCATCATGATCTGCGACTATTATATTATCAGAAAAACGGAACTGGAACTGGCGCAACTTTTTAAAGCCGACGGTATATATAAAGGTTGGAACAAAAATGCGTGGATCGCTTTTGTGCTGAGCATACTGCCCGTGCTGCCCGGTTTTTTTGCAACGGTCGGTGCTGTTTCCGCGGACAGCGTCGGCGGGTTTTTAATGGATTTATATGGCTATGCTTGGTTTGTTACTTTTTTCCTTTCTTTTGGTATTTATTGGATTTTGTCCAAAGGACTCCTTCGTGAGGAAAAAATGAAAAAATAATGCAGGCCATTAAAATATAGCGTAACTTTAATAAATCGCTCTATTCTCAACTCCACTTTATTTGTCAATTTTTTAAACAAAATTTATTTTGATTTCATTTATTTTAAATAATCAAACTATTCAAACCTCGATTCCCCCCGGCACGACGGTACTTGATTTTGTACGTTATCACAAACATTTGGTCGGCACAAAAATCGGTTGCCGGGAAGGCGACTGCGGCGCATGTACCGTCCTCGTCGGGGAAATAAAAAACGGCCAACTCCGCTACCGCAGCATGACCTCCTGCCTGATGCCCCTCGCCAATGCACAGGGCAAACATATCGTCACCATCGAGGGGCTGAACATGGAAGAACTCTCGCCCGTGCAGCAAGCCATCGTGGAAGAAGGAGGTACGCAATGTGGTTTTTGTACCGTCGGTTTTGTGGTGTCGCTGACGGGGTTTGCCATGCAAGGTTCAGATTTGCTAAATCTTAAAGATTTAGTAAATCTTGCTGTGGCTTCCATTGACGGCAATATATGCCGATGCACCGGTTATAAATCACTCGAAAGAGCTGCCGAAAAAATAGCAGGTTTACTAAACTTTCAAAGTTTAGTAAACCTGAATACGGACGGCCGCCTCCAATGGCTCGTCGAAAATAAATATTTGCCCCATTATTTTTTAGAAATAAAAAAACGTTTGGAAGCACTTTCCGATAATTCATTTTCAAAAAAACAAAAGAATGGAAATGGAACATTCGTCGGTGGCGGAACGGACTTATTTGTGCAAAAACCAGAAGCAATGGTCGATGCTTCCATCGAAGCTATATTTGATAAAAAAGAATTAAACAAGATATACGATAAGGGGGGGGCTTGCTATATCGGCGCAGCGGCCACAGCCACCGATATTAAAGAATCCCCGTTCATGCAATCTATTTTCCCTAAATTAAAACAACATATAAAATTGGTCTCCTCCACGCCCATCCGCAACATGGGAACACTTGGCGGCAACCTCGTCAATGCCTCGCCCATCGGCGACCTCACTATATTTTTCCTTGCCCTCGACAGCAGTATCATTTTAAATAAAAACGGAAATAAAAGGACATTAAAATTACGGCATTTTTATAAAGCATATAAAACACTGGACAAAGCCCCCGACGAATATATCGAAACTATATTTTTTGAAATACCCGATAAAAAAAGCCATTTTAATTTTGAAAAAATATGCAAGCGAACCCATCTCGATATCGCCAGCGTCAATACTGCCTGTTTGTTAAAAATGGATGGGGACATAATCCGGGAAGCACATATTTCGGCAGGCGGCGTCGGGCCGATACCAAAATATCTGGAACGCAGTTCGGCGGCATTAAAAGGGCAAAAAATAAATACAGGTTTAATTAAAAAAACAGCAGCCATTATTCAGGAAGAAATATCGCCGATCAGCGATGCGAGGGGAACGGAGGCGTATAAAAGGTTGCTTTTGCGGCAGTTGTTTTTTGGGCATTTTTTGGAAATGGAAAATAGTACGCTAAAATTGGAAAAATTGGTTTAAAATAACAATCGAAAAAAACAATTGCACATATTGCGCTTGCGCAAATTAAAAATAGTGGTACAAATCGTAATTAGCTAACCATTTAGTTTTTGGTTAAATGCCACATTATCAGGGATTTGGCGGACTAATCACTAGTCAACTAATTACTAATCACTGCACTAGATGGTTCCATTGTAAATATTTTACCAGTTGCAAAACCTTTTTCCTACCTTCCGGCATAAATTATTCACAACAAAAACAGCATAAATGAAAATCACTGTCCTAACCTTGGCCTTGGCCATATTTTTAGGCCTTTCCTGCAATACGGAAAAGCCAGCAACTGCCCCCAAAAAAATCAAGCAGTACAGTATCGAACAATTTTATAAAAACACCCGTATCGGCGGTGGCGCTTTTTCGGAAGACGAAACCAAGCTGCTCGTGAGGAGCGATGAAACAGGTATTTTTAACGTCTATGAAATCAATATCGCAGACGGCGCAAAACGTCAGGTTACCCATTCGGACGAAGAATCTTTTTTCTCCATTGACTATGTGCCCGGCACCAAACAGATACTTTATTTCGCCGACAAAGGCGGCAACGAAATAGACCACCTCTACCTGCTCAATGAAGACGGCACCTCGCAAGACCTTACTCCCGGCGAAAAGGAAAAGGCCAATTTTGGTGGTTGGAGCGAAGACAAGCAATATATGTACTACTCCTCCAACTTGCGCGACCCGAAATTTTTTGATTATTATAAAATGAAAATCGGCGAGTGGAAACCTGCGATGATTTACCAAAACAACGATGGCATGAACCTCTCAGGCATGTCCAATGACGAGAACTTTTTCGCTTTGCAAAAAACCATCACCACCAGCGAAAACCAGCTCTTCCTTTTTGATAGAAAAAAGGACAAACGGACGGAGGTATCCGACCCAGAGGCCCCCGGCAGCTACAATGCTTCGGGCTTTAGCGACGACGGGAAATATTTTTTTTACACCAGCAATGCCAGCGGCGAATTTGCTTCGCTCATGCAATACGAAATTGCCACGGGCAAGCACAGCACCCTCTTTGAAACCAATTGGGACGTGATGTACAGCTATGTGAGCGAAAATGAAAAATATAGGGTCATCGGCATCAACGAAGACGGGAAAAACACGCTGGTGGTGAAAGACAATTCGACCGGAAAAACAGTGGACTTCCCACAGGTGCCCGACGGCAATGTTTTGGCTGTCAATATTTCCGATAGCGAAAAATTAATGCGCCTCTCTGTGGGCACTTCCAGAGCGCCGAGCAATATTTATGTCTATAATTTTGCGACGAAGGAGCTGAAAAAACTCACTGAAGCACTAAGTCCTGCTATTGACCCCGACGACCTCGTTTCAGCAGAAGTCGTCCGCTTCAAATCATTCGACGGCCTGGAAATCCCCGCCATTTATTATAAGCCGCTCACTGCCTCGGTGGACAACAAAGCCCCTGCCCTCGTGTGGGTGCATGGTGGCCCCGGCGGGCAGTCGAGGGTCGGTTATTTTTCCCTCATCCAGTTTCTCGCCAACCACGGCTATGCCATCCTCGCTGTCAATAACAGGGGCAGCAGCGGCTATGGCAAAACTTTCCATAAAATGGACGACCTCAACCACGGCGACAAAGATCTGAAAGATTGCATCTGGGGCAAAAAATGGCTGCAGGGTCAGGACTATATTGACCCAGAAAAAATCGGTATCATCGGCGGCAGCTATGGCGGCTACATGACGATGGCGGCCATGACTTTTGCGCCGGAAGAATTTGAAGTGGGAGTCAATATCTTTGGTGTCACCAATTGGCTGCGCACCCTGAAATCCATCCCGCCTTATTGGGAGTCGTTCAGGGATGCACTTTACAAAGAACTGGGCGACCCCTTTAGTGCCGACTCTGCCCGCCTCTACAATATATCTCCGCTCTTCCATGCCGACCAAGTGAAAAACCCGGTCATGGTGCTGCAAGGTGCAAACGACCCACGGGTGCTGCAAGCAGAATCGGATGAAATAGTGGAAGCGATCAAGAAAAATGGCGTGCCTGTCGAGTATGTTTTGTTTCCCGACGAGGGGCATGGTTTTGTGAAAAAAGAAAACGAAATAAACGGTTATGGAAAGGTGCTGGAATTTTTGGATGAGCACCTGAAAGGGAAAGTAGCGGATTGATTTTCCGAAGTGGTATTTGATTGTAAGGGAGTTGGTAATAAATAACCTACTGGTACAAATCGTAATTAACTAACCATTTAGCTTTTGGTTAAATGCCACATTATCAGGGATTTGGCGGACTAATCACTAGTCAACTAATTACTAATCACTGCACTACCCGTTATTTATTACCAACTCCTATTTTTTATTTATGCTTACTCATTATCCATATAAGTCCTTCCACACCAACTCCGGCTGGTCTGTTTCGATCCAATCAACTCCCAATACCGCCAGCCGTTTTACTTCTTTGCTGAAATAGGTTTTCCGTTTTTTGGGCATTTCGCCCGGCGTGAGCGGGTACAGGGTAAATGTGCCGACCTTCATGTTCCGCTGATGGTATTTTTTAATTGTATCTCCATCAATAATAGTATGCTCCGAACAGACCGCATTGGAGTAGACCAACCTGCCGATAATATTTGCCTCCATGAGCCAATTTAGCCTTTTCATGGAAAGGGGCATATTGTCGTCATAGGCAAAGCCGGAGGGCACTTCCCGGTGTTCTTTTTCCAGATCGTATAACATGAAAAAATTAAAAGAAGTGCATATTACCTGCTCCATTATATCCATGCGCTTAACGATTCTTGCCACGGCGCTGCCCACTTTCCGCTTTGCCCAACTGGGTTGATATGCCTTTAATTCTATATCCACAAAAAAATCTTTTCCTTTTATTTCTTCCAGTACATTTTCCAATAACGGGATATTGGCAGCATTGGAATATTTCCGTATTCCTCCGTCCACTTCTATTTCCGGTAATATTTTAATGGTCTTTAAATCATCCCAAGTAAGGTCGTAAATATTCCGGTCAACGCCCGTTACCCTTTTTAGGTTTTCGTCGTGAAACAATACAACCTTATTGTCTTTTGTCAAAAAAACATCGAATTCAGTTCCGTTGCAATAGGGGCTGCTAATAGCTGCCTGAATAGCGGGAAGTGTATTTTCTTGATATTCGGTAACAAGGCCACGGTGGGCGAGGATAAGGGGAGTCTTTTTCATTTTGGTTTGGATTTTATTGAAATGTAATTTGGAAGTTTGGGAAGTGCAATTTAGGGAATTAATTTGAACCAGCGGTTTTAATTTTTTATTTCGAATTATATCTGATTGCGCTGGTATGAAATAATAGGTAGCCGTCCCGAAATTCGGGACAGGCATTGCGATGTTCCCGCATAGCCTAAAGTTTAAAGGCCGAATATGGCTTCGTTGCAAGTGGCGGCTCGCTGAAGCTCACCTATACTGCACCACTTTAGGTTTTGTGCATTTGCCCCCGCCAGCCCCCAGCCCCAGAAGGGGAGAACCTGCGCTCGATGCACAAAACCTAAAGTGGTGCAGTATAAACACTTACAACAACTTGTGGTTATTGATTTTTCATTTTATGAATATATACTGAACCATAATAGGTTTTGTGCAAAGAGGGCAGAACTCCCCTTCTGGGGCTGGGGGCTGGCGAGGGCAAATGCACAAAACCTATTATGGTTCAGTATAAAGACTTGAC
>DROJ01000427.1 GCA_011321935.1 Bacteroidota bacterium | reverse complement strand
TGCCTCCATTGCCATATCCCAGATATGCTCGTAGGGAATGGCTTCCACCTCGTGCGGCGCCAGGAGGAACTGCACCGGCTGAGTGCTCATACGGCGAAGCAGTTCCGCCGATTTTTCCTGCGCTTCTTCCTTTTTGAAATCCGCCTTTTTGATGTTGTGCAATGCCTGTATGATGCACCACGAGCGGAAAGTACTCTCGCCTTCTCTGAGGTAGCGGTCGTTGTATTTTTCGAGGGCAAGCACCCGGTCGTAGAAGTCGTCGTAGCGCTTTTGGTAGAGCAAATAGACGGCATGGATGAGGAGCACCGGGATGTTCATGCCCCGCTTGTCTTTTGAAAAGTGGGGTATCTCGTTGAGGAAGCGGGCGGGGCGAAACTTCTTTTTGTCTGCCTCCGGCTGCTCTATTTTGCCTGCGGCAATGAGGAGGTGGATGTAGCCTTCATGAATTTTCCAGGTTTCCCGTTCGGCAGGAGGGAGGTATTTGAAACGCCTGTTGTTGATGGCATCCCGTAATACTTCGTATGCCTGCTGGTAATCTTTTTTGTGGAATTTCAGCGCCATGTACAACTCGTTGATTTTGTACCAGGCGATGGAATATTTTTCGACCATGTTCAGTGACCTCCGGGCCACTTCTTCGGCTTCTTCATATTTTTTGGTCATAGTTAGCCCGACGAGCAGGGTGTTGCCGAAAATGGCAAAGGTCGTTTTGGGCGTGGAATTCTTTTTTTCAAAATGACGGAGGGCTTCCCGGCTGACCGCTACTACGCCGGGGTAGTCGTAGATAATTTCGCGCTCTAAACTTTTTATCAAAAAATAGCACAGATGGAAGCGGTAACTGTTTATTTTGCCCACATAAGGTTCGAGTTCTTTCAGACATCTCCTTGCCTCTTCTCCGACCCACGGCTTGGCAGAGCGGGAAAGGACGAAGGGCGCGATAAGGTCGTTGTATAATACTTCCGCCCTAATGGTAATGGAATGTTCGCGAATACTTTTGTTCACCAACTTTTTGAAGTATTCCCTTTTTTTTTCGTTTGGTTCTCTGGTTGTGTAGTGATAGAGTGATTGCCTTGAAAGTTCTAATACTATTGCCGTCAGTTCAAATTTTATTGCAGCGGACAGCACTTTTTTATTAATTTTTTTTGCGGCTCCGTGTGCCCCAAAAGTGCTAAGGATTTTTGCAACTGCTAAATATTTCCAACAATTATAAAACCCAATTTGGGCATCGTTAAATTCTGCTTTCTTTAAATCCAAATGAAACACAGCATTGACCAGTCTTCTGAAAAACCTGTTTTTAAAATTTTTATACTGTGTGAATTTGCCATCCTTGTCGTCCCCAAAGAAAAATCTGGCAGCATCGTCATCGGAATCGAACATACCCTTTTCCAACCGATTATAAAATAGTTCATACCGGTCGTCGGTTTTGTCGTAACCGATCACGTTGAGGCTTTTCCGTTTGTGGCGGGTGATGAGCTGAATCAGGTCTTTTAATTCTTTCATGTTGAGAATGCGTTTGTACCGGTGCCTTTCAGGGGAAGACACCGGGCAAGTATTTAAGAGCTTGTTGGGATTTTGCCTGTCCCCCCGAGAAATCGGGACAGGCTGAAACCTCGGGGGCTTCCGGTGAAAAAATGCCTCTTTTTTGCTGATACTGCGTTAGAAAAACAGTCATGTAGCCCCGCTAT
>DROJ01000426.1 GCA_011321935.1 Bacteroidota bacterium | reverse complement strand
TTTTTTGTTTTTGGTCAATAAATGAAGCAAGTGCTTAATCAGCTAAATGTATGCAAAAGAAGCTACATTTAGCTGATTAAGGCATCTTTAAACAGCTAAATGTATGTTTTATTTTGAGATTTAGCTGATTAGGGGAAGGTGTATCGAATGGGATGTTTTTTTTTGAGGGACCCATGCCCCTCGAAAAACCCTTGAAGTGTAGCCATGACAGCTTCCCTAACGTGAACAGATCCGCCTAAAGGCGGATGGCAAAGCAGCGGAGACGGGGGCTTGGGCAAGTGACTGGCAACGCGTCAAAATTGACAATGCCCGAAAAACAAAAAGTGCATTCCTCGGCGGAGGGATGCACTTTTTGTTTTTGGGCTCAGCCCAACCACCCCAACAGCCACTCCTTCTCCGTCAGCACTTCCTCTTCCAAAACCGCCTTCCTCAGCTTCGCCACTTCTTTTTTGTCCAAAAAATTCACCCGCAGCAGTTTCTCCGCGAAGCGGACGATGTTCAGGTAATTTTTTTTGTGGTAGCCGATCACCCGTTTGCGGCGGATGTAGTTCCGCATGGCGTCGAGGTGGGATTGCAGCAGGTCGTACTCGGCGAGTTCGTAATAGGTTTTGAGCAAAAGGGTTTTGGCGGAGAGGTTGAGCAGGGGGTCTCGGTAATTGGCTTTTTGCAGGAGTTCGAGCACCGTATCAAAACGGCGGCGGGCATATTCGAGGCGGGCGAGGTTGAAGCTGAAAGAGCTTTCGCGGTAGCGGCGTTCCAGGGAATTTTTATGCTCGTGGATGAACTGGCGCACCCATTCAAGGGCGCCCGTTTTCAGCCCAGCGGCGGCTATGTTGTGATAGGTGAAACGGGAAAGCACGCCGTTTTCGAGGAGGTAACCGCTTTCGATGCCCGGTTTGTAGAGGTCGAATATTTCGGCAGAATAGCGGCCCTCGCCCTCGTTGAGCCGCCGGATGCAGTAGTTGACGGCCATGAGGTAAAGGCCCCTCATTTCTTCGGCGGCAAGTTGACCGTCGAGCGCAAGGAGGTCTTTTTTGAAAACCTGAAAATGGGCTTCATTGTCTGGTTGCGAAAGCATATAAAAACAGTGCAGGTAGGTCGAAACGGCGGGCATGTCTTTCCATTCTTTTTTTTCGGCCAAAGCGATAAAGCCCTCGTCAATGCTGCCGTCCTCACCGACGCTGTAAACGCCTTGCTGGGAGATGGACTCGCAGATCAGCCGGAGGCGGGTGGACAGGTAAAGGGCATCGAGGGTGCTTTCCATCTGGTGTCGGAAGGTCGCATTGGTGGGGTCGTTGGCGATGACCGAACGGTTGTGTTCCAAAAGGTAGCCGTATTTGGCGGCCAAGTATTTTGTGTCCCGCAATGGCTGTTTTTCCAAAACCTTTTTGAGGCTTGCCGCTGACCGTTCGAGCGCCGTGGCCATGCCTTTTTGCCGATAGGCGCGCAAGAGGCGCAGGCGGTTTTCCAGTCCTTCTTTTTGTACCTCTTTGATGACGAGGTACTGTTCCAGCAACTTGTGCAGGTAGCTCATCATGAGGCGGCATTTCTGCTCGTCGTAGGCTTTGCCCTTGCCGGCCGAGGCGGCCCATGCCGGTTCCTTTTCTGGCGCGTTTTCGTTCAGCAGGTACTCAAAAAGCAGCACTAGGTCATGGCGGGTATTGAAAAACGGGGAGCGCAGGAATTTGCCCGCTTCCCGCTGCTCAATGGGGCCAAATGATGAGACCAATCTGAAAAGTGGGCTGTTTTTCATAAAAATAAAATCAAAACCATTTTATATCTATTCTACAAATTTTTCCAAAACTACTTATTTTATTATAAAATTTCATTTTTTCGTAAAAAAACAACTCTACGAACTGGATATTTTGATTTTGTTTCCCCCGCAAACTATCCCCACATTTGTACCGTGAAAAGAGCGCAGCGGACATTTTCCGGAAATGAAAGCTGCACCCCGGGCTTTTCACAATCAACTTTAAACTGCCCCAAAAGGGCAAAATACTGATTACAAACAAGTTTAAAGAAAACAGCCAACACTGCTTCCTGCAAACTTTCAACTGAAACAGAACTCCCATGAAAAGTTATCTTTACAACCTAAAATCAATACCCATGAAGCATATCCAATTGCTCCTCTTTGCAATGCTTTTGTTTTTTCAAAAAAATGAAATGCGCGCGCAGTGCAACCCCGATGTAACCCCGCCCTCCCCCGTGTGCACCGCTAGCCTGACCGCTGCCCTCGATGCCAATGGGCAACTGACCATTTGGCCTTCAGACATTGACGACGGCAGTTTTGACAACTGCTCCGCCATTGATTTTTTCCTCGAAGAGGCCCAAAACTCCACCAGCCCACCGACTACCCAAAGCCTGGATTTTACCAGCGCCGACATCGGTACGCACAACATCGTGCTGTGGGCTGTGGACCAGGCCGGCAACAACAGCAACTGCTTTGCGGTACTCGAAATAACAGGCTGCCAGGGCACCAGCACCCTGGCCTGCAACAGCCTTACAAACATTTCTTTGCCGCCTAGCGGCGAAACGGTCATTCTGCCAGATACGATATTGGAAGGCGGCCCCTATTGCAGCACTTATGGTATCGACTTTTTAAACGGCGGCGGTTTCCCTGGGCTAGCTGAATTGCCCGTTGATACCAACGATATCGGCTCGCACACCGTGGTCGTTTTTGATGCCCAAACGGGCAGCTCCTGTTGGGGCACGGTGGTTGTCCAGGGTTTTTCCGGAGGGGGCAGTTGCTCTCCCGACCTTAGCCCGCCCGTTGCCATTTGCGATGCGTTTACGGTAGTTCAGCTAAACCCCGTTACTGGACAGGCGACTGTCAATGCACAAGTTTTTGATGACGGCAGCTATGACAATTGCCCCGGCGACATAGCGTTTTACGTCGAAAAAGGGCTGCCCCCTTCTGCTGTGCCACCGACCGCCCAAAGCCTGACTTTTAACTTTTCCGAGATCGGTACGACCAACGTTGTACTCTGGGCAGTGGATGCTGCCGGAAACAATAACCTCTGTGTGGTGCAGGTACAGGTCAATGGCTGTACTGCTGCTGCCCCGGCTTGCAACAGTTCTATAACGGTCGGCATCCCCGTCAGTGGGAGCATTGAAATTGACCCCTCCATGATCTTGGAAGGTGGGCCGTACTGCAACCCGATGGGGATCGGTTTTACAACCGACCCTGCTCCGGGCTTTCCTTTTGTCACACTAGATACTTCGCATATCGGAACGACCCAAACCCTTGTTGTTTACGACAATGTTACCGGAAGTTCTTGCTTTAGCGAAGTGCAGGTTATTGATTGCCAAAACGATACGACAGTTCCGACAGCTATCTGCGTCAATGGCTTGGTGGCTGAAATGGGAAAAATCGTACCCCACGAACTGACCGTTTGGGCAATGGATTTTGACGATGGCAGCTTTGATAATTGCACACCCGACCTGATTTTTAGGATAGAAGAAAGCAGCACTCCGTCATCTCAAGTCCCCGGTGCTGAATCATTGACTTTTGATGAGCCTGAAATCGGTACACACGATATAGTCATGTGGGTGGTGGATGCCGCAGGCAATGAAAACCCCTGCACAACGACCTTGGAAATCATTCCCCCAAAATGCAATTCAGATACCTCTCCCCCCATCTGTACCGCCCCGGCAGACACTTTCATTTCAAAATCAACTTTCGAGGCCCTCGGCATCGAACCCGATAACGAGAGCGAACTCGCTGTCCATTTTGGCGAAGCCGATGCTGATGATAACTGCGGCGTGGACACTATTGCCAAATCTGTAACCTCAATCTACAGCGGGGCTTGTGGCCTTAAATCTATCATCCGTACTTTCCGGGCGGTTGACCTCAGCGGCAACATGAGCGCACCCTGCAGGCAGGTCATTGACATAATCAATGATTGGAGCATCCATTTGCCAGCCGATTTTCATTTTGGAAATGCGGCAGTTGATTCGCTTCGAGTGATTGCGCCCGACGGGACATTGTTTGCTGTCAATTATCAAGACGAGGTGATAGAAAGCGATTGCGATGATGAGGCTGAAAAAATAATCCGTACATGGACGGCCATCAACTGGTGCGAGACGGACAGCATCTCTGGAATTGCGACAATGCCAAGGTTGGATATTGACGGCGATGATATTGCCGGGGATGGCTACGACATTTTAAAGACAGCGGACGGCCTCACTTTGTTGGAAAACGGAACGCCGACCACTGTGCTTGCCCCTGTTTCATTTGGCCTTACCTACACCCAAATCCTCCTGCTCAGCGATGTTGACCCTTACCTTTTTGGATTGGAGGGGACTGTCTTTCACGACGCCAACACAGACTGTGGCTTTGACGGGGGAGAGATGACGCTTGCTGGCTGGACGGTTACGGCAACGGGGCTTGTTTCGGGAAATGTGCAACAAGCGGTGACCGATTCATCGGGCCATTACCTGTTCCCTCTTTGCACCTCCGACACCCTGGCCGAGGTGAGCCTGGATGTGCCCTTCAACTATGGCCAAAGCTGTGGCACTACCCATACGGTCCAGTTTTCGCCCGGCATGGCCGAAACCATTGTGCAGGACATCCCCGTTCATTTCGACATGGACTGCCCCATCCTCTGGGTGGACCTTGCTGCACCGTTTTTGCGCCGTTGTTTTGAAAATTATTACACCGTCAGTTATTGCAATTACAGTGACAGCACTATCGAGGACGTGCATGTGGAGGTGCAGCTCGACCCCTTCATGGACTTCCTGTCGAGCGAAATTACGGGGACGCCCCTCGGCGGCAATCTTTACTCTTTTGAACTCGGCGATGTGGCTGCCGGCGACTGCGGTGATTTTAGGATCAATTTTGATCTCAGTTGCGATGCCACGCTCGGTGCGACCCATTGTGTGGATGCCCATATTTACCCCGACACCATTTGCCCGAACCCCACCAATTGGTCGGGGGCAAATATCGAAGTGGATGCTTATTGCCAAAATGATTCGATCCATCTCAGCATCGCCAATACTGGTACGGCAGCGATGGCCGGGCCACTGGATTACATCGTGGTAGAAGACGTTATCATGCTGCAGTCGAACCCCTTCAACCTCGGCCCGAACGAGGTGCATGAACTGACCCCCTTCCCCGCCACGGGCGCCACTTACCGCATCGAAGCCCCGCAAGAACCCGGGCACCCTTATCAGGGCAATGTGGCCAAAGCTGTGGAAGGCTGCGGCGGCTTCAACCTGTTGGGATTGGTCAACCTCTTCCCCCTGGAAAACCCCAACCCCTTCATTGCCACTGACTGCCAACAGAACATCGGCTCATTTGACCCCAACGATAAACAGGCTTTTCCAACTGGTTACGGGGAAGGGCACTTTATCAAGAGGAATACGGATATTGATTACCTGATCCGCTTCCAGAACACGGGTACGGACAAGGCTTTCAATATTGTCATTACCGACGAACTCGACCCTGCACTCGACCCCGCAAGTGTCCGCCCGGGGGCTTCGAGCCACGACTATAAGTTTGAATTGGTGGACGGGAACATGCTCCGTTTCACGTTCGCCAATATCTTGCTGCCCGACAGCACTACGGACGAAGTTGCTTCGCATGGTTTTGTGAAATTTAAGGCTTCGCAAAAGGCCGGCCTGCCGCTGGGCACGGTGATCGAAAACGAGGCCGCTATTTATTTTGATTTCAACGAGCCTATTATCACGAACACTGTTTTCCATACCATCGGCGAGCATTTTATAGAAATAGTCAGCGATACGGATGAACGCCCGGCCGGCCTCGGCGAACTGTTGACTTACCCGAACCCCTCGTTCGGCGATGTCACTTTTAAGATTCCCGGAAAGGCGCTGACAGGAGCAACCTTTATATTGCACAACGCCCTCGGCAAACAGCTTGTGGTTGAACCTTTTGCTGCCAATACTTTCCTTTTTGAAAGGAAGGGGCTTGCGCCGGGCGTTTATTTTTATAAAGTAGAAATAGATGGCCTGGGCAGGTATTCCGGTAAAATTATTTTGCAATAATATTTCGTCAAATTAAAACTGCTTTCTTTAATTTTTTATTGAACCATCACCGCTTCTGGCGGTGGTGGTTTTTTTGTTTAAATGGCCGCTAATGCGCAAATAATAAAAAAAGGGAACTGTTCAATAAAAACTTAGAAGAGGTTTCCCGCAAAGTAGCGCAAAGGTTCCGCAATGTCACGCAAAGTCAGACGTGTACTCGCCTCGCTTTGAGAGACATAGCGGAACCTTTGCGTTACTTTGCGGGAAACTATTTTTATTTACTTATACTGAACAGCTATCCTTTTTTACCAACAACCTTTTTGCCGCTATATAATGGAATGGCCAATTCAAATATTTCATTTAATGTGTCGATAGGCAAATCTTCGTTCGGGTTTATCTCCATTATTTTCATTTTGTTCCTGTTTCCCAAGTCCAGTTTTGGGTGGTCTATTTCTATTCCTTTATATATGCCGATATATGGTTCGTATGTTTTTTTATTGACCCATAGATAACAAAACAATTTGCCCCGGTATTTGAACATCGGCATTTTGTGGGTCCAGGTTTCGGTCATGTCAGGACTGTATTTCAATATATAATCCCGCATGGCCATCAGGCAGCTTTTTACGGGTTCTTCTTTGTTGAGATAAAAGGCTTGTAATTCGCTGATCATTTTTTGTTTATTTTAAAGCAACAAATATTTCGACTTCTGCATTTTTTGGATCTTTTGCATTCTCGCCATATATTTCAAAATCGGCGGTAAAAGCCCTGTCTATATCCGCATTCCATATTTCCGCCCATTTGTTCCAAACTGCGCCTTCCATCAAATTTCCTTTTGCCGTAAAACATTTATATTCGCTTTTATTAAAAGATAGGCCCGTCATTCCCGGAGGTATATTTTTCAAATCAGCAACCTTGCAACCGAGTAAGGTGGTGTATGGTTTGGTGTGGTCGCTTTCATAATTGGTGTAAATGCAAAATATATCTTCGCTTAATTTATTGGGAACTTTTTCGATGGTTTTTTCTGCCATAAACTTAGCCCAAAGATGCAGTCCTCGTGCTGATGTTGAATTTTTTGGCCAATTCACTGGCCGTAATAATTCTTTTTGATTGTAAAATTATACCGCACCATTTTAGGTTTTGTGCATTTGCCCTCGCCAGCCCCCAGCCCCAGAAGGGGAGAACCAGCCCTCAATGCACAAAACCTAAAATGGTGCGGTATATAAGTATAGCGGTCAACCTGGAAAGCCGCGATATTTCTTTTGTTTCGTTCATTTATTTTTTTACAATAAATCAAAATGTTCCTCTTTTAATAATCTGTTTTTTATCCGTTCGCTTATAATATCGGATTCAGTCAATAATTGTTTGAAACCGGGGTCAGGGCTTCCGAGCGCAAAATATAAAAGCATGGCTTTTTCGTCGCTGGAAAGAATGGAACTGACCACGCCAAAAAAGAAACCCTGGTCCACTTCTGCTTCGCTGATATATTTCAAAATAAAGCCCAGCGTGTTCATATAGGCCTCCATGCGCGGGTATTTATTTTCAAAAAAACCTTTTGCATATGCGGCAATGTCGCTCACTTCTTCCCCCCTTCTCGGCTGTTCAAAAGCATACTTGAACACATCTTTGTATAAAAAAGAAACCGCTTCCCTGCCCTTTCTGATGTCGTCCTTATATTGGCCATCATAGGAAGTCTGCAAAACGACCCTGATATTTTCGAGGTTGGTAAAATGTATTTTCAACAGCTCGAAAAAATTCTCTTTCCTGTTTTGCAGTTCGTTGTTCTGCACTTTTGGCAATGCTTTGTGATTGGCCAAATCAGCGCTTTCGATTTTATCTATCATCCTGATCAGCCCCTGCCTTATTTTGTTGTAACCTATTTCCACCTGCTCATATCCCAATATCCCCTGGCTCGCTATTTTGTTCAGGTCATTGTACTGGCTTTTATAGGTGACTATATCATCCTTTAAAATAGACTGGCCGGCCAATGCTTCTTCCACTGACTGCAGCCCATAATTGAGGCCGAGCGACAACCGGTCTTTTAATTTTATTTTTATATCTGATAGTTCCATGGCTGGTTGTTTGTGAAATCAATTTTGCAATATTAATCGTTTTTAGGAAATTTAAGAATATATCGGGAAGTTGGACAAATAACGAACAAAAAAGGACATCCATTTAGGATGCCCTTTTTTTTGTTAATGATATTGATTTAAAAAAATAGGTTAACGTTTTAGAAAATGATCGTATTTTATATTTGCCCCTTCCGGGTATTCGGGGCAGGCTATTCACCATTAATTTACGGTCTGGCAAAAGCTTTCAGGAAAACATTCTTTTCCAAAGAAGAAAAATAGCTGATATTTTCAGTATTTAGGTCAAATGATTCTGGTTGAAAACCTTCGGCAGAAACGGTCAATTTATAATTTTCTCCCGGCTCCAATTTAAAATTGATTTCGTGCAATCCTTTTCTTGCGTCAAAACTTCCTTTAGCGCCTGTTTTCAGGTTTTCTATTTCCACTTTGCCGTTCGTCAAAGGCGTTTTGCCACCTGCATCGAATAACCTGAGGCGGTATCCGACAAAGATGCGGGCTTCAAAAATATCGCCTCCGATGTCTTTTTTCCCTTCTTCTATTTCGTCCGAAACAAAATAGGCAAACTTGGAAGAAGTGTGGTAAGTATAATAAGTTTCGTCTTTTTCCGTGTTCATATAAGCCCCCATGTTCTGTGGTGCTTTCCATTCGTTTTCGTTTGTTTTTTTGCTACGGAAAACATCAAAGCCGCCCTTGCTGTCCCAGCCTTGTGAACTGAAAAACAGGGTCTGCGTAGCTTGGTGGAAAAACGGGGTAACCTCGTCTTTTTCGGTATTGATCGGCAGTGGGTACGGCTCGCCAAAAGTATCCTCTTTTCCTATTTCCGAACACCAAATGTCTTTGCCGCCAGCGCCTCCCGGGCGGTCGGAAACAAAAAACAATGTATATTTTTTTGTCTGCTGATCGTAGCCCACAGAAGGCTGCGTATTGGTATATCTGCGCAGGTTGATATCCGTTGGCAATTTAACGGCCGGGCCCCAAGTACCATCGTAAAAACGGTTGCGGTACCAGATGGTGCATTTTTCCTGGGCCGATGGGTTTTCGTCGCTGCACAGCGTGTAGTACATCCGGCTGGCATCCGGCATCAAAGTAATGTTGGAGGCCGACAAAATAGCCGACCTTGGGTTGACTACAGAAAGCCTTGCCGGCCGGTTGAACTGCGCTTCGTAAATGCGCGAAACTGGGCGTTTGACCAATTTTTTGCGCTTCCTTTTGCTTTTGGTCGGCAGGTAATTTTCTTCCAGCACTGTCGAAAAATAGATTTTATTGGCATAACGGAGCGGTGCGAGTTCAGGCTGTTCCGTGTTGATGTTGCCGGGCAGTTTATCGAGGTACGAACCGTCTGCTGCCCACTCGTCCCCGGTGGCCAGCGAGTGGATGGCCTCTTGTGCCAAAAACGAGTACAGGTCGTTCTCGTTGTAGTGTTTGTTCAAATAACTTTCATAGCAGTTTTTTGCTTCGTCCCTTTTGTCGAGGTTTTGTTTTACCATGCCGAGGTGGTAGTCCGTTACAGCAAAATAGCCTGCTTTGGCCTCGTCCGGAATTTTTTCCAGATAAGTTTCGGCCTTTTCCATGTCGTCCATCAGCCGGGCAGATTCACCAGCAAAAAACAGAGAGGAAACACTTCCCCCGTCCATTTCGATGGCTTTCTCGCTGTAAAGTAAAGTAGTGGGAAAGTCCTTTGAATAAAAGGACGCAAGCGCCAGCTTTTCATATTGTTCGATAGATTGTCCAAACGAATGTGCAGCTAGCATGAGTAGGGTCGGAATCAGAATTTTGTTCATCGTGTAATGTGTTTTTTATCTTCAATAATCAATAGCTTTGAATAGGGCGGTATTCTGGAAATCAGGCCGGGAAAAATAAAGGGGAAAGAGGTTTTGGAAGCGTTGGTCTATGAGAGTGGAGGTATATCTTCTGCCGGCATTGGAACAAAATGCGAGCCATATTGAAAAACTATAATTTGAAGGACAGGCAGGACGCCAAGCAATATTTTTTAATTTATTGAAATATATTTTTATAAAAAAATGACAGACAAGGCGTTGAAGTGTTGGCAAAAAAATAAAGGCGAAACATATTTGTTGCGCCTTTGCTCCGCCCAAAAGTTATAAGCATACTTTAATTGTAACTCGTATGTTTGAGGTTGTGTGAAAAAATCCAAAAAGTTCATTGAAATAATGTTAGCTTAGACCTACGGGCGACTAGAGTTACCTTTAATTAAAAAAAATGCGCCCAAAAATCAGGCATTGGGAAGCAGGCAAAAACTTCCATGTCAACTAGGATGGAACACAGATTGAACTGGTTGAACTGATTTTTACGGATTTATTAAGTAACTGTTCAGCAGTTTCATGAAGGGTGCTCAACAGTTAATTAATAAATCCGTAAAAATCAGTTCAATCAGTTCAATCTGTGTTCCATCCTATTTTGCAGGTCATTTGTTTCCAACTCCCTGAATTTAAATTATCGTAACTACTCAGGTACTTCAGGCTATAATTTCACCAACCCCCGACTAAAGTCGGGGGTTGGTGAAATTATAGGTTCAACCACCTGAGTAGTGGTACAAATCGTAATTAGCTAACCATTTAGTTTTTGGTTCAATGCCACATTATCAGAGATTTGGCGGACTAATCACTAATCACTAATCACTAATCAACTAATTACTAATCACTGCAGTAGTTACAAATTATCACCGCTGCTATACTTTTATAAAAACCTTCTTTTTATATAAAACCCAGGCCACGAACAAATTGATGCCCACGTGCATCAGCGCAAAAGCCAGCGAGGCGTTTTTTGGCGAAAGCCACGAGAGGAACATGTTATTATATATCCAAGCATAAGACGAACTGCCGTCTATTTTTATGGCCAGCATTATTTTCACGATCACGGAGTGCTGCACGAAAATGAACAGCGGGTTCATGCCAAACCAGACAAAAGGTTTTGTCCAGCCTTTGTAGCCTTTCACGTCCACCAGCCACCAGACCGTTCCTAAAGTCAGCAATGCCCAACCACTGTGGTACAGCACATAGCTGCTGGTCCACAATTGTTTGTTGATCGGAAAGACTTCGCCCCACAACAGGCCGCCCAAGACCAGCAAAAAGCCGACGGCAAAGATGGCCGTCCATTTGGCGAATGCCTCCATGCTGCCCCTGATCCAGGTGCCTGCCAATATGCCGCCAATGCAAGTGGCCAATGCGGGGACGGTACTGAGCAGCCCTTCGGGGTCCCAGGTTTTTGCATGCCGCCAAACGTGGCCGCCGAACACCAAACGGTCGAGCCAGGCGCCGAGGTCTTTGCCCATTTCGAGGCTTGCGTAGCCCTGCCCCGGCACGGGCACCAGGGTCATCAAAGCCCAGTATCCGAGCAGGAAGGCAGCGGCTATCCACAGTTGTTGGCGGGCCGTGGTCACCATATATATCATGGCGCAGATGCCGTAAACGATGCCGATGCGGAACAATACGCCGGGGATGCGCCAAGTGGCCAAATTGAATTTGAAAGCTCCGTTGAGCAGCAGCCCGATGCCGATGATCCACAAAGTACGGCTGATTATTTTCCGGTAAACCTTGCCCTTGTCCGCACTCTCGGCCTTCCTCCTCGAAAGGGAAAAAGAGATGGCAATGCCAACAATAAAAAGGAAAAACGGAAATACCAGATCGGTCGGGGTGCAGCCGTGCCACTCGGCGTGCAACAGCATGCCATAGACACTGCTCCAGCTTCCGGGGCAGTTTACGAGGATCATAAAAGCGATGGTGAGGCCGCGGAATACGTCGAGGGAAAGAAGGCGTTTGGTTGTTGACATGGTTGGTCGTTTTGCTTTTGCTTTTTTTGAATCTACACTTTTATAAAAATTTTCTTTTTGTATAAATACCACGCAACCAGCAGGTTGACCAGCACCATGGACAGGGCAAATGCCAGCGAGGCATTGTAGGCGCCCAGCCACGAGTGGAATATGTTTTCATAAATCCAACTGTAGGCCGAGCCGTCGCCGACGGGAATGGCCCCCAGCACGATGGCAATGACTTCGTGCAAGATATAAATGAACAGCGGGTTCATGCCGAACCAGACAAAAGGTTTTGTCCAGCCCCTGTAAGCTTTTCCCCCGAGTCTTCGGGGCAGGCTATCCACCAGCCACCAGACCGTCGAGAGGGTCAGCAATGCCAGGCCGCTGTGGAAAAGCACGTAGCTGCTCGTCCATAGTTTTTTGTTGATCGGAAAGACCTCGCCCCAGAGCAGGCCGGCGAGAAAAAGCAAAAACCCGACGGCAAACATGGCCGTCCATTTTTCCCCTTCATCCATTTTCCGGCGTATCCAGTTGCCTGCCAATATGCCAGCAATACAGGTGGCAATGGAAGGGATGGTACTCAGCAAACCTTCGGGGTCCCAAGTCTTGGACTCGCTCCACAGGTGCTGGCCAAAGATGGCCCGGTCGAGCCAGGCACCGAGGTCTTTGCCCGCTTCGAGACTGGCATAGCCCTGCCCCGGTACGGGCACCAATGTCAGCAGCGCCCAATAACCGAGCAGGCAGGCGATGGCTATCCAGAACATTTGGCGGGCATTGCTTTTCATGAAAATGACGGCGCAGATGCCGTAAACGATGCCGATGCGGGTCAGTACACCGGGGATGCGCCAAGTGGCAAAATTAAATTCCGGCGCACCGTTCAGGAACACACCGATGCCGACGATCCACAATGTTCGGCTGAGTATTTTTTTATAAACATTTTCGCCAGCGGCCTTGCGCTTGGTGAGCGAAAAGGTAATGGCGATGCCCACTATGAAGAGGAAAAACGGGAACACTTCATCGGTCGGGGTATTGCCGTGCCATTCGGAATGGAGCAGCGCCCGGTAGGTATGCCCCCAGTCGCCGGGGCAGTTGACGAGGATCATGAGGGCGATGGTAAGGCCGCGGAATACGTCGAGGGAAAGGAGTCGCTTGGTGACTGACATATATTGTTTGTTTTGTTTTGAAAATGGGGCAACAATGTAGGGAGAAAAAAAGAAGTGGGGAAATTATTGCCTTGCGAAAGGCATGAAGGCCGGGGCCACAAAGCTCCGCTGCCCACCTTGACCAAAGTCAATATTTTGCTAACTTGCCCCGATCTTGAAATCAATAGGCTTTAGGCAGCTTGCAATCAATAAGGTACGGAAGGATGATTTTTTTCAAGGCTTTTAGCCCTTGCGCACCCTTGCACCTTTGCGCCCTTGCGTTGAAAATTATGGCGTGCATGTGCGTAAATTATTTATTACAAACTCCCTAAACAGTTACAACATAATTATCAAAAAAATGAAGACCATCAAAGGCCCGGCCATTTTCCTCGCCCAGTTCGTCGGCGACAAAGCCCCTTTCGATACGCTTGAAAATATGTGCAAATGGGCAGCCGGACTCGGCTACACCGGCGTACAGATACCCACTTGGGAAACACATTTGATAGACCTGAAAAAAGCCGCCAGCAGCAAAAAATATTGCGATGGCCTGAAAGGACGGGTCGAGGAATGTGGCGTGCAGATCACCGAACTGTCCACCCATCTGCAGGGGCAGCTCGTTGCAGTGCATCCGGCCTATGATATCGGCTTCGATGTGTTCGCTCCCGCAAATGTCCGCAACAACCCAAAGGCACGCACAAGGTGGGCGGTACAGCAATTGAAATGGGCGGCCAAAGCAAGCCGAAACCTCGGCCTAAAGGCGCACGCCACTTTCTCCGGCGCACTGATGTGGCATACCGTTTACCCCTGGCCGCAGCGCCCGCAGGGCTTGGTGGAAACTGGTTTCAAAGAACTCGCAAAACGCTGGCTGCCAATACTCAATGAATTTGACAAAAACGGAATTGACCTCTGTTACGAGATACACCCCGGCGAAGACCTCCACGACGGCATCACCTTCGAGCGCTTCCTCGAAGCCACGGGCAATCACCCGCGCGCGAACATGCTCTACGACCCCAGCCACTATGTTTTGCAGCAGTTGGACTACCTCGCCAACATTGATATTTACCATGAAAAAATAAAGATGTTCCACGTCAAGGATGCGGAGTTCAACCCGACCGGCCGCAGCGGTGTTTATGGCGGCTATCAAGGCTGGGCAGATCGGCCGGGGCGCTTCCGCTCAACGGGCGATGGGCAGGTGGATTTCAAATCCATTTTTTCTAAACTCTCGCAATATGGCTACGAGGGCTGGGCCGTGCTGGAATGGGAGTGCTGCATCAAGAGCGCCGAACAGGGGGCAAGGGAAGGGGCGCCTTTTATCAAGGAGCATATCATTGAGGTGACGGAGCGGGCGTTCGATGATTTTGCCGGCGGGAAAACAGATGAAAAACTCAACCGGAAAATGCTCGGATTATATACTGAACCATAATAGGTTTTGTGCATAGAGGGCAGATGCTCCCCTTCTGGGGCTGGGGGCTGGCGAGAGCAAATGCACAAAACCTATTATGGTTCAGTATAGTTTTTTAGAGTAATTTAACTTTTATGCGTGGGGGCGCGACAGTTCCTCAAGCGTTATGATAATAACTTTGACTATCAATTTTTTATAAACTAAAACCTATTATTATGCGCCCATCTATTTTAAGTTCATTCCTCGCTGTTTTTATTTTAGCGATTTCTTTGACTTCTTGTTTCTCGCCCCAAAAAATCGTTCAGGTAGAATCTGCCGGGAACGAAACCACCAAATGGAACTACGGACGCCAAGTTGTTTTGGTGAAAAAAGGAGACTATGAAGCCCACATTTTTTTTGAAGATTTCACCAAAAAAGATTTGATTTTCGACGTGGAAGTAGTGAACCTCGCAGAGAAGGAAACCCTCCTCCAACCAGAAGTGATCCAACTCGTAGCGAACACCGGCAGGAAGGCCTGGGCCTATGATCCCGAAAAAGAAATTTTTGGGGGACAAATGGAACGGAGCAGGAAAGAGGCTGCCAACAAAAATACGGCATTGGCCGTCGGTGCGGTCGTTGTGGCCGCAACGGTAGCCGCCATTGCAAGTGACGATGACGGGGGAGGTGGGCGCAGCGACGACGGCATCGTCCTTGATGGCCTGGATGCCGCCGCTACAATCAGTTATGCCTATTATGCCGTGCCGCCCCCGCCCATGCAGTACCTGCCCCCAACTATTGATTTTTGGAAAGACTATTCTTTGCGCAAAACTACCTTGGACAAGGGCTATCAAGTGAGCGGGAAAGTGGTTTTCCCACGGATGGACGAGGCCCGGGAACTGACCGTCGTTGTGCCTGTCGGGGATGTGGAACTGAAAGCAACTTTCAAGCAGCGGCTTATCCAGCCTTGATTTGATAAAATAAAATGGCAGCCTGTTCAAGGCTGCCATTTTTATTTCATCCTGCTCCTTTAGGATTGTTATCTCGTTCGTTGGCAGTGCATCAAATGTAATGCGGCCCCTGCGCCTTTGCGGGAGATATTGAGAGCAGCATTTGATGCACTGCCCGATATATGGTGGTGGTCTTTTTTACTGATATGTTTTCAACGCAAGACCGGCAGGCACCGGGAGCAAAGAGCGCAAGGCAACGCAATGCAAAACTAACGCATCACCGCTGCCACCGCTTTATCCAAGTCTTCATAAGTTTCAAAAGCACCAAAAAAGAAACTCCTTTTTTTGTTTTTATAAATAAGCGTTGCGGGCAATGCGCCGTACCACGACCCGTCTATTTTGCCTGTCCATTTAGAATAGTTTTGGTCGCACATTACGACTACCTCGTTTTGGATATTCTTTTTTTCAATAAATTTTGCCACCCTCGTTTGTGCATGTCTTTTCAGGTCGAGGCTGACCAATAATATCCGTATTTTTTTGTTGGCGTACATTTTATTGAGATGTTCAAAATGGGGCATTTCCTGCAGGCAGGGCTTGCAGGTGGTTGCCCAAAAATTGAGGACATAAGTGGTGTCGTTTTGCAGGTGAAGAATAGGTTCGAGCAGGGAAAAATCTTCGTAAACGGGTATAGGGGAAGCCGGCAAAGGCGCAGGCTGCTTGGCTGCTTCCGGTTTTTTATTTTCGCTGCAAGCGAGGAAAAAAGAAAAGGCCAATAACAGGGCAAAAGACTTGTGCATGTCAGCAGGGTTGATGGTGGTGATAAAATGAAATGCGAATGTAGAATTTGCCAGCAATATACATGCTAAACCGCTCCCGGATATTCCCGTTTTGTTTTTTATGGTTTGTTATAGGCTGGAAGGATTGATAAGAGCAGGCTAATGAAGTGATTAGTAATTAGTTGATTAGTTGATTAGTGATTAGTGATTAGTAGATTAGTGATTAGTAGATTAGTGATTAGTGATTAGTAGATTAGTAGATTAGTGATTAGTGATTAGTGATTAGTGATTAGTGATTAGTAGATTAGTGAATAGTGATTAGTAGATTAGTGATTAGTGGATTTAGGTGTTTTTGGAAAGCAACTTGACAACCTCATCCGCATTTCACATCGGGCTTGCCAAGCTAAAATAAAGTCAATGATCTAACGTCCTGATTGCTGATCTACTAATCACTAATCACTGATCACTAATCACTAATCACTAATCACTAATCACTGATCAACTAATTACTAATCACTGCACTACATATTGAACTTAGGTCAAGCCCTGATTCGCACATGTCATTAAGTTGTAAGTATGTCCCTAAGTTTATTTCCAGATATTCCCATTATTCGTAACCTTTGCCTTCCCCATCATCGTAAAAGATATTTTTTTTTTTAAAACCATCCCTATCACCAGCATTGGTTCAAAATGATAATACAACTCGAAAAAGACATCAGCGGCCACCTGAAAGACGAGGTGCTGCAAAACATTAACAACATCGGGTACAAGACGATGGAAGTCTCCACGCAGTTTTCCGATTACTTGGTCAGCGTGGGGAAAAAGGAATTCGACATCAGAAAAATCGGCAACCTGCCCGGTGTGCGCGATGTCCACCGCGTATCGGATGCCTATAAATTGGTGTCGCGGAAATGGAAGGTACAGCCCACCGAAATAGACCTCGGCGACGGCGTGAAAATATTCCGCGGCGGCATGGCATTGATGGCCGGCCCATGCTCCATCGAGGGCGAGGGGCAGGTAGAAAAAACGGTGGAGCACCTGCTGAAAAACAATATAAAAATAATGCGCGGCGGGGTCTATAAGCCCCGGAGCTCGCCCTACTCGTTCCGTGGCCTCGGCATGGACGGGCTGAAAATGTGGCACAGCGCCTGCCGCCCGCACAACATCAAGATCATCACCGAGGTAATGGACGCCGAGCAGATAGAGGCCATGTACGATTACGTGGACATCTATCAGGTGGGGGCGAGGAACGCCCAAAATTTCACCCTGCTCGACGGCTTGGGAAAAGTGGACAAACCCGTGCTGTTGAAGCGGGGCATGTCGGGCACATTGGACGAACTGCTGCAGGCGGCGGAATATGTTTTTTCCAATGGCAACGAAAAAATAATCCTCTGCGAACGGGGCATCCGGACTTATGAAAAAGCCTACCGCAATACCTTGGACCTGAACGCCATCCCCATTTTAAAAGACAAAACGCACCTGCCCGTGGTGGTTGACCCATCGCACGGCATCGGCCTGCGGAAGTACGTGGCTCCGATGGCATTGGCGGGGGTCATGTCGGGGGCGGACGGGCTGCTACTGGAGGTACACCACGAGCCAGAAAAGGCAGCTTCGGACGGGCAGCAGACTTTGGATTTTGCGGAAGCGGAAAGATTGTACGCTAAGGTGGAGAAGGCGATGGGACTCCGCTGAGCGGCCTGCTCTAGCGGGGCACCTGCCTGCCCTTGCGTTTCCTTGCACCATTGCGCCCTTGCGCTGAAAATTTTGACGTACATTTGGGTTTCCTTCTGTTTTGATTTTGAAAAACAATAAGTATGAAAAAAACAAAATTGCATTCCCTGCTCACGGCGTTTGCATTGACGCTGTTCACCTTTTCTTTTACCGGCACCGAGCCGCCTGCCAAAAAGATCATCGAAAAAGACCTCCCTTATCTGGTCGAGTTTTACAAAACAAGGCACCAGCAGCCGGAGCTTTCATTGGAAGAAAAAGAGACCTCCAAAACACTGGCCGCCGAGCTGCGGAAAACGGGTTTTGAAGTGACCGAAAACTTTGGCGGCTACGGCGTGGTCGGCATTTTCAAAAACGGCGACGGCCCGACCATCCTCTACCGTACCGACATGGACGCCCTGCCGATGTACGAAAAAACCGAACTGCCTTATGCCAGCAAAAAGGAGGTGGAGTACAACGGCGAAAAAATAGGCGGCATGCACTCCTGCGGCCACGACCTGCACATGACCACTTGGCTCGGCACGGCGAGGGCGATGGTGAAAATGAAAGACCAGTGGAAGGGCACTTTGATGCTCATCGGCCAACCTGCGGAGGAGATCGGAAAAGGCGCAAAATTGATGTTGGACGCAGGGCTGTACGAAAAGTTCGCAGTGCCCGATTTTGCCATCGGCCTGCACAGCAGCCCCAGCATCCCGACGGGCCAGGTCGGTTTTGGCAGGGGCTACACGATGGCCAATACGGAGAGCATAGACATCAAGGTTTTTGGCATCGGCGCACATGGCGCCACGCCCGACAAGTCCATTGACCCGGTGGTGATAGCGAGCATGATCGTGATGGACCTGCAGACCATCGTTTCGAGGAATATAAAACCGACCGAATCGGCGGTGATAACGGTGGGGGCCATCAAAGGCGGCATCAAGCACAACATCATCCCCGACGAGGTGGTGCTGAAACTGACCGTCCGCACCTTCTCGGAAAAGATGCGGCAGTACGTCCACAAACGCATCAAAGAAATTTCGAGGGGAGTGGCCATCGCAGCGGGCTTGTCCGACGACAAGATGCCGGAAGTCATCATCCCCGAAACCTTTACGCCCGCCAATTACAACAACCCCGCATTGGTTGACCGCATGGAGGCATCGGCGGCAAAAGCCATCGGCAAAGAGCAGGTCGTTGCCGCCGAACCACTCATGGTCGGCGAAGATTTTGCCCGCTACGGGCAGACCAAAGAGAAGGTGCCCGCAGTGCTTTTTTGGCTCGGTACGGTGCCGGACGAAAGGATGAAATCAGGGGACATGCCGGGGCTGCATTCTCCGTTTTATTACCCGCAGCCGGAGAAATCCATTGAAACGGGGGTGTTGGTCATGACGCAGGCGATGCTGGACTTGATGGGCGGATAGCCCGGTAGCACAGCCTTTAGGCTGTCCCGGTGCTTGCCGTTTACGGCGAGGGCAACGGCGTGAACGCCGCGCACCGGGACAGCCTGAAGGCTGTGCTACCATAGCACCTCGCAAGTACTTTCCTTTTTTGTCAGCCGGACAAAGCGTTTGTCTGCCCCGTTGGTGAGCTGCAGCATGTTGGCCTGGGCAGGGTAGAGTTCCATCAGGAAGTCTGCTTTGAGGCGGAATGCCTTCCATTCTTGCGGGCATTTTATTTTATAAAAAAACCAATAGGCGTCGTTGTTTTTTTCGCAGCCGTTCCATTCCAAAACAAGTTTTTGCCCGTTTATTTCACAAAAAACATGTTTGTTAAAATAGGCCTGCAGATCGGCCTGTCCGTTCTCGCAGAGCAATTCTTTGTCGGGCGGGGGGGTGTCCGGGAAGGCATTGCGCAGGGCATTTTGCAGGTCGTCCTTGAATATTTTCATTTTCAGGTCGGCGGTGGGCGAGAGGCTAGGGTGCTGTATTTCAATGACCGATAAATAGAGGCCGTGGGCAGCCGTGTTTGGGGTGTTGCTGCTTTGGGCGGCAATCAAAAAAAACAGGAATATGGCTGTTAATTGATACAAAGTTGTTTTTAGAAAAATGAAACTGAAAGATGGGGTAAATTTAGGCATCTTTCATCAGTTTAGTTTCGGTGCGCCTACTCGGTCAAAGGGGGATTTGGCAAATTTGAAAAATAAAACCAAATTGCAGCCCGGAAATAAACAGGTTTGCCGTAGCTTGTGTCAGTGCATAAATACTGCTTTGCAAGCTACTAAAAATATTTTCTTATATTTTATGAAATCAAAATTTTCGAACACTGCCCTCTGTTTTTGCGCTTTGTTTTTGATCGCCGCCGTATTGATAAAACCGAGATATACAGAGAAATACACCAACGCCGCCATTGCATGGGACGTGAGCGGTTATTACCTGTACCTGCCCGCCCTGTTTATTTACGATGATATAAAAAAGGTAAACTTCCTGTCCGATATTATTGAAAAATATGTGCCCACGCCACACCCCGACCAAGCATATACCACCGGCAACGGGAACAAGGTAATGAAATACCCGGCAGGCATGGCCGTACTATATTCGCCTGCATTTTTCGCTGCACATATTTATGCAAAAACAAGCGGCTATCCAGCAGACGGCTTTTCGCTGCCCTATCAAATTGCATTGCAAATATGGAGCGTATTGTTTGTAATTATCGGATTGTTTTTTCTTAAAAAGATATTGTCCAAATATTTTTCTGATAAAACGGCCGGCTGGGTTTTGATATTAATTGCCATTGGCACTAATTTTTTAAATTATGCCACCTTCGACGCCGCCAATACGCATTCTTATTTATTCACCTTATTTGCCGTTTTAACATGGTCAACCATCCGTTTTTATGAAACGGAAAAATGGAAATATGCTTTGTCAATAGGTGCAAGCATTGGCCTTGCTGCATTGGCACGGCCCACGGAACTCATGTATGCCATGATCCCTGTTTTGTGGGGCATCGGCAATTTGGAAGATATTAAAAACAGGTTTTTATTTTTTAAAAACAATATGCCGAAAATATTGGCGGCGGTAATAGTTGTTGCGGCCATCGGCAGCATCCAATTAATTTATTGGAAGGCGGTGAGCGGGCATTGGCTGGAATACAGCTATCAAGACCAAGGCTTCAGTTTTTTGAGCCCGCATTTTTCCGATGTGTTTTTTTCTTACCGGAAAGGGTGGTTTATATATACGCCGCTGATGCTGCTGTCTATTGTTGGTTTTTATTTTTTATATAAAAAATATAAAAAAATATTTCCCGCTATTTTTATTTTCTTTTTAATAAATACGTGGGTTATATGTGCTTGGGACATATGGTGGTACGGCGGTGCATTCGGGCAGCGGGCGTTTGTGCAGTCATATGTTTTGTTGGCATTTCCGTTGGCTGCTTTTTTTGAGTGGATGGCCAGTACGAGGCATAAAATAATAAAATCAATTTTAATTGTTTTTATTTCTGGCTGTGTGGCTCTGAACCTTTTCCAAACCTATCAAGCACATTGGGGGCCATTTGAGGTGGCGGCCATGAACAGGGCATTTTATTGGCGCATATTTGCCAACACAAAATACGACCCATACGACCGCTTATTATTGGACACCAACGAGGGGTTTAGCGGCGAGCGGAAAAATGTGGAATTGATCTATGAAAACAATTTTGAAAACGAAAACGATACTTCAAAACTAACACCTTCTTTTCCCCATTCTGGAAAATGGTCGCATTATACAAACACCGCACAGGAATTTTCACCGGGCATACATATTCTAAAAAAACCAGAAATGGAAGCGGGAAAATGGCTGCATATATACGCCTCTTTTTACAGCCCAAAAATGATCTGGGACTATTGGCACATGCCGCAGTTTGTGGTGAAATTCATTAAAAACAACAAACCCGTAAAAGAGCGTTTCATCCGTCCCTTCCGGGTCATGCAGCCCAACAAATGGAGCGAAGCAGGAATGGACCTCCGCATCCCAAAAGAAGATTTCGACTATATTGAAATATTCCTCTGGAACGTCCAAAAAGCCGATGCCATCATGGTAATGGATGATCTGAAAATAGAAATGTTCGGTTTTCAGTCTTCAGTCTTTTAGTCCACAGTCTTCTCCACGGGAGTCCTTCGGACAGTCTCTGTGGAGTCCTACTTTGAACCTGTTGGGCTTTATTCCACATAACGTTGTCGGTAGCTGTTCGTAGCGTCCCGATAGGGCAGCATGGCAGCTACCGCTTGTTGGCTGTGGTATTTATTTGATGAATGAGATTCCGTAATTGCCGCAAATCTGTGCCACCTTTTCAAAATCGGGTGGTCCGGGAGGCAAATCAGCCAGTTCTTGAAACATTATTTCAATTCCTGCAGGAAAGGCACTTACTATCATTTTTGCTTTTTCCGAACCTACCACTTTCCAAGCGTGTGGAATGTTCTTTGGAGCAAATGCCGTGTCGCCTGCCTTTAAAACAATAGTTGTTCCATCGACCATTATTTCGATTTGGCCTTTGATGACCCTAAAAATCTCGTCTTCTTTGGTATGGATGTGTGGCGGTATGCCAACACCAGGTTCTACATTGCTGACCCACTCCACAATTTGATTGCCGGTTTCGCTTCCTATTAATTTATGGGTCTGTATATCGCCAATTACGTTTAAAACTTCTCCCTCGTTGTCTTTTATTGTTTTAGGATTGAGATTAGAAAAAGGGACCGTTTTTTTTGATGGTTGCTTGCAGCTTTCCATTATGGGTATCAAAGCAATTCCGAGTCCCAAGCCCGAAGTTTGGATAAATTTCTTTCTGTCCATAACTGTTTTTTATTTTATTTGGACACAAAGTAAAGCCAGAAGTTGTTTTGAAAGTTGTGATAAATACGGTATAACATTAGAATTTTGGAAAATTCAGTTTTTTCTAATTTGAGAAGGCGTTAAATTGGTGTGCTTTTTTAGGAAATAGCTAAAATAATCAGGCGAGGAAAAGCCAAGCTCATAGGCTATTTCTTTTATGTGCTTATCGGTGAACTTCAATTCGTGGCGGGCAGTCATTACAAGTTTTTCGGCAATGAGGCTTTTGGCATTTGTTCCTAAAACCTCTTTCACACACTCGTTCAGGTATTTGTCCGAAACGTGCAATAGTTGTGCATAGCCCGAAACTTCGTGTTGTTCCGAAAATTGTTTGTCAATTTTTTTTTTGAATTTATAGACCAAGGCGGCTTTTTGGTTATTGTCCGAAATAAACGTTTTGATATTGCATTTCCCGTCACAATACACAAAAAAAGTGTTCAGAAGCGACAGTATAGCCTGTTCTTTATTTTGAAGATTGGTACTTATGAGTTCATCGAGCATTTCAAGAATAGATTTTACACGTTTTTCAATACCCGGAGAAAGATTTATTTTCGGAATCTCATCAGTCGAATTGAAAAAACGCACTTGGGTAATAAGCATGTTTTTAAAAACAGGGTTGTCCATCAGTGTTCTGGGAATAAATAGCACATATCCAGATGATGAATCAGAATCGGTTTTGTAAAGTTTCCAATCAAAGTTGGGAGTAAGGAAAAAAACCGAATTGGAGACATTTTTATATTTTGTTTGGTTTATTTCAATATGGTCAATGCCATTTTGTAACCAACACAAAGTATAGCAATCTTCTTCACTCCGCTTTGAAGTTACCTTGTTCAGTATAGGTGATATTTTTATCGCTTGTATTTCTTGCATTTCTATATTACCGCCAACGGAGTAGGACTCCACTAAGGGGTCGGCGAATAATAACCTTCCGTTTATGCTTGTTCTTTTTAATGCAGGCTTCTTTAAAAAAATGTCAAATAGAACCACTATGCTCTATTTTTTTGCATCGCCTGCTTCAAAAATAACGTCGCCTAAATCGGAAGGTTATATCCGCCGACCCCTAAGACTGTCCGAAGGACTCCCGTGGAGAAGACTGCGGACTGGCAGACTGCGGACTAAATACCTGCCATTTTAAAGGACGACTTGTCCGGTTGCAAACCTTCGGCCTGCTTAAAGGTGCCGTTTCCGTTTTGCAGCAAGACGGTCATTCTTTCTTCTTTTACTTTCCCTTTGTCGTCGGTGAGGGTATAATGTTGAACGATGTCGGTTTTGCCATCCTTGTTCACATCTTTGAGCCAGGCGTCCTGTTGGTTGCACCAGCCTTCGTCGCACCAGGCCCAGGCGACGGTTTCGGTGCGTTTCATTTCGCCATTTTGCAAACGGAACAAAGCAATGTCGCTGGAGACATAGCGCCCCGGCACGCGGCAAATATAAAAGTCGCCGTATTTGCCGACGGCCATCACGTCGCCGCCCGTGCTGTTCCAAACCTCGCTGGTTCCGGGGTCAAAAAATTGATACAACGAGGGGTCTATCAACTTGCCTTTATAGGGGTAGTTCCCCGGCCTGTCCACCCGGACGATGGGGTACAAATGCAGCGCACCGCCTTCCACCGGGGGGAACATGGCAGCCAGTTTTCCGATGCCATCGGCATATTGGATGTCGCTGATTTCTTGCTCCGACATGGGCGAAAAGGTCAGTTTCCCTACTTCCGAAAAAACGACCAATTCGTTTTGCGAAGCAGTATAAGCGTTTGCTTTTGAGAGGATGTTGAGGAAGGTGTTTTCAATGTTGATGCCGTCGCACATGCGTTCAGTTGCTGTTATGTCGCCGACTTCCAGCTTTGCCCCATCAGTGGAATAGTGGGCCGAATAGCGGTTGCAAACGGAAATGCCCGAAATGTTTTTATCAGAGAAAACAGCCGAGATGTCAACTCCTCCCGACATGGCGGAGAGTTTGTTTCCCTCCTTGATGGAGTGGAGTTTCCAGTGGGTATTTTCGAGTGCGCCGCCTTTGGGTTTTGGCTGGCAGGCCCAAAAAGAAAAACAGATCAGAGATAGGATCAGATAATTGAGTTTATTCATGGTACTTGTTTTAATGTTTAATGGATAATGATTAATGTTTAATTCAGGAGGGCCGACCATTAATCATTAATGCGAATGACGGGTTAAATTTTGCGAGTGTTGACTTTCAATGGTTTAGGCTTCACGTTTACTTTTAAAGTTTAGTAAAGGTAACTACTTGACAATCAGCAGTTCTTATTAACCCGTCATTCGCACCATTAAACATTCACCATTAATCATTATTTTTTTCCCCCATTTGCTTGTCGGCTTCCAGTTTTTTGAAAAGGGCATCTACCCGTTCCATCTCATCCAGCATTTCGTCTATGTAAAACTGCATTTCCGGGATGCGCCGCACATGCCTCGACAGACGGTGCGCGAGGGATTGTTTGAGGCGGTAATATTGGTCTTCCATTGCTTGGATGACCGCATCTTTGTTTTCGGTGTTATATATACTAAGGTATATCTTGGCGATGCCCTGATCGGGCGACAGCAGCACGTTGGTCACCGTAACGAAGGGTTCGCTGCCATATATATAGGCCCCTTCCTGCTGGAGTATGGTGCCGAAATTCCGCTTGACCAGTTCGGCCACTTGTTTTTGACGTTTGCTTGCCATTGAAGAACGAGAGTTTGAGAGTTTGAGAGTTTGAGAGAACGAGAGTTTGAGAGTTTGAGAGAACGAGAGTTTGAGAGTTCGAGAGAATGAGAGTTTGAGAGAATGAGAGTTT
>DROJ01000425.1 GCA_011321935.1 Bacteroidota bacterium | reverse complement strand
TTGGATAAAAATGGGACATACTGCCAGTGGGTTTTGTAACCCGCTCATAACCAATTAGTTGGCAACAATCTGTCTTTCTAACAATAAACTGATGTATAGTAGTATGTGGTTAGCTAATTACGATTTGTACCAGTAGCACTGCGTTTCAGCCGCGTTGCCAATTCCAGAAAACCATGCACAGACGTAAACGTCTGTGACCGGGACAGCGTGTTCCACAGGAATCCCTTTGGGAAACGCCGTGCTACCGATACAAGACATGGCAGAAAACCTGAAATAAATGGGGAAGGTAAAAAACTATTTTGTACGGGAGAAACAAAAAGGCAAATGGCCGCCCCTTTGACAGTAAAAACAGGGACAGGGAGCAGGATGATTTATGTTAGTTTCCTCGCCAGTGGCAAGAAAATTGAGTAGCAGAAAAACCTCAACTCATCTTTTGGGAAATGGCTTTTCAACGCAGACCCAGCGTTTGTTCATCAACAAATAAAAAAAAAACAGGATGAAAGCCATGACCATTTTCGACAAAATAGAAAGCTGGAACATTTCGGTAACCAACAAATGGGGGCCACAACTTTTACGCTATTCCCTGGCCATTATTTACGGCTGGTTCGGGATATTAAAGCCCTTTGGCCTCAGCCCCGCCAGCGAGTTGGTGGCCGATACGGTGTTTTGGTTTTCGCATACTTGGTTCGTCCCTTTTCTGGGTGTTTGGGAAGTCGCCATTTGCGTTTTGCTGCTGTTCCGGCCAACGGTCAAATATGCCGTTTTCCTGATATTCCTCCACCTGCCCGGCACCTTTCTCCCTCTTTTTATCCTACCTGACACCTCTTTTGTCAACGTGCCGCTGGAACTGACATTGATCGGGCAGTACATCATAAAAAACCTGACCCTGGCAGCAGCGGCCATCGTGGCCGGGGGGTCGCCCGGCCGACCTAAAAAGGAACAAGCGGAGGCCAAAAGAAAGGGCAGCTATGCCAATGGAGTAGCCCCGAATTTGCGGAAAAAAGTAGAAACCGCTTTGGTTTGAAGCATGGCAGGGATTGCCCCTTTTTTTGCGGAAACAGATTTTGGGTGCTGTTCGACAATATTAGGGAAGCGGCCAATTTTGGGGCTGTCTCATAAGTTAATTTTTTTAAAAAAAATTAAGTATCATTTTAATAAGGCAGGGTAAGTACACAAAAATTTCCGCCTCCGCAACCGGCATTCGGCCCCGCTGTTTTTTGTTCCCGATTTTCGGGACAAGCTATCCGCTTTAGCGGAACTGCTACGTCAAGAGGGGAGCCTCGCATACCAGACATCGCAGTTCCGCTAAAGCGGATAGCTTGTCCCGAAAATCGGGAACAAAAAACAGCGGAGCCGAGTGAACATTTTGTGCATTTACCTCGGCTGATTAAAAAGATACAAAATTAAATTTATTTTTTTTGTAAAGCGCTCATTTTGAACTAAAAACAGATTTGCTGAATTTTAAAAATTTAGCAAATCTCGACTACTTATGAGACAGCCTCAATAATGAGCAGCCCTAACATTGTCGAACAGCACCAGATTTTGCGGAAGCGGAAAAAAACTGCGTTTAGGGCCTCCAACTCAATCCCGCTTCCTATAGCTCCACACTGCCAAAGCATTGAAAACCAGCGACATAAACCCCGTTACTACAAACTGATATTGCACATCCGCAAAGCCGCTTCCTTTCAGCAACACCTGCCGCATCACGCTGACAAAATGGGCAATGGGGTTGGGCACGGCCAAGTATTGCGCCCACTCCGGCATACTCTCGATCGGAGTGAAAAGGCCGCTCATCAAAACAAAAACAATGATGAAAAAGAAAGCGATGAGCATCGCTTGTTGTTGGGTATCTACCAAATTGGAGATCAGCAGCCCCATGCCCAGCACCACAGACAGGTTGAGCAAACAGAAAGCAAAAACGACCCACAGGCTGCCCTCTGTCGGGATGTCAAAAATCAGCTTGCCAGCCGTCAGTCCCACTGCCAACAACGTCAGGCCTATAAATAGGAAGGGCAACATTTTACCTAAAATAAACTGCCACCTGCGGATGGGGGTCACATTGATCTGCTCGATAGTACCGACCTCCCGTTCGCGCACCACGTTCATGGCCGACAGTACCATAATTAAGATGGTAACCAACTCGCCGAGGATGCCCGGCACCATAAAAGTTTTGTAATCCAGATCAGCGTTGTACCAATTGGAATAAGTGATGTCGATGCGCGGCTGCGGACTTGTGCGGATGGCAGCGAGACGGGGCGCGGCATCGGCCATCAATTCCCGGTTGAAAGATTGGATGATCTGACCCAAATAGGCCGCCCCGACAATGGCCTGCTGCCCATTGATCGCATTGACCAGCATTTGCAGGTCGGCGGTTTTTTCCCGAAGGAAATCTTTTTCAAAAGCAGGCGGAACGGTCAATATGATGTCGGCCCCGCCGCTCTGCAAAAGGTCGTCGCCCCTCTTGGCGGACAAAGGTGCCTCCACAATGGTAAAGCGGTCGGAAGCCTGGATTTTACCAATAATCAGACGGGAGTAGGAGGAGTGGTCTTGATCCACGATGGCGATGTCCACGTTGCGCACCTCGTTGTTGGCCGCATACGACAAGACGATGAGCTGGATGATGGGCAACACCGTCATCATCGGCAAGATGGCCTTGTTGCGGAAAATCTGGATGAACTCCTTTTGAATGATGAAAAATAAACGGCGCATGAATTAGTGATTAGTTGAGCAGTGATTAGTAGATCAGTGATTAGTAGATTAGTAGATCAGTAGATCAGTGATTAGTAGATTAGTAGATCAGTAGATTAGTGGTACAAATCGTAATTAGCTAACCATTTAGTTTTTGGTTAAATGCCACATTATCAGGGATGTGGCGGACTAATCACTAATCAACTAATTACTAATCACTGCATTAGTCATCTGAATCAAGTCAGTAATCAGTGCTCTACTGATCACTAATCACTAATCACTAATCACTGCTCTACTGATCACTGATCACTCCTTTCTGACTTTAAAACTGACCAATGCCAGGCCGAGCAAAACGACCAGCATGAAGGTCAGTATCAGGGTCGGCTGCCAGATGAAGGACAGGTCGTTGCCTTTCAGCATTACGCTTTTCAGCAGGTCTATAAAATAGGTGGCGGGGATGATGCTGGAAATATGCTGCAACAGCGCAGGCATACTTTTTATCGGAAAAATAAAACCCGAAAGCAACATGGTCGGCAGCATGAGCGCAAAAAGCGAGGACATCATGGCGGCCTGCTGCGTCTCTGATTTTGTGGAAATCAATACCCCCAAGGCCAGCGCAACGGCCAAGTACAATAGGCAGATGCCGAGCAGCAAAGGGAGGCTGCCCAGTACCGGCACATGAAAAACATAAAAGCCCATCACCAATATCATGACGGCATTGAGGAAGGACAGCACAGTGTACGGCACTACTTTTCCGAGGATGATGAGCAACGGCGGCAGCGGCGAAACCAGCAACAGATCCATCGTTCCGGTCTCTTTTTCGCGGGCAATGGTCAGCGAGGTCATCATGGCGGAGATCAGCATCAAGATCATGGCAATCACCCCCGGCACGAAGTTGTAGGCGCTCCGCAATTGGGGGTTATAGACCATCCTCGTTTCTACTTTGACGCGGTAGGGGGCAGCGGCCGCTCCGCTTTTTATTTGCTGAAAGCGCAAAATCATCTGGCTGGCATAATTGACGAGCGTGGTGGCATAATTGGGTTCAGTACCGTCGGCAATGAGCTGCACAGTGGTTTGTTTTTTATCAAAAAAATCATCCTCGAAACGGGCGGGTATTACGACGGCCATTTTGATTTTTCCGGTTTTGAACTGCCCCTCCAAGTCCCCGTAGCTCCGCAGATCGGCGACGATGTGGAAATGCCCGGAGGCCTCCAAGTGCTGCCGTAATTCATGGCTCAGGTCGTCCCGCGAATTGTCTAGCACAGCAATCGAGGCGTCCTTGAACTCATTGGTCACCACGTAACCGAACAACAATACCAGCACAATGGGCATCCCGATCAGGATGAACAGCGTCCGCCGATCACGGAGGATGTGGTAAAATTCTTTTTTTACAAAAGCTGAAAATATGCGCCAAAGCATGGTGTTGTGTTTAGTGATTAGTGATTAGTAGAGCAGTGATCAGTAGAGCAGTGATCAGTAGAGCAGTAGAGCAGTGATTAGTCATCTGAATCAAGTCAGGGATCAGTGCTCTACTGATCACTAATCACTGCTCTACTAATCACTGATCACTGCCCCCCCCCTCGCCAATTGCACAAAAACCTCATCAATGCTACTGGCGGAGAAGTCTTCTTTCAATTTAGCGGGGCTGCCAAGTGCCTCGATTTTGCCGCTCACCATGATGGATACGCGGTCGCAATATTCGGCCTCGTCCATGTAGTGCGTGGTCACAAAAACAGTGCGGCCTGCCGCCGATGCTTGGTAGATCATTTCCCAAAATTGGCGGCGCGCAGCGGGGTCAACGCCGCCCGTCGGTTCGTCGAGGAAAACAATGGACGGGCTGTGTACCATGGACACCGCAAATGCCAGCCGTTGTTTCCAGCCCAAAGGCAGTGACCCGACGAGGTTGCCGGCGCTGTTTTCCAATCCCACTTCTTCGATGATGCGGCCGGTCTGCTCTTTTATTTTTTTGCGGGAAAGGCCATAAATGCCGCCGTAAAAACGGATGTTTTCGCGCACCGTCAGGTCTTCGTAGAGGCTGAATTTTTGGCTCATGTAGCCGATGTTCTCTTTTATTTTATCGGCCTGCCGATAGACATCAAAACCTGCCACCGTTGCCTCCCCTTCGGTCGGCCGGCTCAGGCCGATCAACATGCGGATGGCCGTCGTTTTGCCTGCGCCGTTGGCGCCGAGGAAACCGAATATCTCCCCTTTTTTGACCTTAAAACTGATGGCGTCCACAGCGGTAAAATCGCCGAACCGCTTGGTCAGTTTGTCGGCTTCGATGATGTGGTCGGCGGTTGATGACATGGTTGATTAATTTATTTTTGCTGTTGGCTGTTGGCTTTTAGCTATTTGCTGTTGGCTTCAACCGAGACATACCCTGATATTCAGGATTTAATTTTTTGAAATTCAAAGCTGTATTTGGCCAATAGCCAATAGCCAATAGCCAATAGCCAAATTACGCCAGCTCCAAAAAAACATGTTCGATGGTTGGCTGGGCAGGCTGTATTTTGATGCCTTCGTGGTTTTTGTTTTTTAAAAAATCCAAAATCGTTTTTTGTGAAATGCCCGGCCTGCCGACGATGTGCAGGTACTCTCCAAACGGCTCTACCCTTTCGGCCAGGTCGAATGTCCGAAGGTCGAGCAGGAGCTGGTAAATGCGGTCGCTTTTTACGGCCCACAGGGGTTTGTCAAAACTTTTGACCATCGCTGCGGGGCTGTTGATGGACAAAATTTTGCCCTCTTGGATCAGCGCCACCCGTTCGCAAAGGGAGGCCTCGTCCATGTAGGGCGTGCTCACCAAAATAGTGATGCCCTGTGCTTTGAGGCGTTGGAGCATTTCCCAAAATTCGCGGCGGCTAACGGCATCCACGCCGGTGGTCGGCTCGTCCAAAAACAGCACTTCCGGCTCGTGGATGAGGGCGCAGCAGAGCGCCAGTTTTTGTTTCATGCCGCCCGAAAGGTTGCCGGCGCGGCGGTTTTTGAAAGGCGCCAACTGCACGTAAATATCTTCGATGAGGTGGTAGTTTTCTTGGATGGTCGTTCCAAAAATAGTGGCAAAAAACTGCAGGTTTTCCTCCACGCTCAGGTCTTGGTAGAGCGAAAATTTGCCGGGCATGTAGCCTACCCTGCGGCGTATCTGCCGATAGTCTTTCACCACATCAAAACCAGCCACCGAGGCGCTCCCCGACGTGGGCACCAGCAAAGTGGTCAGGATGCGGAACAACGTGCTTTTGCCCGCCCCGTCCGGCCCGATGAGGCCAAACAACTCGCCTTTGCCCACCTCAAAAGAGAGGTTCTGCAGGGCATGGACCGAGCCGTAATTGTGGTTGATATTTTGGATGGCGATGTCTGGCATTTTGAACGTTTCTTATTTTTTTTATGAATTAAAACCAGCTTGCTTTTTGGCAATGCAAGCCGCCAATTTGGTAATTTTTATATCAGTTTAATTACTCAAAGTAAGTGCATAAAACTAAACATTCGGCTCCGCTCTTTTGTCATTTGCCGAAGGCGAACCTGTTCACGTTAGAAGTGCATGTTATGACAGCCGCCCAAAGGTGGATGGGTTCGCCTTCGGCAAATGACAAAAGAGCGGAGCAGTGCAGTTAACATTTTTCATTTTTTTTTAAATATCAATTCCGTTTTAATTTTTTCATCCACGTCAAAACTTTCATCAAAAAACCACCTCCGCCGGCATCCCTATTTTCAGTTTTCCATCATTTTCCACCCGCACTTTAAAGGCATAAACCAAGTTGACCCGCTCCTCTTTTGTCTGGATGGTTTTGGGGGTAAATTCCGATTCGCTGGAAATCCATGTCACCTCGCCGGGCAGTTCGCGGTAGGCATCCTCCCCGGCATCGAGCAGCACTTTTACTTGCTGCCCGATGGCCACGTTTTGCATCTGCACGGCACTTGCGTAAGCCCTCAATTGCAGGTGGCCGAGGTCGGCTATTTTGTACAAAGGCGCACCGAAGCCGACCACCTCGGAAGGCTCGGCGAGCTTGGTCAGCACCGTTCCGGAAATGGGGTTTCTGACATAACTTTTGCGCAAGCGGTCTTCAATGGCAGCGACCTGCGCCTGCAAAGGTGCCTGCTCTGCGAGGATGCCCCGGTTGACGGTTTGGGTTTGGCTTTTGGCCGCTTTGATGCGCTGTTCCAGCACCTTGATCTGTCCGTTCATGTCGTCCAATTGTTTGGGGGTAGCGGCCTTGTCGGCGAGGAGTTTTTTGATGCGGTCGCGCTCGCGGACGAGGTTCTTTTTTTGGTCTTCGAGGACGGCAATGTCCGGGCTGGCATCGCGCAGCTTTTTGGGCAGTGTTTTGATGGTGGCCAAGAGTTGCAGCTTTTGCAAATGCAGTTGCGAGGTGTCCACCAAGGCGACGAGTTCGCCTGCTTTGAGGGTCTGCCCTTCTTCCACGTTGAGGAACAATAAGCGGCCGTTTGCCTCGGCACTCACGATGGTTTCCGTTGCCTCGAAATTGCCGTAGGCATCGGAGGTGTTTTCTGTTTTTTTACAGGAAAAAAAACCGAGAAAAAGGATGGCGAAGAAGGTTGTTTTTATGATTTTCATTTTGAAAAAATTATTGCTGTTTATCCGCTTTTTTATAAAATTTAGGAACTGTTTACCATCTCCAGAGAACCCTGTCGAATTCACTAACCCCGAGTACTCGGGGACATGCACAAAACTTTATCGGGTTTCCCGCCTACCGGCAGGCAGGTAACCCAAAAAATATACGAATGTTTTGGGTTACCTGCCTGCCGGTAGGCGGGAAACCCAGGTTTGTGCGTTACCCACCCCCGACTGAAGTCGGGGGTTAGTGAATTCAATGTAGTTGAAGGGGTGGTAAGTAATTACAAAATTTATTATTCAGTCTTACCCTGTTCATATCCTTTCATTTTGCCAAGATTCCAGAGCGGCGGCGTTCCCGAATCCTAAAGAAAAATGACAGGTCAAGATAGACCAAAACTACGGTTGAAACCTTTCTTTTCAATAGCATCACAGCGCCCCCCGTTTTGTCAAATAATCCACTTTTACCTGCTGCAGCTGCACTTCGTGCAAACGCAATTTCTGGCGGGACTTCAGCTCTGCATTTACTTGCGAAAGATAGTCGTTGACGGTGATGACGCCATGTTCCAACTGGGAAGAAAGTTGTTTTAAAATCTTGCCCTGCAAGGCCGTAATTTCTTGGTCACGTTCGATCAGGTTTTCCAGTTTGGCCAAGTCTTCGCGGTATTTCCCTTCCAACAAATTCAGGTTAAATTCAAATGTTTCCCGCTGATTGTCAATTATTTGGCTCTGAATGGCCAGCATTTCCCGATCCCGGTCGTCCTTGCCCCAGTCAAATAATTTCCACGAAAAAGAAAGCCCGCCCATGGCGTAGGGAGAAAGCGAATTGTCGAAAAAATTGAGCGGGTTCGGGTAGCCGAGGCCTGCTTGGGCAAAGGCGCTGAGTTTGGGTTTTTGTGCAGCTTCGATCAGGTTTTCATTGCCCAGCAGGGCTTGTTTTTTTAGTTGAAAAAGTGTCTGTTCGGGGCGGCTCAGGTTTTGGTTCAAATGGAAGCCGTTCAGGTCGGGCAGCAAGAGTTCCACGTCGTCGGGGAGATCGGTGGCGGTGAGTTTTCCGAGCATGGCAAGCAGTGCGGAGATGCCGCTTTGCGACTGCTCTTTTTCGGCCTCGATTTCGAGTTGGCGCACGGTGAGTTTGTCCACCTCGCTTTCGAGCATTGCGCCGTGGCGCACCGCAGCTTCGAGGGTCTCTTTTTTGGTGGCCAGATCATTTAATGTCACCTCCAATAATTTGATCTGCTCGCGCAAAAGCAGCACACCAAAAAAGTAGCGGTTGACCTGCTCGCGGAGGGGGTACATATCCACTTGCAGGGCCTGTTGGTCGGCAGCCGATTTGAGTTTTTCCAAGTCCTGTTTGGCCTCGTTCAGGCCACCGTCGTAAATGAGGTACTGCGCCTCGGCATAGGTTTTCAGCTTGTACAGCGGCAGGTCAATTTGGATGGGCACTTGGCCGTCGCCGGGGAATTGAACGGTCTCGGATTGCAGGCTCGCATCGGCTTTCCACAGCACGTTCGGCAGCCGGGAACGGTCGAGGTTTTCCAGTTTCAAATCGGTTTGCTCTTGCAGCAATTGCCCGTTTTTCAAAAGCGGATAATTGGTGTTTGCCTTTTCATAAGCCGTTGACAGCGAAAGGCTTGCAAGCGGCTGCGCAGTGCCTGAACGCAGGCAGAAAAGGCAAAGGATGACAAAGATTGTATTTTTCATTTTGGTAACTCTTTTTTTTCAGGCCCTTTGAGGCGATGCCCCGAATTCACTTCGGGGCATCACCTCAAAGGGCCAGGTTAATTTTTTGGATTAACCGTTTGGTTAATGACGGGGCAAAAAAATATTTACGGCGTCAAAGCATTTTTCATAAAATCAACGATCACGTCTGCCCGGTCTTTCATCAGGCTATCAAAATCGGCTTCCGGTATTTCGATCACATTGCAAAAAACAGGCTTTGCGATAAATGGGAAAACGACCATCCCCAAAATATTGAGCAGCAAATGAACGGGCAAAATAGCCCTTATTTTCCCTGCCTCCTGTTCTTGTATTATCTGCATGAAAAATTGCGGGAAGTTCGGAAAACGGGCGGCTTTGCTTTTCATGGATGCAATAAATTCAATCCGGTTTTGGGCAATTTCATGGAGTACAAAAAGCGGCAAATGCTCGTTCTCTTGGATGTGCGCCACATAGGCCCGGACGACCTTTTCCAATTTCTCCACCACGCTGCCGTTGCCGCTCAATGCCTCGTCGAGTTTTGGTATCAGCCCCATCATGGCCTGCTCAAAAACCACGCGGAACAGCTTCTCTTTGCTGCGGTAATAATAGTGCAGCATGGCCTTGTTGATGCCCGCTTCATCGGCAATCGCCTGCATCCTCGCACCCGCGTAGCCTTTTTTTATAAAGACTTTTTTGGCGGCTGCCAATATGGTGGTTTCGGTAGTTTCTGGCATTTAATCAAAAGGTTTAACCAAATGGTTAGTGCAAAGGAACGGGCATTGTTTTAGAATTCCAAATTTTTTAGAAAATTTTTTTTGTGATTTTTTCTGCCTCGCCGAGGGGGGTATATCCCTCGCAATGAAATGCCGTCTTGGGTCAGGCCGCAGCCTTTGCCACAGATAAAAAGCGGATGTTTCGGTTTTATTAAAGGTTTTATTTTTTCCAAAAATTAATTTAACGACATAAAGCTATATGTGCAGGTATTTATTTTTTAATGCCTTGCCGCTGCTATATTGTTTTATAAAAAAACAAACGTGATTGCACACTGATTGAACTGGTTTAACTGATTGGAACAGGTTTTTACACGTTTACTAAACTTTGAAAATTTAGTAAACGCGTGTCAATTGGTTCGGCCTTTTTAAAGGTTTTATTTTTTCTAAAAATTAATTTAACGACATATAGCTATATGTGCAGGTATTTATTTTTCAATGCCTTGCCACCGCTATATTGTTTTATAAAAAAAAC
>DROJ01000424.1 GCA_011321935.1 Bacteroidota bacterium | reverse complement strand
TTTAAAGGGTTTTCTTATAAAAATTATATCCAGCCAAAGAACCACTTCTTTAGCCTCAGGATTCCAACGTAGTCGGGGTTTTGTAACCCCGAACTCCTCTCAAAATCGAAAATCAGTTCGGGGTTGCAAAACCCCGACTACGTTGGAATCCTATGGGAAATGATGAAATTAGTGGTTCTTTCAATTTTTATAAGAAAACCCTTAAACGTTTTAAAAGTAAAACTTTTAAAAGCACATATTTCCATATCTTGCCGACTTGGAGAAAACTTACAAAGAAGGGATTCCATTTTTCAAATCATGTGCCGGGCGAAAAACAAACCATCCGGCATCTAAACAACCTTCAACCATATGGAATCATTGTTCAACAAAAAATACCTCCCCGTCATCATCACCGGCATTGTCTGCGCGGCATTGGGAACGGCGCTCGGCTGGAACCTCAGCAGGGGCGGCGTGAAAAGCACGGACATAAAACTGAACTTCGGCAGCAACAGCCTCGAAGTCAACCTCGACCAAGACGAGATAGATGCCGAGACTTTCCTCGGCCGCATTTTTGAGCAGGGTTTTTCAAAAAGCGGCGCAATGGACTGGCTGAAACTGAAACAGAAAATCTTCCATTTCAAAGACCCCGACATCGTAAAAGAATTTAAAACCCTGCCGCCCGACGACCCCGTTTCGGAGCAGCTCTATAAACTGAGCGCCAGCAAAACGGGCCCGTGGGCGTACCAAGTTGATACGGTGCGCATCAGCATCCCCGAAAAAAAATACCAGCCGCGCAAAGGCTTCGTCAATGTCTGCGAAAACGGGAAATACCGGGGCCGCATGCTCCAGCTCTACAACCTCGACCAATCCATTGCCATTGACCTCACTGCCTCCGGGAAATATGCCTGCCCGACGGGGCTGAAATTTCCCGACATCCAACTGAATGCAAAAGATGCCAAAAAACTTTTGGGCGATGATAATTTTTCGAAATATGAGGAAGCGATCGTTCTGATTTTACAATAAAAAAATGACAAAACTCGACAGCACCGACCTGAAAATATTGAACCTGCTACAGCAGGACGGCCGCATGACCATCAAGGAACTGTCCGGCAAGCTCAACCTTTCCACAACGCCCGTTTTTGAACGCATCAAAAAACTGGAAAGGAGCGGCGTGATAGACCATTACAGCGCCATTTTAAATACCGAAAAACTGGGCATGAAATTGACCGCCTTTGCCCATATTTCCATCAAAGACCATTCAAAGGAACTGATCGAGGCATTTGTGAAAGAAGTGACCGAGTTCCCGGAAGTGCAGGAGTTCCATTACGTGTCGGGCGCCTCCGATTTTATGATAAAAGTATTGGTGCAGGACATTGAAAAATACAACCATTTTATTTTGGACAAACTGCTGTCGGTGCCGAACATCGGGAAAGTGGAGTCGCTTTTTTCGCTGCGGGCGAGGAAGAAAACGGCCATTGTTGCGCTTTGAGAACAGGGACCGGCAAGGGCAAATGCACGACCTGTCCCCGACCCTTCGGAAAAAACTACTGCAGTGATTAGTAATTAGTTGACTACATACTACTATACATCAGTTTATTGTTAGAAAGACAGATTGTTGCCAACTAATTGGTTATGAGCGGGTTACAAAACCCACTGGCAGTATGTCCCATTTTTATCCAATAAGGTTTCGCCCCTTTCTTAATT
>DROJ01000423.1 GCA_011321935.1 Bacteroidota bacterium | reverse complement strand
GAATAACCATTATATACGAACGGGGTCAGTGCTGCTGTTGTGCCCGCCGTTTTTATGAAATTTCTTCTTTTCATTTTTTTGTTATTAGTGATTAGCGACTCGTGATTAATGATTAGAAACCCGGGTTCAGTGGCCAAACGGTGAGGGTATCTCCGTACCACTGATCACTGATTACCAATCACTGGTCACTATCAAGCCAATTGATACTCCGGCAATTTCAAGATATAATTGAGCAAGAAAGTAAGCCGGACATTTACAACCTCAAGGGCCATCGGGTCGGTCGGGTCGTTGAGGTAGTCGAACCAGGCCACCGTCCAATAACTATCATTGGGCAGGCCAGAAAGGAGGATGCTTTTCAACTGCCCCTTTTTGCTGTCCGAAATGGGCTGCGGCAGCAATAGCTTAACTATATCGTCAATCAATTTGTCCGCATTGCTCGGCTCATCGAACTGAGAGGCAAAGGCAATGTGGTCAATAATCATGGTTTCGCTGTCCTCGTTGTAGGGTTCAATGCCCACTGCCGTCATCACATCGGTATAGATGTTCCGGTTCCTTGCCGTATCGCTGTTGATCCAGATGCGGTAGTACTGCGGCACTTGGCGGAATGCCTGCCAACCAGCTACATTAGGCGGGTCGCCGGGCAGCATCTGCATGTCGAACATCAGTACGCCCAGCACATATTGCATGACAAACTCGTCCCAGAGGGGGTTGTCGGGCAGCGAAAGGTTGAAGCTGCGCAGGGTGCCGATCACGATGTCAACCGGGGTCTTGATAAAACAGCCCTTGTTCAAGGCATCGAAAAAATGCTCGCTTTTCAGCAGCTTTTCCATTACCGGCTTTATTTCGTACCCGCTGTCGCGAAATAGTGCGGCGAGCGGCTCGATGATATCCTGCTCCACGGTGTCGTCTATTTTATAATAAACAAACCAGCGGTATATTTTGCGGACAAGGTGCTTGGACACTTCTTCTTTGGCGAAGATCATGTCGAGCAGGGCATCCACTTCGGCCTCGCCATCAGTACCTCCTTCTATTAAGGTGTTGTTGTAAAAAGAAGAAAACTGCTTGTCGCCCTGGTCATGCTCGCTGAGGTAGAACACCGTTTCCCAATCATCGCTAGCGAAGTTGAGCGACCACCCGGTCAGTACGCGGGCAGCTTGGTAAACATCGTCCTCTGAATAGAGGTCGTCGCCATCTTTACCGACGGTGAACAGTTCCTGCAGCTCGCGGCCGTAGTTTTCATCGGGGGCGTCCTTGCCATTGAGGTAGCCGTTGAGGAAGATGAGCATCTGCTCGTCGAGCGTAATTATTTTGGTCAGGTCTTTAAAATTGCCGAGCGCATTGGCGCGCAGCTTTTCGTTGTGGTTGTAATTGAATTTCCCAAAAAATACCTGGTTGGTCTGCGTGGCAAAGTGGTTGTGCCAGAAGAGGGTCATTTTTTCGCGGATGTCGGTCTTCTGCTCGATCATCTGATTGATCCACCAGCCCCGGAAACTTTCGATCCGGTATCCTTCTCCGTCTTCGTTGTAAGGTTCGTTGACCCAAGTCTCGCCCAATGCTACGTTAGGTTCTTCGTAGCCATCGTCCTCTTCCAGCCCATCTTGGTAATAATTGTTGACCGGCGGGTCGAGCGGTGTGTTGTCCACGTCAAGGAGGTAGTCCACGGCCTCCTCCATGCTCATGCCGAGCAGCAGGTCCATGTCCGATTTTTTCACACCGAACATGGTGCGGCTCAACAAGTGGCGGACCTGTTCGGCATCCCAGGGGCCCTGATATGGGTCAAGCCCCCCACCAAGTGTAACCATGGTAGCAGCCGGCGGCACGGGCGGCAGTTCCATTGCGTCAGGCCGCAACCGTTTTGCATTTGCAAAAAGCCCTTTCTTCAATTTAGAAGATTGGCGGTTTCGCAGCTTGTTAAAAAAAGACCTTCGGTCTAGAGTTGAGACAGTCATAAGCTAAAGGTTTGAAGGTTATGCCCGACAAGGTCGGGGCGGATAAAAAAGGTTGAAATAGGTTGACAAGGGTTGAGATGGGCATCTTTCATTTTGCCGCTTTTGCCCGCACGGCCTCTTGATCCCCAAAAGGGGAATGCCTGCCCACTGCGACAAAATAAAAGACACCCGCTGAGATGGGCATCTTTCATTTTGCCGCTTTTTCCCGCACGGCCCCTTGATCCCCAAGAGGGGAATGCCTGCCCACTGCGACAAAATAAAAGACACCCGTTGGGATGGTCGTTTGAAGTTTTTGCAAGTAGTCGTTTGAGTTTTTGCGAACGGGTTTAAAACAAGGGCCAAGAGGACAAATGTTCGGGAGGGCAGCAGGTATTTTATTTCAAAAGGACAATGCTAAAACGAAGCTTGCAGAAAAAACCCTACCGAATTTGAAAAAAAGATGGCGAGCACAAAAGTCGCTTTTTTTTTCGGCCTGTCGGCAATGACTTTTGTCCAAAAAGAATTGGCGCTGTGCCAAGGGGAGAAGCCCCCATTGCCCGGACCGGCGCCAGGTTACAAACAAAAACCGGGAAATGGCCAAACATCCTGGCCATTTCCCGGTTTCCTGATTTCCCAATTTCATAATTTCCAAATTTCCAAATCCCTCACTCCACCACCATCTTCCTCCGCTCCGCTCCATAGGGGGTAATAAGCTGGTAAAAATAAATCCCACTGCTGCCGAAGTCTTCCCTTCGTAGGGTCACTTCGTTCCAGCCTGCGTCCATTTCTGCGTCCAGCACCGTGGTTTTGCGGCCTGCCAAATCGAAGATTTCGAGGCGGGCGGGCATCGGTTCTTTCAGCCAAAACAAGACCTGCGTTTCGTTGCCGAAGGGGTTGGGCCGGTTTTGCTTTAGCTGGAAAAAATCGGCAGCACCCGCGGGCATGTGTGAGACCTCACGGGTGCGCCAAATTACGTTCAAGGGATTACCGCCATCTTCAAACACGATGGCCGGTGTCAATGTAGAATTCAATTTGAAAGCTTTACTTACAGAAGTTACCTCATGAATTTGAAAATACAGAATTGCTAATATTTCGTTTGCTTCGACCATATGCCCCTCCGGTGTGTCCCAGCTAAGGGTCACTGAACCGGATTTAGGTTGGGCATAATTATGTTCGCCGATGTCGAGGGCGGCAGTGCCAAAGCCCTCGAAACTCATTTTTTCTTCGTCAAACTGGAAGGTTGCCTGAAAGGCAGAAAGGTCTATTTCGCTTTCCGCAAAAATGGGGATAGCGGCCCGTTCTCCTTTTTCCAGCACCTTGTCATTGGCAGCCACGGGGAAGGCCGCCCCTACCCTATCCTCAACCCCGCCGCCAGTAAAACCGAGGGAGGCCGAGCCGTTCACATCGCCTATTTTTATGGCAATAAAATCATTGCCGTACACATCCCTGCTCATGCCGTTGATCCAGATACTTTCCGGAAAATCTTCCTCAAAAGGGTTCTGCGGATCGGGGAACTCATAGCCTGCGTGGACAAAACGCCACGAAGTGTTGTTCGGAAATTCGTCCGAGACATAAAGGATGGCCTTGCGGATCAGGGCAAGGTCGTAAGTGGTCACGCCGCCGGAGGCATTGGCATCGGCAGCGATTATTTTATAAGGCGAGCCGAGGGGTTCTTCCCCCAAAATATGTTTTGAAATTTTGATGAGGTCGTAGGTCGAAACCCCGTTCCGCAGATCGTCGTTTTTATAAGGTTTCAAAAGGCAGGTTGCGCCAGCGGCCACGTCGGGGAAATTGTACCAGCCCTCCTCCGAGGTCATTGAATAGACCATATCCCCGCCATCAATCAACTGCGTTTCGACATTGGCCAACGGTTGTCGGTTTTCATCAAAAACCAGCCCTCCGACCACCAGCCCGTCGTCGTCGCAAATGTCGAGCGGATCGGCGAGGAAAATAGTGTTGCTGCAGTTGGAGGCATTGCCAAAAGTATCGGTCACCGTGAGGGTGTAGGTGATGACGGCAATGCCGAGTGCAGGGTTGAGGTTGGCAACATAGTCCACGCAATCGAGGGTATCGGGATCAATGGAAAAAGTCACGGGCGTACAGAAGTCTTCGCCGCCGACGAGGCCGTCTTTCAACAAAGAGTCCAAGTCAATGGCGGCCACGCCATTTTCGTCCAGTTCCACCACAAAAAAGTTGCATTCGTTGGAAGGCGTCACCAGTTCGGTCACGTTGACCGGCACTTGGCAACTGTCCACATTGCCGCATTCGTCTTCGGCATAAAAGGTGACGAGGGTGGTGCCGAGGCCAAAGGTTCCGTTCGCCCGGTTGCCTTCGTTGCCATAACTATTGGTGATGGTCACGTCGCCGCCGCAATTATCGGTAGCGCTCACGGTGATCGTGATCTCGACCTCGCAGGTCTCCGACGTGATCGGCACGTTCACCTCTCCGGGGCAGTTCAGGCTCGGCGGTTCATTGTCGAGGATGGTAAAAATTTGCGTAGCGAGGGTATTGTTGCCGCACTCGTCGGTGAGGCGGAAAGTACGCCAAAGCAGGCCGGTACAACCTTCCACATTGGTCGAGTCGCCCACCCATTCCACGGTTACGAAGCCCCCGCAATTATCGGTAGCGACCACTTCGCCGGGGGCGGGGGCAGGCACAAATTCGAGGCAAGGAAAAGGCCCCTGCACCGGCAGGTCGGCAACGGGCGGCAGGGTGTCCATCACCAGAAAGGTTTGCGAAGCCTCCGTCACCAAGCCGCAGATGTCGGTGAAACGGTAAGTTCGGATCAGGGTATCCACGCAGTCGTTGCTGACCGTCGTTTCGCCGATCAGTTCGATGAAAACATCGGTCGGGCAGTTGTCGGCCACGTCCAAGCTGTCGGGGTCGAAAGGCGGTATGTCGGCCACGCAATTGAAGGGTCCCCTGTCGGGCAGGTCAGCGCTCGGCGGGACGGTATCGTTGACAAAAATGCGGGTAAAAAACGGCTCGGCCACGTTGCCGCAGGTGTCCATTGCGATATAAGTAAAGGTGCGGGTAAAGCGGTTGGCGCAGCCATTGAAAACAATGGTATCCCCTACCAAAACCACCTCGGCGGGGGTGCAATAATCGGTTGCCGTAGGCGGCCCCGGTTTCACCAAATCGCCCGGGCAAACATACATGGTGTCCTTCGAGCCAAAGGGCTGGTCCCACACGGGCGGGTTCGTATCCCTCACCTCAATATATTGGGTAAACGAGGTGTCCTCGTGCGTGCACCACTCCAAAAAGGTGTAAGTCCGAAAAATTTTCAGCCCGCATTCTATCGGAAATATTTCATCGGAAATATTGAGCGCCCATGCCTCGCAATCAGAAAAAGCAATGGCCTCCCCTGCGGAAATACTGTCTATCGGCTGGCTGCAATCAGTGAACACCGTGTCCGGCGGAAACTGAAAAGTAGAGCCGGTGGTATCTATCAAAGTTATTTTTTGCGAACAAGAAGCACTGAAGCCGCTGATGTCGGTCACCGTAAAAGTACGGGTCACCATGCCCGTGTGGCAGATGTTTAAATTTTCAACGTCAGTGAAAACGATGGTATCTATCCCGCAATTTTCGACCACCTCCGGCTCGCCGGTTTCCGCAGGGGGAACAGCCCCAAGCAGCCACTCGGTGCAGGCCAAAGTCACATCGTCGGGGCAGGTGATCTCGGGCGGCAGTTTGTCCTCGGTCAACACGCTGACCATGCAGGTATTGGAGTTGCCGCGGCAGTCGGTCACCTGCACGATGACCGTCGTGGTGTCGCCAATATCATCGCAGGTCAGGGTCGCCTCCGGCAAAAAAGGAGCATTCGGCTCGTCCATCCTTTTTACGGAAAAAGAAACATCGCAGCAGGCATCGTAACTGCCGTCGTCGAACACCTCGGCAGGCACATTTGCCAGCCCGTTCGAGCCGACGGCCACCTGCGTTATTTCATCGCAAACGGCCACCGGCACTATATCATCTTGCACTATTAATGTCGCTTCGCAAATACCGAGGTTGCCGCAGGCATCAAGGGCCTCGTACCGAACGGTATGCACGCCCATTGGCAGACCGACAACCAATCCGCCATTGGATTCGGTCATGCCGTTGGGTGCAATAGTGCGAACTGTTATTTCATTGGAGCAAACATCGCTCACGGGCAGTGCGGGCAGCATGAAAATGCCTTCGCATTCGTTGCTGTTGGCACTGAAAGTCAAAGTATCGGGGCAGGTAAAAACGGGCGGCTGGATGTCCTCCACTTTTATGAGCTGGCTATGGGTCAATATTTCACCCGAACAACAATCGAGGACGAGCCATTGGCGCAGCACAGAGAAGGTGTTGCCGCAATCTTCGACCACTTGGTCTTGGTGGCTCACGTTTATTTTGCAGAGCGAACCCACAAAAACGCTGTCCACCATCGGCATGCCCGTCCGGGCAACGGAGGTATCGGGGTCGGAACAGGAAAGTGCGGGCAGGGCAACGTTGTCCAAGTCGAGCGGAAATTCGACATCGGCCAAAGAAGGGCGCACCACGTAAATATCTTGGACACAGGGAAAAGCCGCATTTCCACTGGCATCGGTTGCATGCCAAGTACGGGTCAAGATGGCCGTGTACGGCGTGTTGCAGCTTTGCAGATTAACTTCGTCAAGGTGTTCAATGAGGGGGTTGCTGTCGCAATTGTCGGCAATGGCCGGCAGGCCGATAGCAGCGGGGGTCAAAGAAGCGGTGCAGTTCACCGTATCATTTTGGCAAATAATGGTGGGCCTCAATTTGTCTTCCACCAAAATGCTGCCCCAGCAAAAATTGCCGGTAGCATCGTCAATGACTTTTGTGGAAAACAGGCCGCCCACCTGTTCGCAGGTGACCGTATCGCCGATAGTGCTGCCGTCCGGCAACTGCACTTCGACGGATTTTGGGCCGGGGCAATTGGTCTCTTCCCCTTCAAGCACCATGTCGGGCGTGATAATGGCGAATCCAGATTGGTCAATGGAAACTTGGACTTGGTCGTTGCAGGCAAGGGTGCATTGCGACCATCCATCAAGGCGGGCCAACATGCACAAAATAAATGCAAAGGCCACCCCATAGTTGTAGGTACAGTGTTTCACAGGAGGCGGATTAAATTTGTTAAAAAGTTTATCCCGAATCTACTTCGGGAAGGCCGATGGCGGGCGCAGAAAACAGGGGTGGAAATAGGATTGGAGTTCGCTTTACCTTAAGCCCGGTTTCATTGCCTTTGCCATTTTATGGCTATTACAATTCGCATATCGCCCGGGCCGTTTAACCCGGATTTTATTTTTTTGGGCATAAATGCCCGCACTATTTTTAAATCAAAAAAAAAGGAAAACCGACAGTTTTTGAGAAATGTGCAGCTACACTTGTCCGGCAGGCAGTGTAAATCGGTCGGCATATGGGAAAGGATCGGAAATAAATTTTCTACCTGCTATCGAGTATTTTTTAAATTATTTATTTTTAATATATGTTATTACGGCAGGTTTTGTTTTCGGTTACATTCTTGACGGGTATTTTTGAAAAAAGATTTTTATCGCCCGTTTTTGTTTCCCGCAGAGAACGCAGGGTCATACGCGAAGAACGCAGAGTTTGTTGGAGCTATCTCCACAAAACTCTGCGTTCTTCGCGTATGACCCTGCGTTCTCTGCGGGAAAAAAAAACAAACGATAGCTGCCGCCGACAGGCAGGCTATTTTTTACTATTTACTTGCTCCGCCCTGAACCACTGCTCGCAATAGGCCTGCACACTGTTTTCGAGGAGTTGCCGGTAATTGGAAGCCGTTTTGAGCGGCTCGAAAGCAGCCCTCCTTTCCTTTCTTATCCTTCGGTAAACAGCGGCATTTTCTTTTTTGAAAACATCAAAATCGAAGACAGCTTTTGGTACTGCCGCCTCTTTTTCTTTTTCGGTAAAAAGATCAACCACCTCCCCTACCCTGTTCATGCGGCTGGCTGCCTGGGCCGTTTTGCTTTGCACGGTAAAGGCAGGTTCGGGCGAGCGTCCGATGATTTTTTCTTCTTTCAATAATTTTCGGAACTCGGAGGCGGCGATGTTTTTGGCGCGTTCCCGGTTGGTGCGCTCCACATCTCTGAGGCGTTTTTTGCGGGCGATCACCTGTTCCATAAGCTGTGCATAGAGGTTGGGTTCTTCAAAGCGGCGGTTGTTGACCCATCCGGCGAATGCTTTTGCTTTTTCGCGGTCTGTCCTGGCGTTGGTCTTTTTTTCAAAAAATGCCAGCATGAACAGCACAAAAAAATCTTCGTAGCCGATCAGTTCGCTGCCTTTGATGATGGGCAGCACGTTGCCGAGGGCAAAGGACATGTTCACGCCGTACTCCGTCAAAGTGTTGAAAGCGCGGCGCTGCGCCTCGGTCAGTCTTTCGATCTTTTTCTCGATATTTTTGGTAATGCTGGAGCCGCTCCCCTTTTTTTTGCGGACAGGTTTTAGCAGCTTCAGCCCGTTCCCGTCTTCCGAGAGGTCATCTTTTTCGTTGATGACGATGCGCATGTCGGTAATGCTGCGGCCTTTTTTTATGAAGTCGTACTCGATATGGAGACCGGTGTGTTCGTTGATTTCCTTTTTGGCCACGTTCAGCACTTTGCGGCGGAAGTTCCTGAAATCGGGGTATTTGTCGGAAATGCCGAGGCGGTGTTTCATTTCGCGGATGCTCACTGCCAGCACATTGCGCCCGTGCCGGATGTGCTCGTAATAATAGGACTTGCACATCTGGTAAATGCGGATGGAAAAGCCGCTTTTCATCTTCGCCACTTCCAGAAATTCAAACCGGGTAAATTTTTCTTTCAGCCCCAAAAGGAAGGGTTTCATCTGCGGCGAAAAACCGAACTCCACGCACAGCACCCCGTCTTCGTCGTATTTCGGAACGGCGCCCGCTATCCAATTGATATGCCCGCGCAGGCGCACCCCGTCAATGGTAAAATCAGTCGGGAAGGATATTTTTTTATCGGTGATGGTATCGAGCAGCTTGTCGAGGCGCTCGTAAAAAGAGCCGTGCTTTTTGGTCTCGTCCGTTTTCAGGATGTACTCGATTTCGGAAACGGGGACCAGGTAGGTCTCGAAGTCGCTGTCGTCGGGCCGCAGCAAAGTCGCCATGTAAAGGATGAGCTTTTGCTCACGGGGGGTCAGCCGGTACCTCGCATGTTGGATAAACTGGTTGGCTATCGCCGCAACTTGTTTTGTCTTTTCAACTCTCATCTGAAAAATTTTCCGGCAAAGTAAGCGCATACGTGTACTTTGGAAAGTTGCAGGGTACACTTTTTATCCACATCGCCCACATCAGGTACACGGCGATCAAAAAAAGATGGGAAAAACACCTTTTCCATACCCACATCAGGTACACTTCCTGTCTTCGTTTAGCATTTAGCCGCTCCATTTAGCCAAGTATGGCTACTGCGCAATAGGGCAAAAATGAGCAGAAAATAGCCCCCACAGCAAGAACACCCCAAAACTCCTGCATTTGCTGGCCTCTTCAGGCCGGGTACACATATATAATAGGTGTACCTAAATAAGCTGGACACATCAAGGACACATATTGGAACTAAATTGTAAAACATCATTTCATAAATAACTGATAATCAGCACTATAAAAAAGACTTTTCAAGCCAAAACTCTATCCCCCAAAGGGTACACACAACGGGCTTCGTGCTTCCCTTTCTTATAATATTCTACCCCAATCCACTGGAAGAACGGTTGTTTCTGATAATATTACTGGCCAACACCTTTACTTTTTGATCTAAAACTACCTGTAACCCACAGTAGGTACACATACCCCCATCGGGTACCCGCCCATCCCACAGCGGGTACAAGAACAGCACACATTTGGGAAACGTGCCGCCCACAAGGGGTACACCTATCGCCCACATTGGGTACGCATAAAGCACACATTAGCAACACCTCTCCCCCACCCTGCCGACACATTTTGCCCACGACAAGTACACTTTAATTCTTATAAAAATTTGAACATCAATAAGTTACGCAACTTTTAATTAAATAAAGATTAAAAAATAAAACACGAAAATTTAAAGGGAAACGCAAAAAGGTGATTTCTCTTTTTTCTTTTTTTTTAAACACCAACACCCCTGCATTTAGAGGTTTGTTGATTCAATAAAACTTAGAAGGCGCAGTGTGTCCAAAATGTGGGTTGCCTTCTTTGAAGCTGATAAGTGTCCTTTTTGTGGGCTTGTCATACGGGTCGGTTGTTTGTTTTCCCGCCTCTTGCCGATAGGTTATTTAAGGGCTTTCCCGTAAAACTGGCAATTGGAGTTTTTCTCCATTTTTCAGGTGGCATTTCATTTGGAGAAATATGTCCATAAAATGGTATCATTTTAATGATCCAAGGTAAATGCACAAAATGCTCACTCGGCTCCGCTGTTTTTGTCATCCGCTTTAGCGGAACTGTAACGTCTGGTGTGTGCGGCCGTGCGCGGCTTCCCTCTTGACGTCGCAGTTCCGCT
>DROJ01000422.1 GCA_011321935.1 Bacteroidota bacterium | reverse complement strand
TTCACGTTAGAAGTGCAGCCATGCAGCCTCCCTAACGTGAGCAGATCCGCCTAAAGGCGGATGACAAAGCAGCGGAGACGGGGGCTTAAGTGCTTGGAAATCAGATAAACATGTTTCTGCCTATCACGTCAAAATTAACACTACCAAATAGTTAAATAGTTAAATGGTTAATTGTCGAAGCCCTGGAGCGGGAAAACCATTTAACCATTCAACCCTGCCTGCCGGCAGGCAGGCATTCAAACCATTCATTTCATTTACCTCTTCACAAAACGTTGCCTGTCCAGCACCTTTCCATCCACTTCGAGGGTGATGAAATACAGCCCTGCGGGCAGTTCGTCCAGCATTATTTTTTGGGTAAAACCTCCAGCCGGTACGGCCCTTAGCACCGCGCCATTTGCCGAAATGACGGAGTAGCGGGCATTGCCCTCCGGCATCGTTTGCGGCAAGCTGATGTTGATGAAATCAACCGCCGGGTTCGGATAGGCCCTCATTTTGGAGGACGGCACTACGGGCAGCGGGGTTTTGAAGCCCGCATTTCCAGTGGCCGGCAAAACCCCCATTTTTGAAACCGGGGCAGCAGCACTTGCACTTTCACCGGTTCCGCCCTGCGGGTTGGACAACAGGAAGGAGCCGTTGTTTCCGCAGCCCGCATTTTGCTGGCCATAAATCTGCCGCAGGCCGACCGTCTCGTGCGGGTAATTTCCGAGATCAATGGCAGTGAACTCATTGGGCAGCATTTCGCTCGGCACATAGCCGTCGGCGAGGTAGAGCGCATCCGGGCAGCCGCTTGCACTTTTGAAAGAAAGCAGCGGGACTTCACTGCCCGGCAGCAGATTCAGGTTGTTGTTGCCCGGCGTCAGGTCGAAGGTAAAATAAGTGATGCCGGGGGTCTCCTGATCGTTGAATTTTATCATTCCCGGTTTCCACTCGCCTCCTGAGAGGCTCAACAGGTCCCCGGGCACAAAGCCGTTGGATGCCGCTATCACAAAACGCCCGCTCTGGGCTTTGTTGTAGCCAGAAGGCACATAGTCCTCGGCAGCTTTCACCATGATGAGCCAACGCTCTGACACGGTGGACGGCACGATGCTGTAATCCAGTTTCGGCGCAGCCGGGTAGCAGGAAGGCAGGTCTTCGACGGTCAGAATGGCCGCCTCCGAAACCGTTTCGCAAGTGCCGTTGCCGACGTGCAAACGGAACCGGTAGCCGTCCAAGCCCTCCACAGAAGTAATGGTCAAGGACTCGGTTTGCGTATTTTCAAAAACACCCCCGAAGCCCGTTTCGCTGTTGTCGGCGATGGGCTGCCACAGCAGGCCGCCGCTGCTCATCTGCCATTCAAACTGGAGCGGCAGGCCGTCGGGGTCATTGACCTCGGCAGTGAAAACATGGCCTTCGTTGAAGCAAGTTGAGGTGCTTTCGGGCTGAGTGTTAATGGTCGGCAGGCCCGTTATGTCGAGTATCGCGGTGGAACTGTAAACCACTTGGCCAGAGCCGGATTCCAACCTGCAACGGTACTGCATGCCATCGAGGTCAGCGGTCGCAAAAAACCCAAGAAAGGTATAAAACCCGTTCGGATAAAATTCATCATAGTTGCGATCATGGTCAATCATATATGGAGGCGTATTGTTGGGGATAGCCGTCCAGTTTATACCATCAGCACTTGTTTCCCAAGTTACCTCAGCAAAGACACCTTCCGTATTATGATATTTCAATTGAAAGGCGAAAAAGCTATTTTCACAGTTATACTGTATTCCAAAATCTATATCTTCCACGATGGTCACCAGTTCCAAATTCACCGAAAGATCGGCGGGGTCGGTCAGTACCTCACCGCAAACGGGGGTGCTTGCCGCCAAGCGGTACTGCATGCCGTCAAGGCCGGTTGCAGGTGAAATCAGCAGTGAACTGGAATTTGCGCCAGCGAAAGTGTTCTCTCCGAAAGTTCCGTTCAGCACCTCCGTCCACGTCATGCCGTCGGCGCTCTGCTGCCATTGATAGGTGATGGGGCTGCCGCTTTCCGAAAACAGTTCGGCGCTAAAATGGGCATCTGCGATGCCTAGTATTTCTTGGTCTTCTGGCTGCGCCAAAATGGCAACCGGAGACTCAACAAACAGCCTAGCCGGTTCAGAAACAAGCTCGTTGCAGAGGCCGGACTTTACCACTGCCCTGAAGCGGTAGCCGTCCATGCCGCTGGTATTTCCGATACAAAGCTGGGAAGTCGTTGCTCCCTGCGCCGAAGCGTTGTCGAGCAGGACAAGCCACCCGATGGCGCCGGGCTGCTGCCCCTGCCACTGATAGCTGATTTCGTCCCCGGCATCGTTATTTGCCGCAAGGCTAAAACAAGCCTGTGAGCCTGAACAGGCAGCAAGGTCAACTGGCTGGGCAGTGATTTCGAGCGTTCCTTCTGTTTCTATTTTTATGTTTCCGTCCAGTTCGCCCTCCACGTCGCAGCCGTTGACATCGGCCACGGAGAGCAACCTATATTCCGCTCCCGCAAATGGGACGACGGGAATCTGCTCGCCCACATGGTAGCCATGCACCAAAAAGACATCCTGCCCGTCGGTGTATTCCACGTCATAAGCGCTGCTCAAAACACCCTCCACGTCAACCATCAAAAAGGCATCGTCCACCGTTTGGCCGCTGCAGATGAGCGTCTCGCCCGTATAGGTCAGCACCGCCGAAAGCGGGCGGTTGGGGTCGCAGGGATCGTTCAGGTCGGAGCTGTCGTCTTCGGTAAATGTACCGTCGCCGTCGCTGTCTTCAAAGGCATTTGGGATGCCGTCGTTGTCGTTGTCGCGGCAGTCCCAAGCGGCGGTGGCATAGTTGCCGGCATAAAAATATTCGCTCTCCGGCACCGTGCCGTGGTCGGTCACGTTCAGTTTGTTGAAAATGCAAAGGTCGTCCGGCGACGGCTCGCAGGCCAGCACTAGGGGGTCGGTTTCTTCGTCCAAGATGTTGAGCAGGCCGGGGCAGGCATTTTCTTTTTTCAGGGTAAACAACAAAGTCGGTTCTTCGCTGCTGTACCTTATCGGCGGGTCGTCGGCGAGCAGCGTGAAGCCGAGGTAAGAGCGCTCCTCGTTTTCGGGCGGGCCATCAACGGCAGGCTCGGCCACCCAAGTTCCGGCATGGCTGGTGAGGTCACCAAATTCAAACCCTAGCGGCGCCACTATCCTTACGTGGCCGTCGTGCGTGGTCGTATTTGCAGTGGGCAGGATGCCTTCGGCGGGCTTGGTAAAAACGCCCCACTCTTCGCCGCCGGGCATCAGTTTCAAAGAAAATTGCAGTCCGCCGTTTCCGCCCGGGTCGTTGGGGTCGAAGAGGTCGGAAGCATCTTCTCCGGGGTCGAACAGGCCGTTGCCGTTGGTGTCTTCGAGGGCATTGGGGATGCCGTCGCCGTCGGCGTCGTGGCAGTCCCAAGCTGCAAGGTTATAATTATCGGTAAAAAAATAAAGCTGCGCGAAACCTTGCCCAAAGTCAAAAACCGTCATGTCGTTCCCAGAGTTGATGTTGAGGGAATTGGGGAAACAAAAGGGATCGGACTGGCTGGGCGTATTGCAATCTATCAGGTGCAGGAAGGCCGGGCAGGCACTCACTTTTTGAAAAGAAAACAGCAAAGTCTCTTGGCCCCCCACCAAAGGGATAGAGTTTCCCGGGTCAGAATTTTGCAGTCCAAAAGAGACGTATTTTGCCGCCTCGTTTTCGACGGGGCTTACTACGTTTGAGTTGTCAACCCAAATACCGTGGTGGCTTATCAGCCCTGCCCACTCAAAGTCAACCGGCATCACCACTGTTACCTGGGCAGTGGGTATCTGGAGGTTGTCGCTCGGAAACAGCCCTTGTTGCGGCCTGACATAAACGCCCCAGGAGTTGCCGTCGGGCAACAACTGCAGTTTCAGTTCAATCTGTGCGAACAAGGAAGAAAAAGAGGATAGGAACAGTCCAATGAAAAGGATGGTACGTAAGTGTCCAGCGTTCATAACTTTGATTTTTTTTAAAAATGCGGTGAATACAAAAAGGA
>DROJ01000421.1 GCA_011321935.1 Bacteroidota bacterium | reverse complement strand
GACTTATATATCCGGCCTGTCCGAAAAGTCTCTGCCTTTTTAAATGAAAGCCTATATAGCACACCTTCATTGCTGATAAAAAAGCACTAATACGCCATTGTATTAGATGTTTATTTTTTTGCATATATTTTATTTTTCATAGCATTTTGTTTTAAGAGAGGTGGTACAAACTATAATTTCACTAACCCCCGACTTCCCGCCTACCGGCAGGCAGGCAGTCGGGGGAGGGCAATGCACAAACCTGGGTTTTAACCCAAAACAAAAGTGAATATTTTTGGGTTAAAACCCAGGTTTGTGCTGTGCTTACCCCCGGTTGAAACCGGGGGTTAGTGAAACTATACTTTGAACTACCTGATTCGTTACAAATATTTATTTTTTGATTTAAAAAAAATAAAAACCGAATATAGAGTTGAACATAAAAAAGCATTCATAGCTCTTCCCCCCGCACCGGTATTTTGACCATCCCGAACTGAAACCCGCGCATCAAGATCAATGAAAGGAAGAGCGGGCTGTTCCTGAAAAAATCATCCGGCAGATATATAAGGTCTTCGGAAAAATCATATTCTTTTGGAACAATAAAACATTGGTTGTTGGAGGGGTCGGGGTAGTGCATTTGGAGCGAAAGCTGTTCGTTTTCGGCCAGCGTTTTCAGTCCCGAAATTTTGACCTGTTGGCCGCCCAGCGCTTTTATTTCAAAACGGGGAAAAGAAACGGGCAGGTCGGAAGACACACCGCAAAGCGGGCAGTGCACAGCGTTCCTTTCGGGGAAAAAAGGCAGCCGGGGCAAGGCCGAATAAACCTTGACGGGCGACTGGCAATGGAAACAAGGCGAGCCGCCCGGCTGCCATTTTGTTTCGTGAAAAGAAGACCAAACGTTCATGGGCAGCGGGGCGGTGGGCGCCGAGGTAGCATAAAGGAAATCCAAAACCGATTTTTGCAAATAGTCAATTTCGGCCTCGTCCCGCAGCCCCGACAAAAACCCTAATTTCAGGGAAGCGATTGTTTTTTTTATTTGGATCATTTTTTCAAAACCGGGCTGATTCCCAGACATTTGGAGCAGCAGGGTATCGAAATAATAATCCAAAAAAGTGAGTTCGGAAATGGCAGCGGCAAGCGGTTTTGCAGATTGTTTTTTGGGGGCAGGTTTTGTGGTTTCTGTCATTGCCCTCTCCACGTAGCGGAGGTTCGGCTCGCCAAAAATGGCCAGACCATAGCGCACCGGCGCGGTAGTTTTATTGTATTCGGCGAGGGCTTTTCCCAGCGTTTTTCCCGATTGCAGGCCGAGGGGTAGGCTGGGCAGTTTTTCGAGGTCGGAAGTGATTATTTTCCAGCTTGTCACCAAAGTATGGATGTCGGGGTTGTCCAGTAATTCTTGTGCATATCCCCATTTGGGGTCAATGGTGGGCGAGCCGATCAATATGCCCGTGCAAGTATTGAAGAGCAGCAGTTTTGTATTGATCCGGCTCGGCGAAAACAGCTTTCCGCTGTCGAGGGCTTCGGCCAATGGCTGCTGCAAACGGTGGCAATAATCATTGGCCAAACAGCCGGGCAGGTTGCCCGTTTTTTTGTTTTCCAACAATTTTAGATTCCGTTCCAACGAGCACATGACAAATGGGCTGAATATGGCATCCATCCCGTCGGAATGCGATTTTGCGATCAATAAAAAATCGCTGTGCCCGGTCATTTTCTTTTTTAAAAAATCCCCTTCCATATTGCCGCCAAAACTTATTGTATTTGTCTGTTTATCTATTTGCAGTTCATGGTCGAGGGTCGGGTAATAATGCAGCCAGTCATTTTTGCGCTGCACGGGAAAATGGAAGGCAATGGATTTGAGCAGTACCTTTTCCCATAATTTTTCAATATCGGGGGCACAGATAATTCCGGGCGCAAAACCGTGTTCAAAATCTTTTTCATATAGCCCGTCCATTAAATGCACGTCCAGTTCTTGGTTCAGGCAAACCACTATTTCGAGGTCTGTAATTTTTGCAATAGCTGCCGGGTCGCATATTTCAAAATGGCGCTGCGTCAGGTGGGCATATAGCCGTCCATGCGCTGCCAGTTTTTTGTCCAATACAACGACCCGCCCTTTTTTTGGGACAGCGGCCGAAAGCACTGTTTTTTTTATGGAAACATTTTGGCAGGCAGCCCCGAAGGTTTTTGCGGCCCGTTCTACTTTTGATAATATATCCGCATTGGGGCAGGTCCACACGGGCTGCTTGTTGAAATAAAATTGGCCGGCATCTGTTTGGGCGCAATATATTTTGATATTGGTTTCCATTTTATTTTTCTTTTTTGTTGAAAAAAAACACCCATCCAAAAGGGGATGGGCGTTATAAATCGTAATTCCGCTATTTTTATTTTACCAGCATTGGAGTTGTATTCCGTTCCTTCCCCCTTTCAAT
>DROJ01000420.1 GCA_011321935.1 Bacteroidota bacterium | reverse complement strand
ATTGGAGACGACTTCATAAAACTCTGCGAAACTCAGCGTATGACACTGCGGACTCTGCGGGAAACAATTCTTTGCGGAGAAAGGACAGAAAAAAGCTGGGTAAAACCGCGTTTATTATTTTTATAAGAAAACCCTTTATGCCGAGGCAAAAGATCGAATCTGCCACCCCGTCTCCGTGTCCTTCCGAAAGAGGGGGATTTAAATCCCCCTCTTTCGGAAGGACACGGAGACGGGGCAAACATACCGTACCTTGAAGATTTAAAATGATACGACTTTATATGTCTTAGGAATGACAATTACTTTTCGGTAAATTAACATCGGTGCAACCATTGCCAAGCATTCATTTCTTATCTATTGGTCAATTGGCCCTCCCGTTAAAAAAGCACTCCTCTCCCATCCTACCAATCACTGCTCTACTAATCACTAATTACTGCTTTACTAATCAACCAATCACTCATCATAAAATTCTGAATCATGAAAAAAGTATTCCCCCTCTTACTCGCCTTCCTGCTCACCTGCCCGTTGCTGGAAGCGCAGAACATCAAGACGCCGCCAGCGTCGAAAAAGGCAGCCGTTGTCGAGTACATCGGCCTGACAAAAGTAGCCGTTTATTATTCGCGCCCGGGCGTCAAAGGCCGCGAAGGCAAAATTTACGGAAAAGGCGGCCTCGTGCCATATAATGGCGGCACTCCATTCCCCTGGCGGGCAGGTGCCAACGAAAACACGGTCATGTATTTTGCCGACGACGTGACCATCAACGGCAATGCCCTCCCTGCCGGGAAATACGGCTTCCACATCATCCCTTCGGAAAACGAATGGACGCTCATTTTTTCAAAAGACCACGACTCTTGGGGCAGCTTTTTTTACAATGCCGACAACGATGCCCTGCGGGTAAATGTAAAACCTGAAAGCTGCGAACTCACCGAATGGCTGAGCTATGATTTTGTCAACCAAACAGACGAAAGTGCTGACATCCGCTTGCGCTGGGAAAAGAAGCAGGTTTCTTTCACTGTCGGTGTGGACGTCCATGCCGTGACGATGGCCGGCATCGAAAAATCTTTGATGGGCCTCGACGGGTTCAACCCCCGTTCTTATGCCGCCGCCGCCCAATATTGTTTGAGTGCGGACAAAGACCTCAACAAAGCATTGGCATGGTCGGACAAGTCAATAGACCCAAATTCCGGCGGCCAGAAAACCTTTCAAACCCTCAGCACCCGTTACCAGATATTGGACAAAATGGGCAAAACGGCCGAGGCCAAAACGGCCATGAAAGAAGCTTTGGACATGGGCAACATGGGCGAGCTGCATTTCTTTGCCCGCAGTTTTATCCAAAAAGGGCAGCCGGAGATGGCCATGAAAATTTTCAAAATGAACAAAGAGCGCCACCCCGACGACCAATTTACCACCGTCGTCGGCATGGCAAGGGGCAACATGGCCATCGGCGAGTACAATACGGCAGCCAAGCATTTTAAAATGGCCGCCGAAAACGCACCTCCGGGACAGGCCGGTTTTTACAATAATTTAGCGAAGCAGTGCGAGGAGAAAGCGCAGAAGGGTGGCTGATGGCTTTTTTGAAAAATACATGTTAATAAAAGGTATCTTTTTAATCAGCCGAGGTAAATGCTCAAAATGCTCACCCGGCTCCGCTGTTTTTTGTTCCCGAAAATCGGGAACAAAAAACAGCAGAGCCGTATGCCTGTCCGCGAGGCAGGAATTCTTGTGCGCTTACCCTGCCTTATTAAAATGATACAGAAAAAGCCCATCCTTTTTAGGATGGGCTTTTTTTGTTGGGGTTTGCTGAACCGAGGATATATATCCTCGGTTGTCGGAACGAGCAAAGGCCATGTGATTTTGAGCGGATACCCATCCTTTTTAGGATGGGCTTTTTTTGTTGGGATTTGCTGAATTGGCATTGCCGCACTTTCCACCCTGTCCGTCCCCCCCCGAGTTCTCGGGGCAGGCTGTCCACCGTCCACCGTCAACCGTCAACCGTCAACCGTCAACCGTCAACCGCTATTCTTAACATTCCCTTACCCCATTTTAACGCCCCCTTAGCGTCTTCTTGGTATATTGGCCTTTTTCTTTGTTGATACCAATAAACATCAATTATTTCACAAAACAAATGAAGCCATGATGCCTATCAATTTCAGATCCATCCTACTGGCAGTGATGACCCTATTGCTTGCCTCCGCATGTACCAACCCACAAAAATTGATCGAGAGGGGAGATTTCGACGGTGCCATTTCGATGAGCACCCGGAAGCTGTCTGGCAAGAAAAAGAAGAAGGCCAAATACGTCAAGGCTTTGGAAGATGGCTTTGAGCGGGCCACCAATTATGACATGCGCAAGGCCAGGTCCCTCGAAAAAGAAAACAGGCCGGAAAACTGGGTAGAGATCAACCGTATTTACAAAAAAATACAGCGCAGGCAAGAGTTGATCGAACCGCTCCTGCCCCTTTACAGCTCGGATGGCTACAAAGCCGATTTTAAATTTGTGCGGGTCGAAGGACTGGTGGAAAAGTCTAAAAAACGGGCTGCTGAATTTTACTATAACGAAGGCAAAAGGATGCTCGCAAAAGGCCGCAACGGGAACAAAGAGGCCGCCCGCGATGCCTACCGCCTTTTTGAGCACATCGAAACCTATTACCGCAGGTACAAAGACAAAGACGAACTGATGCGGGAAGCCCACGAACTGGGCACTGTCTATGTACTTTTCAAAATGAAAAACAATTCGAGGGCCATCCTACCCCGTGATTTTGAAAGGGAAATAAAGCGCATCAGCGTTCACGACATGGAGAGCATGTGGCGGGTCGTCCACCTTTCGCCGCAAAGTGGTTTGAAATATGATTTTGATGTGGTGATGAACCTGCGGCAGATTGACGTGTCGCCCGAAAGGGTAAAAGAACGGGAATACGAAGACGTGAAAACCATCGAAGACGGCTGGGAATACGTGCTCGACAGCAAGGGCAACGTGCTGAAAGACTCGCTCGGAAACGACGTGAAACAGCCCCGTAAGATCGAAGTCCGCGCCCGCGTGCTCGAAGTGCTGCAAGAAAAATCGGCAGTGGTCAGCGGCGAACTGGAGTTTTACGACAACCATACCCGCAAGCTCATCCACCGCGAGCCGATAACCGCTGAATCCATTTTTGAAAATTACGCTGCCACTTTTAAAGGCGACCGCCGGGCATTGAGCAAGGAGTCAAAAAAGAAGATCGGCAACAGCCCCCTGCCTTTCCCGACCGATGAAGATTTGGTTTTGCAAGCTGCCGATGTTTTGAAACCGATTATCAAGAGCAAGATCAGGAGGGGCTTGGATGGGTAGTGCAGTGATTCGTAATTAGTTGATTAGTGATTAGTTCGCCAAATCCTTGATAATGTGGCATTTACCAAAAAATAAATAGTCCGCTAATTACGAATCGAACCAGTAGGTTCATTGTTTAAAAAAAATCCGACGGGACTGATTCCATCGGATTTTTTTTAACAATGCAACAGTGCAGCAGTGAAAATCAAAAGGCGACCCTTTCGGGCCGCCTTTTACTTTTCTAAACAGGATTGGATTGTATGTAATTTGTCTTTGTCGTGTGACTACCACAAAATTTACGATACCCGTAGATTTTGGCTGAGTTGAGTCAAGTTAACTTGGGCACGAAACTTATTGGAAACATGCCGCTCTGGAAATTTTGGCTCTTTTTTCTTTTTACTGACCGATTTGTTCGCTGCTTTGGTCAATTTAGAAATGAGACCATTTAGTTTAAAAGACGATTTTCTATCCATAACGCACAGATTTTAAGTGATAGATACAGGTTTAAAATGAATAGGCAAAAACTCGTTATGGATATGTCATGGATGTAAAACGAATGCAAAGGTAAAACTATTTTTTGAAGCGGCAACACCTAAGGTACAATGTTTTGAAATAACAGCAGATTGCCATATTTTAAACCCATAAAACCCCCGCCCTCCAAACAAAACAAGGCATTGTTTCGGTGTTTCGAAAGTAGCACAGTCCCCCATTTTACCAAAACAAGCTTACAGCAGCACTATTTTTTTGGCAAGGCTCCCTGTTTCCGTCCGAAGTTGCACAAAGTAGATACCTGCCGGCAAGTTTTCAATTTCTAAATCAATATTGTTCATTCCCGCCACTACTTGCCGTTCTGCGTCAAATACAAGCCGGCCATTGGCATCGAAAACATGAACGCCGAGGCCGCCATTTTTCAATGCGTCAAATTGGAGGGAAAATTTTCCTTTCCCAGGGTTTGGGTAAATCTCAAAACCCGCCCCTTTTAACGGCCCGTCATCCAAGCCCGTTATCAACCCCTCTATCCGCACATTGTCCAAATATGCATTGTCGCCGAGTCCAGCAGTGTCCTGCTCAGGCGACATCAGGTTGGCAAATTCAAAACAGATTTCCACAGGTGCGCCCAAAAATTCTTCGAGGTCAAGGTTGCGGGGGAAATAGGGGCTGCTCACCGGAGCCAAGGCCTTATAATCGGAACTGATCTGGACTCCGTTGGCTTTGACCCTCGCCGCGCTTGCCCAGGGCAAGCGCTCTCCCAAAATGCTCTCGTACATCGGCGAGTAGGTCTGTTGCAAATTAAAACGGAGCCGGGCCTCGTCCAAGTTGGAAAGGTCGGCGCAAAAGCAGACCTCAGACCGGTACCGCTCGTTGACCTCCCAAATGGTATCCTTGAACGGGAGGGTCAGGTTTCCGCTGAGGTAGGCGTCAAAAAAATCACCGCCCGTTACCTGCAGCCCAAAACTGCCCGTTTTTGCCGCTTCCGCGGAAATGAAAATACCCGGCTCGGCACCTGTTTTATAGTAAAATGAATCCATCGAAGACTGGCCTGCCTCAAAGGTCACTGTTTCCTCCAGCCTCAGCACCACGGGATTGGTCAGCGAATGCCCCAACAGCGTATCGTTTTGGTTCAGTGTATCTGGCCCGTAATTGAGCCAAGCATCAATTGTATGCCGGCCGGTTATGGACAAATCGGCCAAATCGGAGAAGGTGTGGAGGAGCGTTCCGCCCCGGAACAAAGTCGAGGCAAGTACCACCGGCTGACTGACTACCGCCCCATCATCGAGCTTGTAAAAAAGCTCCACTTCTTCCCCTGCGGCGATAGAATCGCAACCGTAGAACCCCACTTCGAGGGTCATTGGCTCGTCTGCCAAAAAACAACCGGAAAAAGGGGCGGCAACAGTGGCTGCGCCTAAATCAATGTTTTGGTCGTAAATCCTTTCAAATGTCGTTTCGGCAAAATCATTTTGCCCGTTGTTGTCACCTCCTCCCATCAAGTTGGTGGTCAAAACATGCTCGCCGGGCGAACCGAGTTGTGCCGCTGGCACACTGAAAGTAAAATCAAGGGTATCCCCGTCATTTAGCGCAGCGGCCAAGACCAATGAGTCCACAACTTCCTGCCCGCCATCTATTTGGTAGGAAAGATGGACCACCGTGCCCGCTGCCAAACTGGAATCGCAATCATTGAAAACCAAACGGACTGCAACTTGCTCTTCACCGGACAGCCCGCAGGTCAGCAAGGCTGGCGAAGTTATCTCGACCAATGCAAAATCGAGCTGCGGGAACGGTTTCCCGACCCCCACCGCATACCACGCATCGGTGGTCTGGACAACTTCATTGGAACAAGGCCCGAACAGGTCTTCCGCAGCTTGAACCGCCCCTGCCCGGGCATCCTTAAATTCTGAATTTTCAGTCAGATAATATTTGAGGTTGCGGAAGGCAATATCGGCCGCAATGTCCAGTCCCAGACCGCTCACATCATAAATATTGCCCAGGTCATTAGTGCCCGCGCCACCATCGGTCAAAAGGTAAAACCACTTGTTTTGCACACCGCTGTTGGTATGCACCCCACCGTTGTCCCCATTTCCAAAAGCCCAGTTTTCGCCACGGTAAGTATCGGGGTCTCCAAGCTCTTTTGGGTCGGACATGCTGCGGAAAGGCACCTCCAAAAAGTCTTCTCCGACCAGCCAATCAGAAGTAGCGGGGTCGGCCCAAAACTCAATGGCTGCGCCAAAAATATCGCTGAACGACTCGTTCAATGCACCGCTCTCGTCCTTGTAAACCAGGTCGGCAGTGAAATCGGTGATGCCGTGGGTATATTCGTGGCCCACCACGTCCAATGCCGTGAGCGGAGAGTTCGGTGGGGCCGCGTCCCCAAACATGGCCACCATGCCGTCCCACCTTGCGTTGAGCCAATTGTCACCTACGTGGACGTAGCCCACCAAAGGCATGCTGTCGCCATCTATCCCGAGGTGCCCGTGCTTTTCGAGGAAGTAGTCAAAGGTCATTTCGGCGCCCCAATGCGCATCCGTGGCCACCTCGTCCTGCTCATCGTTCACGTTGTCCCAAAAGTTATCGCTGTCCAAAAAATCAACCGCTCCGACGAGGGCAACACTGGTGTTCAGGTCATAGGTTTCGATGCCCCTGCCCCTCGTGGTCTCCCGCAGCGCAAAGGAATCCAGGCCCAAGGAATCAGTGATGATCTGCCTCGTTCCATGATACCTTGTTTCGGCCGTGCCGGGGGTATTTTGCGATTGGGAATGCAGCATTTCGACTTCCTGCAAAACCGATCCATCGGCCGCACTGACAAAAACCCATTTCCTCATCAAGGGCTGCGAGGCATAAACGACCAAGCTGTACGCCAGTTCCATTTGTTCAGACCGGATGCCAAGCCGCGGGCCGACCAGCACAAGTTCTGGCTGCGGGTAATAGGTCGCACCTGGGTCATTGAGGATGCGCTTTCTCATTTGTTCTGCTTTTTCGCTTTCCCACATATACCGCTCTGCGCCGAGGTGTGCCATCGCCAGTTCGATGGCTTTTTTTGGTGAAATGAACGCTGCGGTCGGTTCGTCCAGCCTGCGTATCAACTTGCCGTTGAGGGTCTGCACAAACCCATTTTTTTCGTGGATCAACAGTTCGCTCCCCTGCACCTTCACCCCTTTGTGGTAATGCTGGTAGCGGTGGTGGGCAAAGCCCAATTGGTCTTTGTCGGTGCGGTAAAGCACGAGTTCGTCCCTTTTGCCGAGGCCCAAGTTCGCTTTCTGGGTACGCAGCAGTTCGTCCGCTAAAATCTGGACGCCGTCTTTTATGGCCAGCCAATCGGGGTTGCCGTCTTTGGCATAAAAAACAGCTTCTTTTTCTTGTCGATTTTCTGTTATAAAATTATTGGTCAGGAAGGTAAAGCCCATGATGGCAAACAGGGCCAGGGAGGGTAAAAGGATTGATCTCAACATGGAAGTGCCGTTTGTGAGGTGAATGATGCTGGTGTAAAACTGGTTTTGAAATTTTATGGGCGTAATGTACGAAGGAAAAAAAAATTGTCGGCAAAGAAT
>DROJ01000419.1 GCA_011321935.1 Bacteroidota bacterium | reverse complement strand
GGGCTTGCAAAACCCCGCCGCTCTGGAATTCTGGCAAAATGAAATGTTGGAATTGTATAAAACATCATTTCACGTTTTTATGAGAAAGCCCTTTAAGACAAGGCCTCGTTGATAAACATTGATAAACCCATTTCAACCTTCATCAACCTTTATGCTAACCACCGAAAATATACACGTCGCAATCGTTGAGGACGATCACGAAATCCGCCAAACATTGGCACTCATCATTGATGGGACGCCGGGCTTTTGGTGCAAGCATACTTTTGAAGATTGCGAAGAGGCACTCAAAACATTGCCGGGCGTTTATATCAACGTGGTGCTGATGGACGTGGAACTCCCCGGCATCAACGGCATTCAGGGAGTCCGTAAACTGAAGCCGCAAATGCCTGATACTGACTTTATTATGCTCACTATCAAGCAAGACGACGAAACGGTTTTTGCTTCCATCTGCGCGGGAGCATCCGGCTATTTAATGAAAGATACCCCGCCCACCGAGCTATTGAAAGCCATCGAAGAAGCGAGAAAAGGGGGCGCGCCGATGAGTGCAAACATTGCCCGCCGCATCGTGCAGTCATTTCACCAAATCAAAAAATCCCCCCTTTCTGATAGGGAAACCGAGGTGCTAAAACTATTGAGCCAGGGCATGAATTACCGCTCCGTTGCCAAACAACTTTTCCTAAGCCCCCACACTGTGAAAACACATATCAAAAACATTTACCAGAAACTGCACGTCAATTCAAGGGGCGCCGCTGTGCGCAAAGCAATCGAAGATAAATTGATTTAAGTCCCTTCTTTAAATACCCAATACCCATAATATCCCATTACCATTTCTTTCCTTTTACCCCATATGGGCGATTTCCTCCCCTTTTTTCTCCTCCTAATTTTGTGGCTGAATTTATTAAACAAACCTATACCATTATGAAAAAAATCTCATTTTGCTTCGCAATGTTAGCCCTCGTCTTTGGCACTTATTCTTGTGACGTGGCAAGGAGCGCGCAAAACAAGACCAACCGGGAAATCAGCAAAAAGACCAATAAAAAGATCGAAGATATATTCAACAAAAAGAAACCGGCGCCAGATGATAAGGGCGGAAGCGGAGGGGCAGGCGATGCAGATGGGACAAACGATAACAATGATAAACCTGCCGAAATTGCCAATGCTAACCGGAACAAAAGCGATTTCATCCCGGGAGAAAAAGTCATTTTCATGGACAGCCAAAGGGTTGAAATTTTGGGCGAATTCCCTTCCAAATGGGACCTCGAACGCGGCAATGTCGAGGTCATGGATTTTGAAAACCGGAACGTGATCGGCTTTGCGAGCGGCGGGACGATCTTCCCTTTGATGGATGAAAAAAATTATTTGCCGGAGCGCTTTACCATCGAGTTCGATTGCTATTTCCACAACTACGGAAACGAGGCTTACACCGTGGTTTTTGACAACCGAAAAGCCGACGTGGCCATCAGGCCCGACATGGTGCAGGTGGCCGGCCACAACGTGCGGGCAGAAGTGGACAACATGAGCGGGTGGAGGCACATGGAACTGTCTTTCAACAAACGGTCGCTGAAAGTTTACTTCGACGGCGAGCGCCTTTACAATTTGCCCAACCTGAAAGAACGCCCGCTCAACGTCAAGTTCAAGGCGCTTAGCCACGGGGCGGCAAAGGGCAAGCCCGCCATGATAAAAAACATCCGCATTGCCGAGGGCGGGGTGCCGCTTTACCACCGCTTGGTCACCGACGGCGAATTTGTCACCAACGACATCCATTTCGATTACAACAAGGCCGATATAAAAACGGACTCTTGGGCCGTCCTCCGGCAAGTGGCCGATATGATGAAAGAGCATCCCGAAGTCCGCCTCAAAATAGAGGGCCATACCGATAGCGACGGTAGGGACGACTACAACTTGGCGCTTTCAAAAAAACGGGCCCTTTCCGTAAAAAATGCGCTGGTGAAAGAAGGCATCGCACCGGGGCGCTTGCAGACGGTCGGGTACGGAGAACAAAAACCGATTGACACCAGCAATACCCCGGAGGCCATGGCTTTGAACAGGAGGGTCGCCTTTGTTTTGCTGAGGTGAGCCAAGCCCTATTATAACAGCAAAAATCTAATTCTAAACGTAACTACTCAGGTAGCTCAAGCTATGGTTTCACTAACCCCCGACTTTAGTCGGGGGGCAACGTAGAAATCTGGGTTTTTCCCAAAGGGATGCCCATGGCAAACCCAAAGCAAACGTGAATATTTTTGGGTTTGCCATGGGCATCCCTTTGGGAAAAACCCAGATTTGTGTGTTGCTTGTCCCCCCGGTTGAAACCGGGGGGTAGTGAAGCCATGCTTTGAATTACCTGAGTAGTGGTACAAATCGTAATTAGCTAAGCATTTAGTTTTTCGTTAAATGCCACATTATCAGGGATTTGGCGGACTAATTACTAATCAACTAATTACTAATCACTTCAGTAGTCACTTCTAAACCTAAATCACATTGACATGAAAGACTTAATTAAAACCTTGACCCTTTTTTCTCTTTTACTTTTTTTGGGTGCCTGCGGCAATGACGACGACGGGGGCATCGGCAACAATGCAAGCTGCCAAATTTCTTGGAAAGTAGATGGCCAATCCGAATCAGAGGAACCGCTCGTTTGCCTCTACAACGACAATACTTTGAACCTCGGGCTGACCGGTTCCAACCTGATACAACTTCAGGTGAACAACCTCACGCAGCCGGGCACTTACGACCTTGCCGGGCAAGATGCGATCATTCTTTTGGAACTGGGCAGCGGCGAAAAACTGGGCAGCAACACCGGCCAAATAATAGTTACAGAGATCAGCAGCAGCAAGGCAAAAGGGACTTTCAGCGGTACTTTTTTCCCCATTCTCGACCCCAACACCCCCAATACCTTTTCAGTGACCGACGGGAAGTTTTCGGCAAATTTTTGACCGATAGCTTTCCACAACGGAAGGCCGTTTTCATAACTTCGTGGCTGAATTTTTCATCTTTTAAAACAACAAAAATTATGAAGAAAACCATTTTGTTCTTTGCTTTTGCCTTTTTTGCATTCGCCTTTAAAGCGGATGCGCAGAACTATCAGTCGGCAGTAGGAGCGCGCTTCGGCTATCCACTTTCCGCATCCTTAAAACACTTCCTCAACGATTCGCATGCCCTAGAAGGCTACATTGGCACAAGGGGCTATTCCGGCTACCGTTGGACGAACATTTCGGCAGCCTATCAAATCCACAACCCTATCCCATCTGTTGACGGCTTGCAGTATTATTACGGTGCGGGGCTTTCTATCTTTTTCTGGAATTATGAAAACAATTTCAGGGACCCGGGGTCGAACACGTCGTTCGGGCTCCAGGGCTATTTAGGGCTTGACTATACCTTTGCCGATGTACCGGTCAGCTTGACCTTGGACTGGGTGCCGACCTATTTTTTGAACGGCTTTGGCGATGGTTTCGGAGGTGGCTTTGGTTCTTTAGGTGTCAGGTATATCTTTTCAGAATAAGGGGGATGAGACATTTTCCAATATCGGGTGGCATAAGAAGAGGTGCTTTTGAAAAAAAGCACCTCTTCTTATTTCCGGTTGACAATGAAAGGCAATTGAGTGCATTTTGATTTCATAAAATGATTCTTCTCCAATTTTTTGTATGAAGCCTTTTCAAAAACAATGAATTTGGACGGTTTGTGTGCTGGCGCACACAAATCCGAATAAGGTCTAATGATTCTTCTCCAATTTTTTCTAAATAATAAACGCTGTTTATTTTAGGATTAATCAGAATGTGTATATTGTCGCCCTTTAGGAAAAAGGCTGTTTCCGCTTTGGTTTTTTTTGAAAAAACAAGAGACGGGAAAGGCCAATTAGAACGATAAACCAGACTCTTTTATGACTGCAACGATTATTGCCACATTCGTCATCGGCTACCTGCTGATCGTATTCGAACACCCCCTCAAACTGGACAAAACCGTTCCCGCTTTATTGATGGCTGCCTTCTGTTGGGCCTTGTTGGCAATCGGCTTTTTCGATGGCCGGTTAGGGGTCATTGATGCCCACGAACAGGCCTTCAAAATGGCTGCGGGCGCAATGGACGAAGGTGCAAAACATGGTTTTGAAAACACCCTCCTCCACCATTTGGGCAAAACGGCGGAGATCTTGGTTTTCCTGATCGGTGCCATGACCATCGTCGAGATAATTGACCTGCACCGGGGCTTTGAAGTGCTGAAAAGTTACGTCAAGACAAAAAAGAAAAAGACCCTGCTGTGGATTGTCGGTGGCATCGGTTTTATCCTTTCTGCTGTAATTGACAACCTGACAGCAACCATCGTGCTGGTCACTTTGCTCCGCAAAATCATACCCGACCACAAGGAAAGGATCTGGTTTGTAAGTTTGATAGTGATAGCAGCCAATGCCGGGGGGGCATGGTCGCCCATCGGCGATGTCACCACTACCATGCTCTGGATCGGCGGGAGGGTATCTTCGGCCGGCCTGATGGAACTGCTGATCGTTCCTGCATTGATCTCTTTTGCCCTGCCGTTTTTCATCGCCTCCTTCATGAAGCCCTTTCAGGGCGAAATATC
>DROJ01000418.1 GCA_011321935.1 Bacteroidota bacterium | reverse complement strand
CAGCCATTATGAGCTGCAAAAGGCTGTTTCAGGTACTGATTTCAAAACCATTTTTTCGGTAGATGGAATAAGGGATAATGCCCCTAAAAACTATGCTTTTACCGATACCGATGCCGACAGAGGAGGCTATTACCGCCTCAAACTGATTGACCTCGACGGTAGCTTTGATTATTCAAAAGTAGTTCATGCCGTTACTGAATGCGGACCAGGCAACGGCAAATTTACGCTATCCCCAAACCCCGTTGCTGCCGGCGGACAACTCTCCGCAGAATTTCAGTCAAAAGAAAGATTCCGCACCTTTTATGTGTTGAACTCCGTCGGTACAATTGTCCGTACAATAGAATATCCGGCAAAAGAAGGCTACAATAAATTGAAACTTGATATTTCAGATTTGCCCGCAGGACTGTATTTTTTCTCTGATACGGAGCACAACACAACGAGGTTTTTGAAACAGTAACCCGAACGAGGTAATCAGGTTTTTTTTATCAAAAGCCAATGAGGTGAAAAGGTCAATGTCAACGGACATGCGAAGCCCCAATTGGAGCGCAAGCACTGTTCGGCCCACGAGGAAGAACGGTTCGACTTCCGGAATGGACATCAGCCGCTTTAATAATTCCAGTGTTCCGGGTTCGACTGTGCGAGTTTGTAGCATCTAAATTCGGTTATCGGTACATTGAAAACGGTACTGCAAAAAGACAATGTGACCTTGTCGAGGTACCGCACCTGAAGGAGGGTGTTTTTGACCGTTTCCCTGCCGTAATATTGCAGCAATGCCTGAAATTCTTCCAGCCGCCCGCGCAGGGTAATGCGCTCAATGACAGATAAACGGTGCTTCTGCAGGTCAATGCTCTCCACATTGACATCCCGGAATAAGGAGGGCCTGAGTTGTAGTTCCATTTTTTTTGACATAAAATACGATTTGTCCGCTATTGATAGCAATGCCTGGAATGCTGTTGGCAATTCACCCCCGGCAGCATTGGCAAAGGCACATACCTCCGCCGCAAGCTCTTTGACTTTGGGGGGGGGAAATTGCGGGGCAATGGAAAATTGCCCCGCAAAGTGGCCGCATTGCAGGGCAACTTCCTGTTGCCCCGCAATTTTTTCAGGAGAATTGTGGGGGAAATTGCGGGGCAATGGAAAATTGCCCCGCAAAGTGGCCGCATTGCGGGGCAACTTCCTGTTGCCCCGCAATTTTTTCAGGAGAACCGGATGTCGCAGTTGGGGAGGAGGGTTTTTATTTTTTTTAATTCGCCAACCTACTGCCGTCACACTTTTCAGCTTATGTAATTTTTTTTAATTTCCGAAATTGCCTGCCAACACTCCGCCACACACCTTTAAAATTGGACAGTTCTTTCACTTGATGGCCCAGGTTGCCTTGCCATGCCTTTTCATAAGTTTTCTGTTTGCCGGTTACTTTATCAATAAACAGGGCAGGGTCTTGCCCTTTATGCTTTGCCTTCCGTTCAAATTCGTAAAAGACATCTTGCACTTCTATACCTTCTATATCTGTCAAATAATCAAAATCATATAAATCCCTCGGTACTGTCCTTGCCATCATGGCCACCATTTTTTCGATGACGATTTCTTTTAAGCCATAACATTGCACATTATATTCGCCTTCTTCATCAAGGTCGGAATAACTGTGCTTCACCTTTTTATTTTCAATGTCAAATTCAAGTTTTTCGCCCCTCGTTATATCTGTTTTTACATGACCGCCATGGCCACCAAGAGGCCCAATATAATCAATATAAAATTTGAGGCTGCCCGATGCCCCATGAACATCTTTGGAACCTTCGGGAATGGAAAGGCCGATATTGGCGGTTTCTTTTATTTTCGTGAACACTTCCATAAAAGCAGCATAAATATTCGCATTTGAAATGCCATCCTCCATGTCCGGGTTCAAGGTGAAATCAATATCCTCTGAATACCGGTAATCTTCAATGTGGATTTTTTTCAGGCAAGTCCCGCCTTTGAATATCAGGGCATTTTTCAAAAACCCATGTTTCGATATGCCCCACAGCAACCATGAAATAATATAGTCCTTCTCAATCTGCTGTGGCCTCACCGTTTTCCGGTTGGAAATATTGTGCAGTATATTCGGACGAATCATGAGTATATGGCATTTTTAATGGTACCGGTATCCACGTTTATTTTCAGTCCAAAACGGGAGTCTTTATATCCTTCGCCCGGGGCCGAGGGGTCAAACAAAGGGTAACTGTTCCCCATTTTTTTCATCAGGCCCGCATGATAGGATGTCCAGTCAATATCGAGCAGGTAACAAATAAACAGGTAACGTTTTATTGCGGCCCGGCTGCCGTTTTGAACGAGGTAGGAAAACAATTTGTCCAAGCTGATTTTATCCCTCGTCTCATATATGGCCTTGCCCACCTCCACCATTCCACCGCAAAGCGGGGGGCGGGAAACAGCGTCCACGATGGTTTTTTCCAAATCGCTGACCATGGCTTTTTCATATTGGTTTATCCATGTATTTTCATATCCGAAAAACCGCTTGGCAGTATGGGTCACAAATTGAAATTCCACCCCCTGTATAATCCGCGATGCCGCGGCAAGCTGCCGGTTGGTGACGATTATTTCTTTCAATGCAGGCTGCGTGATAAGCCCGTGGACCTGCATGGCAGAATAATACCCGATGTAATAGTCCCTCCCGTGCATGATATATTTTGCCACCAAATGCCAGTCGGGAAGATAATGTGCGGCATCGGCACTTGTGGGCACGATGTGGTACAGCCCGCGCCCCAGTTTT
>DROJ01000417.1 GCA_011321935.1 Bacteroidota bacterium | reverse complement strand
GACATACTGCCAGTGGGTTTTGTAACCCGCTCATAACCAATTAGTTGGCAACAATCTGTCTTTCTAACAATAAACTGATGTATAGTAGTATGTGATGCGATCCCAATATTCTCATAATTCCCTACCCCATAGCCATTTACCCTGTTAATACCTGTTGATGGTTCGCCATTGGGTTTTCTTTGAGCCAAACAAAACTCAATTTCTACATCCGTACCCAATCCCGCAGCATCTCTAAAATTAGCATTCAAATCTTGAAGCGCCTGAAGTAGTGGCGCGTCATCAATATTGGTACCGGAGCCGATTGGCTCACCCAAATGGATCACATGAAATACCACAGGGATCGAATAAACACCAGTGCCTCCCGATTTTTGGCCTCCGTTCTGTGTGCCCTTTGGATATTTGCTTATCATTTTTTGTACAGCTTTTTCATTGCTTTCCATTATTTGTTGCATTTCAGGATAGTCGTCCATCATTTCGTGCAACGCTTTGTCAAAACCGCAGAAGTCATTTTGTGAGTAAACAGGGTTTTGGGATACAGATAGTATTAATATCAGAGATAATAATACCCTGTTTCCCAAGCCTGAAAAAAAATGGTTTGATCTCATGCACGACAATTTACCCGTGCATCTTGAAATCAGATTAAATGTGTTTTTCATAAAAATAAAGTTTAAAAAGTTAAAAAATAAACACCCACCTCCTACCGACTCCAAAGCCAATAAAAGCCCATTCCCTTTAAAAAAAGGCAATGCTCCGCCTTGCACGAAAATGTCATTTCATGCCAAGCGTGTATGAGTGCATAAATAAATCCTACACATATAGGCAGTGCCTATAAGCGAGCGCAGTATTTCTCAATAATGTAATACAGGATTTTAGAAAATATATGGCATATATGCCGCTATATAAGCGGCCATATCATATATCCAAAATAGATGCCTACCATCTACTTGCCCCGACCCTTCGAAAGGCAGGCAGGCAGGCAGGCAGGCCGGCCGGTGCAGGCCATATAATATAAACAAGGAAAAGGTACAGAACGGATGGAGCACAAAGTCAGAGCATACATAAATAAAGCGTTTTATAATGGTTTACGGTCAATAGTACTTGGGAAAACAGCGAGCGCCTGCCTGCCGGTAGGCAGGCATTTTTCTAAAACCACAGACAAAAAACCATTTGATTAAAAATGTTTAAAATTCCTACGTATATTCTGCGATGCGTTTTTGACGGGGCGAATATATATATATATATATATATATAAGATGAAAAATATTTGCCGTATTTTTTATGTTAAAGTTTTCCACAATGTGTGTGCATATATACGGAATGCAGAAACAATGTTTTGGTTGTCAATATATTGTGATGTTATAGTGCGCCATCTTAGTTTTAAATAATTAAATCCATATTGTAATTAATTCAACCAATCCTGAAGAGACCGGGAATCTTTTGTGGAACTAATGATAGGATTATTGGCCCTTACTTACCTGTTTTTTTTTTACAGCCCCTCCGCCTCCGACCGGCTAACCTGATAGTCCTGCACAAACCTATCTTTCACTGGTCTCAACAAAATAAAAGCAGCCAGACCCACCACAAAGCAGAGCATGTAATTGATGCTCCCAAACATAAAAGCAAGGACGAGCGCCACCAAATTCCCTCCTTCCAAAAGTGCAAAGCGCACGATGCTCCACCTCCTGAAATGTTCGAGTTTTTCATCGGCACTGCTGCCTGCCGGGGGCAGGTTGTTTTTTTGGTATTGGCCGACGAGGTAGGAAGCGATGATGCCAAAGGCCACGGCACCGGGGATGATGATATTAAAGGGGCTTTCCAAAGTATCTTCCCGGCCTTCACTTTGCATCAAATAATAAAAGATCAGCCCCATCAATGCCTGCCCTGCGAACAGGCCGTAATAAATGATGATGGTCGCTTTGAAACTGTTGGGCTGGATGTTTTGAGTTGACATCTGTTCTGTTTTAGAAATGAGAGAAACCAGAGAATGAGAGTTTGAGAGTTTGAGAGTTTGAGAGCAGAATCGAGAAGGGACTCTTTGGTCTCTCGAACGAGTACCAAAGAGTCCCTTCTCGATTCTGCTCTCAAACTCTCAAACTCTCATTCTCTCAAACTCTGGTTTCTCTCATTCTCTCTTATTTTATTCCGTGCATCCAGCGGGAGATCATAGGCCCGAGGATGAACAAGAGGACACCGCAGCCAATGGCAATAAAGCCAAGGTTTGCAAAGACACTGAGCGCAAGTTTCAGTGTATCCTGGCGCAAGCACTGAATGACTGTTCCAGAGCTGCTATTGGCAGCCGCCTTTTCTACATCCGCTTTGGGCATTACCTTAACGGGGGCATTGCCGGCAGGCGCAGCATAATCCGGGTTGGTGGTCAAGAAGGTCACAAAACTCTTGCTCATTTCTTTTTCCCGTGCGCGGGGGTTTTTGACTTTTTCTGCCTTTTCTTTCAGCTCTTTGATCTGCAATTTTGCCGAATAATATTTTGTGTTGCCTACCTGCTTGTTCAGGTAACCGGCAAATGCAGGATTGGCAAGGCCGTCGTCCAGGGAGTGTTTCTTTTGGCAAAGCGTAAGCTCATCGCCGGTCAGCCCTTCACAAGGGTTGCTTTCCCCTGCCTTGATTTCTTGGTTGTCTTTCAGCCAATTTTGGAAAAAGTCGGCTTTGAGGGCTTCCTTGATTTCCTGGTTTTTCAGGCAACCCTGAAAGCTGGCACTGGCAACGACTTTCGCCTCGTCAACAGCCATCAATTTTGCAATATGCTTCCCAGCTTGGTGTGCAATGGAAGAAGAAAGAAACCAGATGCCCATCAAAAAGCCCGCTATTTTCATTGGTGCCAACTTTGTGACCAATGAAAGCCCGACGGGCGAGAGCGTTAGCTCACCGAGAGTGTGGAGCAAATAAAGCAGGATCAAGAAAAACGCAGGGACAAGGCCGGCAGCAGCACTTACGCCTCCTAACTTGAGGACTAAAAACCCGCAGCCAAGGAGGATCAGGCCGACCCCGAACTTATAAGGGGCTGCTGGTTCTTTGCCTGATTTTGCCAATTTGATCCACATCCAAGAATATATCGGCGCAAAGATCATGATGAACAAGGGGTTCACCGATTGGAACAAGGTTGTCTGCGCTTCAAAGCCGAGGATGTGCCGGTCCACGTTGCGGGCCGTAAATACGTTCAGCGCCGATCCGGCCAACTCGAAGAACGTCCAAAACACGGTAGTGAAAAACAGCAACAGCACGATGACCCAAATCCGCTCCTTGTATTTCTTCTCGTAGGTGGGCGCAACTATAAACAGCAGGTAGATCAATATCCCCCCTCCAACAATCACCAACAGCACGTCCACCACATCATTTTGGATAACCAGTATCCATACCAAAGGGATTAAAATCAAGGTAGCCACATAAGGGAAAATTTTACCACCGATGCCTGCTACTTTTACCTCGTCAATATTGGCCGGAGGCAGCCCATTTTCTTCGTAAATACCTTTGCTCTGCGCCCATAGGAAGATTAGATAGCCAACAAACATACCGATGCCAGCGGCAAGGAAGCCGTACTTCCAGCCTTCTATCTCGCCGATTACACCGCAGGTAAGCGGCGCCAGAAAAGCGCCGATGTTGATGCCCATGTAAAATATGGTGAAGGCCCCATCTCGCCGGGGGTCGCCTTCTGGATAGAAACGGCCGATCATACTGGAAATGTTGGGCTTGAAAAACCCGTTTCCGACAACCAGCAGGGCCAAGCCGAGGAAGAAAGTCGTTTGGTTGTCCATGAACAGGGTGAACTGCCCGGCGGCCATCAACAAAGCCCCCCAGGTGATGGCTTTTCGGAAGCCCATCATTTTATCGGCAAAGTAGCCCCCGATGATCGGGGTCAGATAGACCAGCGCCCCATAGGCCCCATAAACCCCGAATGCCTCGGCATCGGTAAAGCCAAAGCCGCCGTCGTATTCTGAAGATATTTTGGCGATCATGTACAGCACGAGCAAGGCCCGCATACCATAATAACTGAAACGTTCCCAAAGCTCGACCATGAACAGGGCGAACAAGGCCTTCGGGTGAATTTTTTTGTTGGAAATAATTACAAATGCGATCCAAGCTGCCACGCAGACCCAGGATATCAACATTAATTTATAAGCAGGAGCCATAAAGTTAGGTTTTAGAGCTTGTTGGGGATTTATATTTCGAGTGAAAAAGTGTCATTTTTTTGATGAGACGAGGCGAAAAATTGGAAGCATAGCCGAGTTACGTGACCGATTTTTCAACAAAGTATCATCAAAAAAGGGGCATTTTTTCGCCGGAATATAAATCCCCAACAAGCTCTTAGTGAAAAATGAAATTTTGTTTGTTAGGTTGGCGAAAATAGAAGTTTTTGTGGGCTTGAAAAGAATTTTGGTGAAATATTGCTAAGATGTTGATAACTAAGGCGCTATCTTCATGCCCATCCCCAGGTCATAAGGGCCTTGCTGATGAGCGGCAATGTCATGCTGCCCGTTAAAATTAAAATCCCCTCCGATCATCAATAAAGAAGTAGAAAAAACAAAGGCAAAAACGGCTGCCGCCAAACGCAGTTGCCGGTTCAGCTCGATCAGGTGATTTCCCAGAGAAGAATGGAACTGGATTTTCTTTTCGAGCTGCCGCTCTGTTTTGCCCAAACGCTTCTCCAAGCCTTCGGGATCAAGCTGTTCGTTTAGGTAAATGGCTTTCAGCCCTTCGGCTATCTCTGCCGAAACAGGGTCGTGCAACAGCAGTTTTTCAAACTCTGCTTCTGCAAGGGGCGTCAATTTCCCGCCTGCATAATCCATCAATTTTTGAAAAGGCAATACTTTTTTCATCTTGGTATTTATTTTGGCAACAGAGATTTTGAGGCGGTCTCACAAGTCATTTTTTTAAAAATTAAATTTATTTTAATTTATAAAACACTCATTTTGAGTAAAAAATAAAATAGATTTACTAAATTTTTAAAATTTAGTAAATCTCGACTTATGAGACATCCTCAAACCTGCACTGGCCACAGGCCACTTTCAGCGCAACTCTTTCAAAATCCCTTCCTTTTCCAATATTTTACGAAAAGCCAGCATCGCTCTCGAACGCTTGTCGTAGGCCTTCTCCCGCTGCCCAAAAACCTCTGCCAAATCCTTGCTGTTATAGCCCAGCAAAAAAATCAGGCAGAGTACTTTCCTGTAAACTTTATTGGAAACCAATGGGATCAAATCAATAATTTTTTGAAAATCCATGGCCTCTACCACCCTCAAATGGTTGGCCGCTTTTTTTTGCAAAACATGTTTTTCGTCAAGCCCTCCTACCCTGCTGTTGGCCGCCAATTTTAATTGCGAACGCAACAAAAAACAAACCTGATGGATAGAGAAGGCGAGGAAATTCTTTTTCAGTTCTTGCTGATGATAGTGTCCATCCAATACCCTCTCCACAAATGCCCCAAAAACATCCTCCACCATTTGCAAATTGACCGACCCCGAACCGTTCATCCTTTTGTAAACAAGGATGATCGTCTGCCGGTGGTATTTTTTGAACAAGACAATGAGTGCTTCCTCGCTGCCCAACCTGAACAATGCCCACAAACGGTCATCCCCCATTTCGGCCAGTACCGAAATGCGTTCGGTTTTACCGAGTTTTTCCAACTCGGCCAACTCGCTGTCATAAGTATTTGAAAAAGAAAATTCCATGGATTTGAATACGTACTCAACGGACAGTAGGGTTCAAAACAGAATGTCTCGCACTAGATAGGTGTTTTTTTTGGTAACCCGGACGGAAGTCCGGGCAGTCCAAAACCCGGACTTCTGTCCGGGTTTACCCACTTGGCCGGACTTCCGTCCGGGTACTGCTCGCCCGGACTTCCGTCCGGGTACTGCTCGCCCGGACTTCCGTCCGGGTTACTGCTTGCCCGGACTTCCGTCCGGGTTACTTATTTCCAACTTCCACCCCGCATTTTCCACCAGCAAGCGGATCATCTCGAACATTTTGTTGCGCTGCAAATCTGCCTTGTCAAACAGGTCGCTTTCCTGCGCTTTCTGCCGGATGAAATCCTTTGCGTTGGCGTTCAGCTTGTTATAATCGTCTTTTGAAAAAGCGTTGAACATGCCCTCCTGAATGTCGTAATAGTCGAGGTCATGCTCGATGGAAAGCAGTTCGGGCGGCGGCATTTCGCTGATGACGATGGTCTTTTTTTCAGGAAAAGAAGTGATTTTCATCTTCTCCAAATCATAGCCCACCGATACTTTGGCCTTTACCCGTATCAATGCTTTTTTCCGGAAAATACTGAGATCGTAGCCGTAGTAATCTTGGTAGTCGTAAATTTCAGAAAAATAGCCTTCGACGGTGATGAGCTTGGTGACGGATTTTATTTTTTCCAAAAGGATGGAAGCGTCTTCGGCAACTTGCAGTTCAGCTTTGGCAGCCAGCCAACGGTTCAATCGGCTGCCCATAAAAAAGGCCAAAAAGATGCAGGCTACCAAAAGGGCGATTGTCCAGTTTGTTTTTTTCATAATAAGAATAGTCGTAGCCACCCTCCCGAAATACTTCGGGAGGGTGGCTACGAAAGGGTTATTTCACCTTAGAAGCCAGTTCATGCCGCAACCCTTTGTAATCCTTTAAAATCACTTTCACCGAGCCAACGGTAAGCGGCGATTCGATGACCAGAGGCACCCGGTTGGCATCGTCGCTGAGCCAGACTTTGGCCTGCGAGCCATTTGGGAAGAGGTCTTTGTCCACCAGTTTTGGGCTGAATTTCAGGGTATTGAACCGGCCAGTGCCTTTGATTTTTTTGTTGGGCTCTTTGCCCTGATAGGTCACGTCCAGCGGCCATGTTTCTTTGTCGGCAAACAATTTTATCGGAAAACCACTGCCTTCTTGATATTGCTCAAAATCAACATTGCGGGCAAAATAAACAATGGAAACCAAGTCGTGCATACAGCTTTCGACTTCAAAATTATGGTGCTCGCGGATGTCGTCTTTTGCCTTGCCCCGTTCATTGTAGATTTTGCTGCGGGACTGATCGAAGGTCAGGTAATCGTACAAGTTGTATTTGCCTTCTTTCAATGATTTGATGGACATGATGGGCAGCAGGTTGTCTTTCATCACCCATGAATCAAAATAATCTTTTACTTCAAAAAACCAGTTGTACGAATCATAGGTTTCGCCCACTACTTGGAAGTGGTATTGGTCGTCGTCGTCAATCACGCGGAAGGTGATTTCGGCTGCCGACAGCCAAACAAAGCCCCAGTTGTAATAGACTTTGTAGGTCAGCTCCTCCCCGGGCTGAAAGGCAGTATTTTCGGTAAAACAGGGATCTGGGAATGAGGAGGCGCCAGAAGCAGGAGCAGAGAAAACAGGCTGCTTTCCGCTTCCAGTAAAACTTGAAACTAATAGAGACAATACACTGATAATAAGTATTTTATTGATTTGAACCGTTTTCATAGCCGAAGGTTTTCACAATATTAGCTTGAACGATAAAGGCCATCCCTATCAACGCAGGCACGGCAACGTTTATTACAAAAAGAGAAAAGGTGGCCGCCAATATGCTCACCTCGTTTTGGCTGAAAAAGCCCCAAATGAAGAGGGCTATCTCCCCCCTCGCCAACAAGCCCATGACCGGGGGGAGGGGGATGCTCGCCTGCACAAAAAAGGCAGTTGCTATGCCTGCCAAACCGATACCAAGAGGTACGGGGATTTCATAAAATTTCAATAAAAAATAATATTGCAAAGAATAGGTCGCATAACGGAGAAAGGCATAGCTCAGCGCTGTCAGCAACTCCCTGAAAGTATAGTTTTTCAAGACCAATAAATGCTTGAAATAACGCTTCAGGTAGTGGATGAACGGGAGGCGTTTCACCACGGGGATGAGCAGGTCAATGTTGAAAAAGGTAAAAAACATCCCGCCGATCAAGATGCCCCCCAAGCTGTAAATCAGGGCCAAGCCCCTCACTTCGGATTCGGGCATATAAACCGAAAATACGCCCAAGCCCACCAGCCCGAACGACAGCACGACAAGCAGTTGGGCCAAACTGCCGACCATGGTCGCGATCACTGCTTTCCAGTTGTTTTCCGGTTTTACGAACAAAATGCGGCCGCCGTACTCCCCCACCCTGTTGGGCGTGAAAATGGCAATGGTCACGCCCGAAAGCACTGCTTTATAGCTCCGCCAAAAATTCATCTTCGAGAAACCCTTTATCAACTCCCGCCATTTCAGGGACTCAAAAGCAAGGTTGACCGGTGCCAAAGCAATGACCAAAAAGAACCAATAAATATTGGGTTTTACAAAATGCTGGACGAGGCTGTTCCACATCGAAACCGCATCTTGCCTTGCAAAAACTTGCCGATAAATGGCCCAGGCCAAAAGGAGGGCGATCAATGCCTTGATGAGGAGGTTTATGCTTTTTTTGTTTCGCAAATGAAAGGCCTTTTTAAGGGTGCAATTCAAAATTTCGGTCTTTCCGCCACTTGGCCCCTCAGTCCCCAGCAGGGGAAGCCATCCCGCACCGAAATTTTGAAATGCACCCTCTTTTTAATGCCGCAATTTAGCAGCTAATTTTAGCTTTACACCTCATTATGACAAAAATAAATACATACCGCCTCATCGGCGTTGACCCCGGCTCAAATGTGATGGGCTTTGCCGTCATCGAAATTGAAAACAAAAAAATGAAGGTACTTGAAATGGGCGCCATTTCCATGACCCATTTTAAGGAGCATACCATGAAATTGAAGATGATTTTTGAAGAACTCCAATTATTGATCGAAAAATACGGCCCCAAAGAAATGGCCATCGAAGCGCCATTTTATGGCAAAAATGTGCAATCCATGTTAAAATTGGGACGGGCGCAGGGGGTCGCAATGGCAGCGGCCATGACCAAAGGCGTGTCCGTAACGGAGTATTCTCCGAAAAAAATAAAGCAGTCGGTAACGGGCAACGGCAATGCGAGCAAGGAACAGGTCGCAGCGATGCTGGAGAATATTTTAAAAGTAAAAATTGACAATACCTATCTGGATGCGACGGATGCCCTTTCCGCTGCGGTCTGCCATTATTTCCAATCGTCGTCGGCACTTGGCGGGAAGAAAAAATATTCGGGATGGTCGGCTTTTTTGAAAGATAACCCGGGAAAATTAAAATGAAAATCAAAATCAAAATGAAAAACCACAGCCTGCTTATACTTGGCTGTGGTTTTTAATTTTAATTTTTCCCGAAGTGAATTCGGGACAAGCCATTTTAATTTAAATTGGAGCGGATGGCCGCCGCTATCCCGGCAAGTTCCTGCTGCGAAAATTCCATTTTTTTGCTACCGACAATGTTCATTTGCGACTCTTTTTGAAAAGGGATGAGGTGGATATGTGCGTGCGGCACTTCCGTTCCGATGACCAGCAGGCCTACCCGTTTGCAGTCAAAGGTTTTGTCCAAAGCTGCGGCCACCCGTTTCGAGAAGGCCATCAGCCCCGCCAATGTACCGCTGTCGAGGTCGAACAGGTAATCAACTTCTTTTTTTGGAATAGCCAGTGTATGCCCTTTTGCGTTCGGGTTGATGTCGAGGAAGGCAAGGAATTCTTCCGTTTCGGCCACCTTGTGGCAAGGGATGTCGCCGTTGACTATTTTTGTAAAAATGCTGGGCATAATAGGGAGGAATATTGAGAAATGATGGCGTGGCTTGAAGCCACGCGCTCATTTGTTCAGACAAAAATATCGAGTATTTCAAATTCCATGATGCCGGCCGGGATTTTTATTTTGGCTGTTTCGCCTACTTTTTTGCCCAGCAAACCGGCTCCGATGGGAGAACTGGCCGATATTTTTTTCTGTTTCAGGTCTGCTTCTGCCTGGCCAACAATGGTATAGGTCAAGTCCTTTCCGTTTTTCTTGTTTTTGATTTTCACGCTGGTCAATAGGCGCACCTCTGAGGTGTCCACATCGGCGGCGTCCAAGATACGGACGTTGGCAAGCGACCTTTCGAGTTCGTTTATTTTAGCTTCCAAGAGGCCTTGAGCATCTTTGGCAGCGTGGTATTCAGCGTTTTCGGAGAGGTCTCCTTTTTCCCTTGCCTCGGCAATATCGCGGGCAGCTTCTTGGCGTCCCCGTCCTTTGAGGTCGTCCAGTTCAGCGCGCAATCTGTCGTAGCCTTCTTTGGTCAAATAGTTATGAGTTGCCATAATAAATACTTTAGGTAGTTCACTAAAAGGCAAAAACGTTCCTGCCAGAAGTGGCAGAAACGTTTTTGCTTTCACGCATTGCAAAACTAAATAAAGTGAAGGGAAAAGTAAAATTTATCAAATATTTATCCTCAACGAAAAGTTGTGCGTACCACTGAAAACCCTAGTCGTGCGGTAGGCATAATCAAATGCCAACCGCGGTGCATTTTCTTCTTTACTAACAGGAACGTTCAATGTAGCCCCCAATGACAGGCCAGTATATAAAGGTTTGTTTTCGATCAAGCCGCTATCGAACTCACTGAAGTCCAATTTATAAGCACCTCTCAACATGACCAGGTCTTTAAATGAAAACTCAAGGCCCATCCCTATCTGGTCTTCCGAAAATGCGTTGGAAGTATAATTGCCGAGTGCCGTAACCCGGTTGTCTCCTGATACATAAAAATCATAAGACAGACCTATGTTCAGGACAGATTGCAGCTCAAAAGCAGTGACCCGTTGATTCAAAACACGGGGGCGTTCTGGATTGTCAAAAGGGTCGGTCAAGACTTCATCAGCAAGGCCCTCGCCCTTGAATTCCATTCGTCCGCCCACATTTCTGAGAGAAATACCGAATTTAAAATTGTCCTTCTCCCCGGTAACATACTGAACACCGGCATCGAGGGCAATGGCCGAAGCAGTAACATCTTCGATACCTTCGGTAACAGACCTGACGAGCACCCCCACGCTCACTTTATTTTCAAAAATATGGGAAAACCCAAGGCCAATATTAAAATACCTCGGCTTGAAGGTTGCGCCTGTACCTCCGGGCAGGTCGGCAGTTGTCACAGGTATCTCACCAAAATCAATAGCCATCAAGCTAATGCCCAAAGCGCTGTTTTCCCCGATTTTTTGCGCAAGCCCAAGAGCGTTGAACTGAATGTCGGTGCCCGAAAGATAATTGGTGTTGGCAAGTATGATTTCTGTTTTGTTGATCCTGGCAAGCCCAGCGATATTGAGCCTCATGGCCTCTGCTCCAGTAATCATGGAAGTGGACATGGTGTGCAGGCCTGCACTTCTTGCCCAAGGGTTCATCAATAATTCAGGGGCACCTGCCTCCCCTTGCCTATCAGGGTTGCCTGCCCAAGTTTCGGAACATCCAAAAACGAATGCAAGCGATAATATATAGTATAATAACTTATTCATAGATATTTTTTTTGATGTTAAAAAATCAAAATTGAAGTATTGAATTGGGTTTGTATTTAAAATACAAACCCAATTCAATAACAAATTTTTACAAGCCAGATGGGTCGAACCGGCGGCTTACGCCAAACCATTTCAAGGTGCGTTCTCCTTCAGGTGCATCAACATGGATCAAATAGATACCCGATGCTATGTTGATTCCCTTGCTGTTCTTCAAATCCCATTCGAGGTCAGGAAGGATTTGGGCATTCCTGATACCGGAGCCAGTGGGGGCGCCCGGCGTCTCGTCGCGGTCATACTGCCGGATGAATTTGCCATCCAAAGAGTATATAGTGACCACACACTTGGCAGGCAGGTTCGTTATTTTCACGATGGTCGTCAAGCGGTTTTCCTCGTACTCCGAATCTGCATAGTAAGGATTGGGCACCACGCTGATCCTGTCCAATGAACTTTCAACACCTGCTTGGTCCAGTTCAGAGGCCTGTTGGCCATCTATCTTGAAGCGGTAGGTATTATATCCGTTGGCTTCGCCTGTTCCGACTTCTACCTGATAGGGGTTGTCCACCCTGAGTTTGACCGTTACATCATTGGGGATGAGGCCGTCCTTATAGGAAAGCATCTGCTGGCCAGTTTGTGGCAATATCAGCCCTGCCCAGGTAATATCCCTAATGGAGCCGACCTTCTGGATACCTATGATCCCCGGCTTGTACTTCTGCCGATATGCTTCGCAGGCATCGTATTCTGTATTTGTCACGTATGTCCAGTGCTGTCCGCCAGCATAGTAAGAACCAGCATTGAAGCCGCCGCCGGGCAATTCAACATAGGCCCTACTATCGGGATTGAACATCATATCGCCCCCTGTTATAGTACCACCATAAGTATTTTCTACGACGGCATCGCCAAATATTTCTGGTCGGTAAGCAGAGTTTTCAGAGAAAAAGATATTCAAGCGCTTGCCTGTTTCCACATCAATGGCATAGCCGGGAAACCATCCCATTCCGAAGCCATCGCCATCTGGCATTGGATTGCCATCTGCATCTGCCTCTTTGCCAACCGATGGGTGGCCCCGCAGGTCAAATGAACCAATATCTTCGTTCAAGTTGGGAACGATGTTCTCCTCCTTGATCGGCTCTCCGTTTATGTCTTGGCCATTCCTGAATTCTGGAGGCATGGATTCGAGCACTACACAGCGGCTCCACAAATCTTTATTGGAAGTAAATACAATGTCAACATTGTTGAGGTCATTGATCAAGTCTTCATTAGACATTGCTATGCCGCCAAAATTACCTTGCGGATAGTCCCTCCAGGCCGGGGTAAGGTAGCCGAGGAAACTGTTCGCCCTCTGTTCGTATTCACATATTTGATAAGGGACAAAATAGCCTGGGCCGATTGAACCCAAAACCTCGTGGTGCCGGTTGTCCCATTGTTCCCTGAACTTAACAAAGCTGAAATAACTTCCCGACTGGACAACATTATCAATTGAAAACCCGCTCTGGATTCCCGAAAACCAGAAAGGTTTATCGGCAGAAGCATAATCCAGTTCATAGCCAATAGCCCCGTCTGTTGGGTCTGCCCAGTCTCCCACATCGTCGCTTTGTCCGATATTTACAGTGAAGCCATATTGGCCAAAAATCTGTTCGTTGAACTTGTCCAATGTGAAATCGGATTGTATTGTTTCGCCCGAATTCAGGTCTGTCAACATCCAAAACACTTCATCATCCAGCTTGCTATTGTTCATGTTCTCATCAATGAAGGTCAGTTCATACTCGCCATCAACGACATCCAAGGGGTTATAAATAACAACCTCAAGAGGGCCGCGCCCTGCCTTGTATGTTATTTCACCATCAAAACTGCCATCTAAAATTTTTGCGCGGGTTTCATCCGATATGTCCAAGAACTGTTCGCCTGCACCGACACCGTCCAAACGTGTAATGACCGTACCGTCTCCGTATTTTGCATTGAGTTCCCTATCAATGATTGGACGGGGCAGGGGCTTATAGGTTTTTACATTATTACGCCCAACAACAAAGGTCGTTCGCTGTCCTTCATCTCTCACCAGGTCATACGGCGAATAGTCATTGTGAGCATAGGCCAAGACGGTAAAATAGTACCTTTTATGGTTCACCAACCGCGGGTCGCTCGTAGCAAACTGGTCTTGCTTGATACTGAACGTATGGCGGATGCCTTGATCCATGCCTTCTACCTGAACTTCTGGAAACCACACAGATTCCCTTGAATTTGGATCGGTAGGATCAAAACTTGGATTGGGTACAGATTTCCAATTATAGAGCGTTGAAATACCATTGTTGACATCCACTTGGATGATCGGCAATATCTTCGTCGGGTCACCAAGGTCAGCCCCAAGATCAACATTTGGATAAGCCAACTGATAGATTATATAACCTTCGAAGTTATAGGTAGAGTCAACATTTTGAGGAAATCCAATGCCCGTTTCTTCGTATTGCTCCAAATAGTTATTGGAAGTTTCTTTGTTGGTCAGAACGGCTATCAATTCTTGGTCAAGCTCGATCCAATCAATGTCCGGTGCATCTGGCCCGTCGAGAATATCAAAACAACCGTCAAATAAATCCTGCGCAATATCATCTGCCTTTTCCAAGGAAGTGATACTCGGGCATGGGTAATCAAGGTCTGGCACCCACACCGCACCGATTATCAGCTCGTTTACAGCGCCGGGCTGCAACTTGAAAGGGCCTGATGCCTGTACTGTCCTCCTATCATATTCAGGCAATCTTGGAGCAGTTGGGTCTCCAGGTGTAGGGTTGCACATGGACCAACCGTCTGAGTCGGGTGCATCAGTGAAAGCGTAATTAATATAATTGGTACTTGTCGGATCAAAGCCATCTCCCCCAAAGGTATAAGGAGTACCATCTCTCCAAGAACCAGAAAGATAATTGTAGAATTCTACATCTATAGATGGATCCGTTGTGTTTATTTCAGGAGAAGGGTTTCCAAATGCCGGGTTATTGAAATATGTAAAAGAAGACATGCCCAGTTCTTCCCTGAACTCATTTCTTGGGCCCCTGAAATAATCAATACCAATGATAGGTATGCTGGAGCCATAGCCCGGGGTCCCTTGTTCATCACATTGGGCATCACCATCAAAGGCATCTGCATTATAGGTGTAGGCCAAATCGCGGGTGGTGTCACTACCAATAAAATCATCGGCGAAACAGCCAAGGTCGGCATCTACCCACATGGCAAAATAAGTACTGTCAATGTCCTCTTTTGCCCTGTTGATCAGTTTGTAACGCTGAAAGGTCATGTTGTTGATCTCATCGGCAGTAGCATAAGCAAATGCCTGTACCTGTACTTCCATCCTAATGGCGAGCCCGCCTGTTTCTCCGTGTACTGCCCCGCCACCTTCATCGTTGTAAATCCAAAAAATCATCTGGTCGGGATATTGGGGTGGTTTTTCCTCACAGCCCCTTATTTCGATAATTGGGTAATCGCCGTTTAGCGGATTATAACTGAGATCCCCGTCTAAATCATGGAAACCCGCATAGCCCTGTGAGGTTTCACGAAGTTCAAAGCCCCATTCAGAGAAAAAATAAGGGTTTCCAAGAGATGGCCAACCTTTTACGCCTTTAGGTATCATGTCCTCGGTATATTCCGCAATTCCATTTTTGTCATCTTCAAAACGCCGTATATGTTCTTTGATCTCCTCGCCGGTAACAATGAACATCCGATCCCAGCGGTCACAAAAGACCTTATCGGTATTCCCTGTTTCATCGTCCAATGGGCCAGCCCAAAAGTCAGATTGCGAACTCCCGTTGCCATAAGTTTGGCAAGCTACCTTAAGGTTGCCACCCGTGTCAAAGCCGCCCAACCATACAGCCCCTGCAAATATAGAAGACACTTCTGTTTGGCCCGGTTCAACTTTAGGGATCACATATTTTCCGTCACTCCTGTTCCACCACACATCTCCACCGTTGTTCAGACGTGCCCTTACATTGTTTATATCTTGATCAAAGCGGCCTTCCGTAGAGGTCGTACAAGGCTCTCGGAAAGAGACCGATTGGTTATGTGGAGAAACTACTTTCTCCTTCGGGTTGTAGTACGCAAAGGAAGATGTTGCGAACAAACACCAGACGAACGAGCTAGCTATTATTATTTTAATACTGCGCATAGCATGAAATATTTTTATTTATAAAAAGGCATCTTAGGAACGTTGAAACAATAAATTAAGATTCTTGGCTGTTTCTTTTTCCCTCTAACTTTGTTGAAAATACTCGCCGTAGCCCTGCTATGTCTGCGTTTTTCGCCTTCCCGAAATTTCGGGACAAGCTGTTAGAGAAAAAAATAATTCATCCAAGAATCTTAATTTATTATTTCACCGTTCCTTAAAGCTGATAGGCAGTTCAAACTGCCTTGCTTTTCACTGCCAATGGTTATCCAATTAAAAGTCAAGAATTGCCCCGAGGTACATTCTCCTCGGCAATGTATAATTGTCAGGGTTCAACAGCCTCCAGCTATAAGAAGAAAGGAAAGAATTCTTCAATGCCACGTCGAGGTTGCCTGCTGCATCCAAAAACTGGCTAGTGTTCAAGAAGGACTGTCCCTGTGCAGAAGTCAAAAATCCATCATCATCAGGTGAACCGGAAGCCCGGTACACATTCCTGATATTCCGGCGGTCGAACACGTTGGAAACCCTGAAATAAACATTCAGCCCCAAAGCCTTTTTTGCGCCCGGCTTGGTAAGGTTGAACGATTTGTCAATTCTTGCATCGACCGTGATGTTCCAGGGAAGCCGAGAGCCATTGATAGCTCCTTTGGTGCCAGCCCCGCCAAATGCCTGCGGCTGCCTTGCTGCTGTATAGGGCCGGCCTGAAACTGCCCGGGTAATGATATTAAGCCCAGTGTTGGAAAAAACATCAATTCCATTGATCCGAGGGCCATTGTACTTGTCGCCGGAGAGGTAGCGGTAATCCAGAACGCTCGTAAGCCTATGGCGCTCGTCGAAGCTCATCGGGAACAAGGCACGTTGTATGCCCCTTGATGAAAGCCCCCGTGAACTGTTAGCATCCGACCCTGTGCCATCGGCGAATTGAAGTGCATAGGCAAGGGTCAATGACACATTGCCTGTTCTCCGCAGCTCATAAGAAATATTGAACCCTTTTACGGTGGCAAAATCAAGGTTGTCAAATGTTTGGTACTCTGTAACTGGCGCAGCAAACAAGATCCACCTCCTTTGTATCATATCACGGAGTTCCCGGTAATAGGCCGACAATTTCAGGGCAGAGCTATTGCTCAATTTTTGTTGGAAGCCGACTTCATAATCAACGGTACGCTCAGGCTTCAGGTTTGCATTGTTTCGGAGGTCACTCCCTTCCGACTCCCAATAGAAGTAACTCAAAGGGCTGATGCGGGAGTTAGATGGTGGCCGTTGGACCAAGACATCGTAATGGGCAAAGAAATTGGCATCATCTGAAATCGGAAAAGAGAAGGCCAAGCGGGGCATCCAATTGACCTGTACTTTATAGTCCTCAAATGAAATGCTAGGGTCGAAGTTTTCATTTGTTATGTCCCGCTTTGTTTCGTCCTCTTCGAGGTAACGGGGGAACACCAAACCTCCACCGAATATTTCGCTGCCATCGTTTGCCTGCGCTCCATTGGCTGCAAACCAGGTTTCTCCATTTCGGTATGCCTTTACAGATTCACTTCCTTCTCCTGTGACATAGACCTTAAAGTCTTCTCCGATATTGCCCGGCAACTGAGTGCCAAAACGGCTGCTGAAATCACCTGCCCCCATTACTTCATATAAAGAAAAAGGGTCTTTCAACACCTTAGTATTAGCGTCGAAACGGTCTATCCGCAGTCCGACCCTAAAAATGATGTCTTTATAGGTAAACTTGTCCTGAATAAAAGCAGCTTGGTAGTTGGGCCGGAAAGCAGCAACCGGGAATGTCCGGAGGCCATCTGCATCTTTTGCCGTGAAAAAGTCGTCAAAGTTCACGTTGTCAATAGAATTTCCCAGATAGTCATAGCCCCAATAGTCTATATTCGTCAAGGTTCTCTGGTCATTCAGCTCACGTGCAGAGAACATGTCCAAGCTCAGTTGGCTAGGGTCAAGCCCGTTCACGTTGAAATATTGGTTGACAGGAGTGCCGTCCAGGGCACGTACTTCCCTGAAAAACTTGCTGCCCGAATTGATGATCGGGTCAAGGGCAAATATGCTGTACTCAAAATTGTTGAATGATTGAACAACGCCATCAGCATCAATAAGGGGAAAAAGCTGACCAGGATTAGCCGGATCAAACGCTGCCAATTGATAGGTTCCGGTATAAGTCCCTATTACTTGACTAGAGTCAATGGCCGCTCCTTCCAGATGTTGGTTGGCCAGCAGTTCTGCCAATGTCCAAAGCCCCCGTGGGCTGATGTCGTACCCGCGCTCTACCCTTTGCTCGTAAAGGATGCCAAACTGGATATTGTGCCGGCTGTTCCCTGAGCCGCCCGGCACCAATTGGAAGGAGGTGTTGGCATTGAAGGTATAAAGCTCTGTTTGGCGTTTGCGGTTAAGGTTGTAAACCGTTCCGACATTTGCGAAGTGGTCGCTCCAAGTACTCCTTAAGCCAGAGACCACACGTCCGTTCCTGACATCAAAATCATCAAAATTGGTAATGTCGTCAGGGTTGATGTTGTATTTTGCCAAGATAGGGTTAGGGCTGCCATCAAAGCTGTACCCATTGTACTGCCTCGAAAAGTCCACATGCTCCGAGTAAGTCTCAACAACCAGTGGGATTGTATCACCCAACCATGCAAAATTTTCCAACAACCTATTTTGCTGGCTATCAATTGTTGGTACCCACGTCAGGTCAAATTTGCCGATGTAACCATAGTCGAAAAGATTGTCCCCATGGCGGGGGTCTTTTATTGAAAAGTTATCTTTTTCGTAACCGAACTGCAGCGTATAAACTGCATTTTGGATCACCGACCCTTTTCTGGCCGTATCATCATCGGTGGCAGCGGCCGAGGTCGTTCCCAGCCTGTGCCGAAACCTGAAGTTCGTCCTGTACCTCGTATCTATTGAGTGAGGGTTGTTGTGATTGTTGAACAAGGCCCATGAATTAGACCCATCAGAACTGGACGGCGTAAACTGGTTGTCTATATTATAATAAGTACCCGAAAGGGTCACATCTATGTTCTTGCCGAGGTTGGCGTCCAGTTTGCCCGTGAGGTCAATTGTTGTGCGGGACTCATTTGGGCGGGCGTCTAGCACATTGACATCTTCGCTGCTAGCAAAGTTTGCTTCTGGAAACGAGGTTTCACCTACCCGGCGGACGGGGTTCTCCTCCAATTTTTTAATGTACTCGTCTTTGGCCGCAAATACCCCTGTGGCAGGAGGGTCATCTTCGCCCGCATATTGGTACTGCCCACCTATGCGGTAGCCAAGAATGGTATTTCCTTTTTGTTTCAATAAAGGACCGGACAAGTTCAAACTTGCAAGCCTGTTGTCATAAGCATCCAAAAACTCCGAAGTTTCCATTTCAAGGCCACCTCCAAATTTATCGGAAGGACCCTTTGTGGTGATGGAGATGATGCCGCCGGTAACGTCTCCGTACTTTGCTTCGATGCCACCGGTAATTACCTGCAGCTCTTCAATAAATTGAGCAGGCACGGAATTTCCGCTCACGCGAACCCCATCAATGTAATAATTGGTGGCATTCGTCCTGGAGCCACGGATACTGATGGCCTCGCCATCGTCTCCCGAAGAAGCCCCCGCACCGAGCGAAGCCATTGCGTTCACGTTCCGTGTCGGCAGTTTTTTGATGTCGTCACTGCTGAATACTTGTCCTTGAGTTGTTTCGTCTTGCGAAATCAAAGGGCGTTTATAGGTAACAATAACTTCTTTCAGGTCTATACCTGACCTGATTTTGGCATCCAGCCGGTTGGTTTTGCCCGAAGTAATAACTACCCCGCTGATTTTTTTGTCTTGGTACCCCGTATAGGAGAAGACCACATCATAGGTGCCTGCATCCAAGGCGGTGATACTGTAAAAACCTTCAATGTCGGTTTCAGTACCCGTTACCAAGACATCATTTTTAAAAAGTGCAACGGTGCCGAAGATGATCTCTTCGCCGGTATCACCATCGGTCACCTTTCCCTGGAGGGTCGTTTGTGCGGAAAGCGCAAGCGCTGACAGCAAAAAAGCAAAGGTGAGAAGTAAATAACGTGCCATAAACATGATTTTTTTTTATAATGAAAAGATAAGATTATTGCGAGAGAGAGCGCAATATTAGTGAAAAGCATAGTCCTCGCAAAATCCAATTTGTTGGCGTCCTTGCCCTTTTGGGATTACTTGTTTTGATTCGTCGGGTCAAAGTCGGTTTTTATCAGTTTTTGACAGCTCAAAAGTAATCCAATAGGTATAAAAATAATTACCAAATTCTTTTAAAAGTAAGGTTTCTGATTTCAATATTTTACGGAAACAAGCATGCCGCCCACTCAACAGGCAGGCAACAAAAGATGCCAAAACACCTTGTTTTATTGGCAAACTACCGATTGTTTTATTTTTATAAAATACTGCGTTGTTCGTAAGGCTGGCCCATTGCCCCATATAAGTCAGATTCGTAACCCGGCAGACAGTTTAGGTTTTTTGTTATATTTTAGTGCTTTTGAACAATCGGGGGACAAGGGGGCAAGCCCGGTCATTGAAAGGGGGCGCAAAAAAAAACAAGTTGAATTTTATTGTCTTTTTCTTGACCAATTTCCGAGGCTGCTGCTTGAGGAGAGGCGGCAGGAGCAAATAGCCTAGTGCCTTTGGCACTATATTTTTCAACGCAAGGCCGCTAGGCCGCAAGGGAATGCAAGGGTTAAAAGCCTTGTCTTGTCTTGCCTTGCGTTCCCTTGCGGCCTAGCGGCCTTGCGTTGAAAAATATAGTGACGAAGGCACTAGTCAAAATGCCAAAACAGGGCTGTCCATTTTGCCAAAACAACCTACTGTTTGGGGATGAATCCGCCCCTGGATTCACCTCGCTCCCATCTTTGTCACAATTTTTGAAGTTAAAGATTTATTTAATACGAAAACTCTTCGAAATACACTCGCCTAAAGTCATACGGCACCGAAAAAACG
>DROJ01000416.1 GCA_011321935.1 Bacteroidota bacterium | reverse complement strand
GCGCCTGCCGAACTTCTTGCAAAAAGAAAAATCAGTTGTCAGACAAAGTATAAGTGATGGTCACGGTGTAGTCGGTATCAAAATCGAGGGCACCGTAATTTCCACTGTCTTCGGTCAGGCTGTAAGTAAGCTGGTGGCCTTTGCTGGTACCGGTGCCTGTGTAGCAACTGCGCACGTTGGTCACGATGTCGTAATTGGTGGCAAGTGCCGCGAAAGTTACGGTACCTGCTTCCGTACCGACATTGCCCGCACCTGAACCGGCATCGGCAGCAACGGCCACTTTCAAATTGGCGCCGGTAGGCAAAGTACCGGTCAAAGCTGCGGTGACTTTCCGCGTAGCTTCGGTAGTGCTTCCGATGATGGAAGAGTAGTTCAACCAAAGCGAATTGTCGGTGTCGGAAGTGAAATCAATCGGCAAACCTGCCTCGGTCGGCGCAGCAGGAGAAAGGGTGATCGCGGTACCTCCCTCGATGTCGAGCAGTGCCACTTCTGGAATGTCAACAGTCAGGGTGTGTGAATCTGAGTTGGTGTCCTGCGCATTTGCCTGCGCAAAACCAAAGAGTACCAGTGTCGCCAAAATAAGAGGACGGAATAACTTGTTCATTGTAATTTTAGATTAAAAAAGTTAAAAAAAATGTGTTCGTAAGTGCTTCATGGCCAGCATTTTAAACCAATCCTTTTTTTGGATTTTTTTAAAAAACAAACCAATCAGACTTTATATTGACGTGTGATCAATAGCTTACCTAAGGGAGGGTAAAAGCAAAAAGGGAGGTAATAAATGTAGATTGTAATGTGATAAGTGTATGTGGGTGTTCTTAATTTCTCTCGGATAAAGTGGCTTTCGGGGCAGGGGTGGAAAATACCATGCCAAGGGGTTTTAAATGAAAATGAAAATTAAAATGAAAATGAAAATAAAAAATTCCAGCCATGGGATGGCTTGGAAGCCGTTCTTTTCAAAAAGAATAATCCGCTCCCAAGCTATGCAACGGCTGGAATTTTTCATTTTCATTTTCATTTTAATTTTCATTTTCATTTAAAACCCCATCCCCATTCTAAATATAAACCTTGCGCTGCCCTCTGCATCTTCGCGGGGCTGATAGAGGCCGAAGGACATGGTGAGCAGGTCAACGGGGGCGATATAGAGGCCTCCGCCGTAATCGAAATGCCAAGTATCCGATTCCACATCTTCCACCCAAACCTTTCCGTAATCGAAACTTGCAAAAACGCCCAGCGAAAAGGGCAGCGTGCGGTTGTAGCTGCTGAACAGCTTTGAGCGCAGGTCGAAGTTTTGCCAATAGGCCGTCTTGCCAAAAAAGCGGTCGGAGCGGTAACCGCGCAGGTTGGCCGTAAAGCCGCCGCCGATGCGCTGTTGCTGGTAAAATTCAAACTCGTTGCCGAGGTTGGTACCGAAGCCGATGCGGGTCGCGAAAATGACGGTTTCCTTGCGGTTGATGGGCTGGAAAAGAGAGAGTTCGGCATTGAGAGAGCGGTACTCGCCCTGCTGGTCGCGGAGGTTGGTGAGCCAATTGATGTGGCTGGTAAAACGGAGGCCACGTTTTGGAGAAAAGATATTGTCGAGGCTGGAATACTCGAAGCCGATTTCGAGGCCGCCGTAATATTTGCGCTGGAAAATATCCGAGTTCAGATCAAACTGGTCGGTAATAAAGCGGCCTTCCGAGGCTTCGATGTCGGTAAGGTCGAACACTGGCCCGATGCGGAAAAAACCCGCTTCGCCCGCTACCCTTTTTTTGAGCGCCGGGCGGAAATGCACCTTGCTCTGGCGGACGCGGTTGAAGTTATTGTCGTTGTCTCCTTTGGGGCTGTCATTGCCGTCGCCAAAATAATTGAAAGCAAAAGATGGGGTGTGGACGATGCCCGTCAAATAAAAGTCCCATTTGCCAAAAACCTCTAAATAATCGCCGGTATATTCGAGGTTGATGCCATTGGTTTCAAAGGCAAGGCTGGAATAAAAAGCATGGAAAGTGGAGTAAGGGATTTTCCTGAATTTATAAGTCGTCAATGCTCCCGCAAAGCCGAGCAGGATGCCGTCGTCGGGGTTGGCACCGATGACGGGGAGCGGCACGAGGAAGCTGTAATTATGGTCGAGGGAGCGGCGGTCGTAGAGGTTGTGCTCGCGGAAATGGCTGCGCTTGTCTTTGGCCTCGGTGCCAAGCGAGAGGTCGTTTTTGCGGAGGTCGTCGTAAAAAAAAGTTTTTTTGCCGAGGCCGCCCACCTTTGATTCGTCAATGAATTTATCGTTGCCGAGGCCACCGATACAGCGTATTTTTATGCCTTTTTTTACATCGCCGCTTACGCGAAATTGGTCCTCGTCGCCGATGCCAAAAAGGTGGATTTCTTTGGTGACAGAGCGCTCGAAGGTACGCTCGTAAACCTGCTCTTTTTTCTTGCCTTTTTTCTCTGAAATTTCCCAGACAGTCACCTTTGTATGCTCGTCGTCGAGGCGTTCGATTTCGAAGAGTTCGTTCTCGTCGGTGCCATACACGTCCACCTCTTTCGACAGCACTTCGTAAAATTGGCGGGCGTATTTCAGCAGGTCGTCGCGCCTTTTTTTGAGCGAGGATTTGATGTGGCCCGCAGTCAGTTCTTTTGCTTTTTCAGGCCACACCTCGAATGCCTTGTCAATGACCTCGTCGGTCAGGTTTTTTTGGATGAACTTGGCCTCTTTTTCCCAGTCCGCCCATTCGAGTTCGTTGAGGAAGGGGTTGTCGAAAGAGAGCGAGCTCCAGGTCAAATGTTTGATGTCTTCGATCTCTGGGCCATAGACCCGCAACTGCCTCGCAAAAGGGTCAACGAAATTGGCCAGCCTTGAAATCAGGCCGTCGTATTTGCCGAAAGGCTGATCCCTGTCGCGGGGGATGGGGCGGTAAATTTTTTTGCCGTTTTCCTCAAACCTTGCCCAGCGCCATTGGTCGTCGTGGCGGTCGAAATCGCCGAGCAGGATGTCAAAAAGGCGGCTGCGCAATGCCCAGGGCTGGTCTATTTTATGGTCGTTGTTTTTGGTGATTTTTTCCGAAAGGTCGAAGGTGCTGATTATTTTTTCGGAGCCGCCAAACACCTCCGCACCGCTGTAATCGCCTGCGGGGCGTTCCTCCACCAAATAGACGCCGCCGCCAAAAATGTCGTTGTTGACGCCGAGGGCGGGCTGCTTTGGCACGTAATAAAAACCGGGCGTGGTGTGGTAAATATTGATGGCATCGGCCATCGGCGGCATGACCGTCGGGGCAAAAGGATGGGAGGACAAAAAGTTGTCTTCCAAAATGAAAACCGCCGCCGTCATTTTGTTCAAAGGATAGGGCAAAATGCGGGAGGCATCTTTGGTGAGGCCACGCATGGCAAACTGCCTGCCGGTGCGCAAATTTTCGAGCCGCAGCGAATTTGTCTGGCTGCCCCCTCCCCTCTTTACCGGCACCACGCCGCCGTCGAATTTGGTGAGGTCAAGTACCGGGAATTTGTATTTCTGCAAATAAACATCGCGGTAGTGGTCGCCCAAAAAAAACTTGTGCAAAGGGCCCGCTTTGGGCACTTTGTTCTGCACCGCATAGACCTCCACGCTGTCAAGGTTTTTCTCAAATTCGGGGAAAGAAGCGGGGATGTTTTCTTCGATAATATCGAGCTTGCCTTTCACCTTTTGGCGATAGACCACTTTGGCATCGGTGCCCTCTTCGTTGGGCTGCCAAAACTGCACCCACGCCTCTCCATTTTCATAAAAATCCAAAGTCGAATAGCCCATCGTTCCGTATGCAAAACGCGCGCCCTTGCCGATGCGGCTGGGGCTGGTTTTGGAACCCGATCCGCTGACCACAAATTTTTGCTGGCCGTTCTCCAAATATTGCAGATTATGCTCGTGGCCGGAGACAAAAATAAAGCTGCCAAAAGTGTTGGCACTGTGGAGCATGCCTTTCATCAAGTCCTTGTTTAACTGGTGTACCTGATCCTGTTTGGTGCCGACCGACCCGCGCACCAAAGCGGCAATAGAACCGATGCCGGGCAGGGGGATATAAAGCTCATCGGCGATATCTGTCAGCGGGAAAATGTGCTGTTTTGCAGTGTAGTTTCCGCCGTGCGGGCCGTTGGTAAAGGGCGGGTGGTGGGTAGCGATGACGATGTTGCGGCTGCGGTATTTTTTGACGGCATTGAGGAAAAAATACTCGAACATTTCGCGGCTTTTGGAGAGGCATTGGTCGTTTATTTTGGGCTGCTTGTTCCAATCTTCGAGCCACCACTCGGTGTCCACCACGAGGATGACGAGCTTCTTGCTGATTTCGATAACCTCTGGGCCGGGACAGCCATTTTCCGGAAGGAAATAGTCCCTCCAATTGTCGTCGTCTTTATCGGTTATTCCTTGCTGTTTGTTGAGGTATTTATTGACATATTTTTGCTGCCGTTTTAAGCCTTTCAGCCCTGAGCCCCAATCATGGTTGCCGGGCAGGAAAATGGGGCGGCCTTTGTAGTTTTCCAAAATATCGAGCTGTGCATTGAGGCGGTATTCGGCAAGTTCGCGGCGCTTGTCGTCCCTGTCAACCAAGCCATCGGGGTAAATGTTGTCGCCGAGGAAAATGATGGAACTGTTTTCGGTTTCTTTGGCCAAAGTTTTTTTTAAATATTTCAAAACAAGGGGCGTTTCGCCCAAATCAGCATTGCCTGCGTCGCCTACCAAATAGATGGTATGCTCCAATTTTAGGGAGGGGTCGGGATGGGTGTTTTCCCAACCTTTTGCTTCGTCGAGGATATTGTATTTGTAATTGGCGCAGGAAGTGGCGAGCAATATAAAAAAGGTTAGTACAAGAGGGGAAGCTATTAATTTCATCAGGTTCGTTCGTTTGTGATTTTCAAAAACAATGGAGGCACAAAGTTTTGGAATTTTGATAAAAATGCGGCTAAAAGAATATACAAAGACAATTTGTAAAAGTTTAAAACTAATCTCATCAAATTGCCCCTTATATTCGCTTTTTTATTTCAGCTATCGCTAAATTAATTTATTGAAATGAATAACTCGAAAGAAGAAAAAAAGGAACAGTCGAAGGCCATGGACAAGGCACTCAGGAAAGAATTGAAAATTGATAAAGACCAGTTGAAAGCGCTGAAAAAAAAGCTGGCAAAAGTAGAGGGCTACCCAGAAAGGGGGATCGAGACTTGGTTCAGGGTGACATTGCGCAACCTATATACGAGGCGGCAAATAGTAGATACCAAATCGAATATCCTTATCACGGTCAACTCTATTATTTTGTCTATTATTCTGGGAAGTTTATATCCCCGCTTGGACAATGACCCGCACTTGCTGTGGGCAATAATACCGATGGTTTTGACCAATTTATTTTCCATCGCTTATGCCATTTTTGCTACCCGCCCGGTATTGGCTTCGGGCAAGTTTACAAAAGAAGAAATAAAGGAAAAAAAGGCGGGGCTGATGACTTTCGATGATTTCTCGAAGATGCCTTTTGAAGACTATGATTGGGCAATTGATGAAATGATGGGCGACAAGGATTTTCTTTATGGCACCATGAAAAGGGACATATACCGGCTCGGGGTTGACCTTAGAAAAAGGTACCACAATATCCAAGTCGCATACAATATATTTTTGTTTGGAATTACTGTTTCTATTGTTGCATTTGGCGTCTGCCATGTATTTTTTTAGAAATAAAATATTCGGTTATTTATAGTAAAATAAATATTCGGTTCGCTATATTTTCCCGCTGATATATTTTAGAATAATTAGTGAAGAAAACATCGCAAAAGAAATATAGCACATCGGAAAACCACCTCCCGTTTTGGGGCATTCTATCCAACCGAAAATTTGCCCGACAGTGCCCGTCACCGCCATCAGCCAAGCGATGCCTGCGCCGATAAAAAATAATTTGGAATTGTCTTTTAGAAAACCTGTCTCGGAAATTAATATAAATATCAGGCAGGCGAAAATAATATAGCAGGCGGGGATGCCTATTGTTTTGGGGCATATATTTCCTTTTAAATATTCATTTCTGACGAGGCCGAATGCGCCGTTTAGGCCAAATAATGTGATGAGCCAAATAAGTAGAGAAATTATTATTTTTGCCATTTTTTGATTGTGGTTTCCCGCAAAGGCACGCTAAGGTTTCGCTAAGTCTCGCAAAGCAAGGCGAGTACACGTCTTACTTTGCGAGACTTAGCGAAACCTTTGCGTGTCTTTGCGGGAAGCCTCTTATACCTACAGGACAGTAACATTTATTCAATTAAATGCACCTTATCAACCGCGGGGTTTTCGATTACTTTTTCTTTGCCCGAAGGGTATTTTATTTTAATTGATTTTGCCGTTTCGGCAGTGCCGAGGCCGAAGGTCAAGGTGCAGGTTTGATCGCTCGACAGACCCTTGCCGATCACATATACATCGGACAATGTTTTGCCGTCGGCAGTCTGTACCTGAACGGTTGTTCCGGCATATTCTGCTGTTTCGGGGAAGCGGACGGAGAGGTAGTGGTTCGCCCCTCCCCTATTAATGAACGCTTTTATTTTTCCGTCTAAATTGCTGAAAACCAGATCGGGATAGCCATCTTGGTTAAAGTCGGAAGTGAGGGGGGTGATGGCGTAATTTTTATTGATGACACCTGCTTGGTCTTCGACGGCAGCGAATTTTCCACCGGGCCGTTGCAGGAGGAAACGGCCGGGCAATTTGAACAATTTGTGGGGCGGGAAGTCCACATAATTTTCGGCCACTACCAAGTCTTGCAGGCCATCCAAATTAAAGTCCTCGAATATAGCGCCCCAGGAAAATTCAAAGTCGGCAATATTGGTTTCTTTGGCTGCGTCGGTAAATTTAAAATTGCCGTCGTTCCTGAATAAAATCCAATCGAGGACAATTTCGTCGCCTTCTGCCAAGTCGCCTTTTGCCATGAATTTTGGAACGGAACTCCCCGTATTTGAAAAGAAAAAATCAATGCGGCCATCATTATTATAGTCGCCTACGGCAATGCCCATTGGGTAGCCGTATTTTCCGGTCAGGGGGTTGGGCATTAATTTAAATTTATTGCCGTCCATATTTTTATAAGTCCTCGCCTCGCCCGTGTCGTATGCTACCGTTAAATCCAAAAACCCGTCGTTGTCTATATCTACAAAAACGGCTTGGAAAGTATTGTGGACATATTCCAGCCCCGCCTCTTTTGTCACATCTTTAAATGTATTGTCGCCATTGTTTTTTAATAATAAACTGGAGGCGCCGTAGTTAAAATCCTTAAATATAGTTTGGCCTTCCATCTTATTTAATGGAATATAATTGCAAAGGAAAATATCGGCGTGGCCGTCTTTATTATAATCACCAATTGTTGCCGTTGCGGCGGTTGATTTTTCATTTAATTGCACCGCTATTTTATGTGCCTCAAATGTGCTGCCCGTATTTTTATAAAAATATAAGCCGTGGTCTCCGCTGAGAATCAAATCGGTATTTCCGTCTTTGTCCATATCAAAAGAAACGGCGCCGAAGGTGGTCGTTCCTGCTGGTTTTTTAGGCAATTTTATATTTTCAGAAATATCAACAAACCCATTTTCGGTATATTTAAAAACGGCATTTTGTTGGGTCACGCCGCCGCCGACAAATACCTCGTCCACGCCGTCGCCGTCCACGTCTATCATGGCAGCGGCCATTAATGGCAATGATTTTTTATTATCAAAAATATTGGTGAACGGGAAATTGATTTCATTAAAAACGGGAATGGTTTCTTTTGGCACGTCGTAGTCGCAGCCGGGGTGGTCTTTGCCGTAATTTTTATTGGGCATTTCATCGGCTTTGCATTCTCCGGCAAATTTTCCCCAAGTTACTTTTTCGTATGGGTTTTTGGTGTCGGTGCTGAAAAATAGCAGCACTGCGGCAACTGCTAAAAGGACGAGGGCAAGGAGTACGAACAATATTTTTTTCATAATTAAATTTAATGTAGCGCGGGTTTTTTAATCCGCACACGTTTGTAACCGGATTTGGAAATCCGGGCTACTTTTTCAAAGCAATCAACGAAGCCGTAAACAGGCCAAAGTGCGCCACGTTCATGGCCGTCGGTGCCAGGTATTGCCCGATAGGGCGAGCAAAAAAGAACAGCGCAAAGACAATCAATAACAAAAGAATAGGATTGAAAAAAGCCATCCATTTTGGGTACAATGTCCCGCCCTTGACAATGGCCCAGACAAAACAGACCGAAATCAGTAGTACGATCACGCGGAGCAACTTCACGAGGTTCTCCATGTGCAGCTCATAAGAGGCCATTATTTTATCGGTTATTTCAGGCACTCCCGCCTCCTGCAAGACCTGCACCGTCACCCCCAAATGCGCCCTCGAACCGACCCAAATGCCGCCGATGACAAAAGCAAAAATGCCGAGCGACAACACTGCCGCCGCCAGTTTTTTATTGCCCGGTTTTAAGGCCAAATATATATGCCAATAACCAAAAACATACAGCGGAATAAAGGGAACAAGCAGAAAATGCCCGATGGTCAGGCTGCTTTCCGGCACTTTTAGAAAGTAGCCAAAAGGTATTTCGGCATCAAAACCACCGGGCGCAAAATGGATGAGGAACTCGCCGGTGCCAACCATGACGGAGGCGAGGAGGCCGAGGTAGCCGAAGAAAAATAGCTTGTTCTTTTTCATGTTCTCTTTTTGATTGAAGTGGGAAGGTAAACAGAGTGGACAAATCAACATAAAAAACAACAATTTGGAAATTTGGCAAAAAAATATTTGTCAAAACTTGAAAAACAAGAAAAGAAGACATACCTTTGTGACAAAAATAAAATTGTTAAAAAACAACCATGAGAAACATAGTAGGACAAACACCAAGAGGGAACGACTTCTTCAAAAGAAACCACATCATCAAGAAAATATACCGGCGGCTGGAAGCCGGCAACCACCTCTTTTTGTCGGCACCACGCAGGGCAGGCAAAACATCAATCATGCGGTATTTGGAAGACAATCCGAGGGAAGGACATGCCTTTGTTTACATCAATACAGAAGACGTGAACGACTCCGAAGAATTTTTCCGGTTGGTTGCAGAAAAGCTATTGAGCAGCAAGGCCGTGGAAAAAATGACCAAAGCAGCAGAAAGTTCAAAAAATGTATTCAAACAATTTACCGAAAATATAAGCAAGATAAAAGTGTGGAGCTTTGAAGTCGAACTCAACAAAACAGAAGCCCCAAAATATAAAGACGAACTGGAAACATTGATGCGGAAACTGGACACAGAAGATTTTAAAATAATCATAATGCTCGATGAATTTCCGGTCACCATTGAAAACATAAAAAGCGAACATGGGGAAGAACAGGCAGTTAGTTTTATGCACGCAAACAGGAGGATAAGACAGGAAGCAAAAAGAGGCATCCAATTTATATATACCGGTTCAATTGGGTTGCCCGTGATTGCCAAGAGGTTGAAAGCAACAGCCACTTTGAATGATTTGAACGTATTGGAAATACCACCGCTATCTATACTGGAAGCGACCCGTTTTTCGCAGCAGATTTTTGACAATTATAAAGTCGAATACCTCCCGGGCGTGATTGGCTATATGTTAGAAAAACTGGATTGGTTAATGCCATTTTTTATTCAATTGGTGATCCAGAAAATGATAGATGAATTTGACGAAACAGGAAGCATACTCTCGAAGAAATCGGTGGATATAGCTTTTGTGAAATCAGGGACACACCGGAGCAATTTATATTTTGACAATTACTTGTCGAGGCTCGATAAAACGCTGCCAGAAAAAGAAGCAAAAAACGCTAAACATATATTGAAGGAAGTCGCTGTAACTGGCGAGATACATGTTGACACTTTTGACGGTATGGAAGGTTCAAAAAACATATTGGAAATGTTAGAACTGGATGGGTATTTAACTTCCGATGGAAAAAACTATCGCTTCAGTTCGCCCATACTTGGCGCTTGGTGGAAGAAACATGTAAGCTGAATGGAAACGCAATATCGGCCGTTATAAAAAACGGGCAATTGCCATGCTTAATGCAATAAATATTGCCAATGTTTTTAGCCTATGGAAACCGGTGCCGCCCGTTTTTAAAAAAATACATTGCCATGCTTAATGCAATAAATACAACCAACATTTATAGCTTAATGGAAATCGGTGCCGCCCGTTTTTAAAAAAATACATTGCCGTGCTTAATGCAATAAATACAACCAACATTTATAGCTTAATGGAAACCGGTGCCGCCTGTTTTTTTAAAAAATGCCATGTTTAATGCGACAAATACCACCAGTTTTTATACTCCTATGAATACCCGTTACTGTCAATTAAAAAAAATAAATCATCATGCTTAATACAATAAATACAACCAACGTTTATAACCCACAGACCCTATCCAAAGAACAGCTTGTCAAGAATTTTGTGGTGCGGGAAAAAACATTTAAGAAGCTGTTCAGGGAAATTGAAACGAGCAAAATGGAATACCCCGAACAGCATTATATGATCGTGGGGGAAAGAGGGATGGGGAAAACGACTTTGCTGTTGCGGTTGGCATATGAAATAGAAAACAATGGGAAATTGAACAAATGGCTTGTGCCTGTGGTGTTCAACGAAGAAGAATATGGAATCCGGAAATTATATGAATTTTGGAAAAGGATAGCGGATATATTGGAGGAAAAAGATGCTGGCTTTATTGGGCTTCGGGAAAAAATGGATGCTATTTCAGGGCAATATGGAGACGATGAAAAATACGGGAAGGCCGTCTATGAAATGCTGGAGGAAGCCATTCAGAAAAACAAAAAGAAAATTATTGTTTTTATTGACAATGTGGGAGATATGTTTTCAAAGTTCAGCGATATTGAAGCGCACCGTTTGCGAAAAGTTTTGCAGACCTCGGCAGACATCAGAATCATTGCGGCATCGTCGCAGATGGCCGACGCCTTTTTTAATTATAAACACCCGTTTTATGAGTTTTTTAAAATAGAACAATTAAAAGGGCTTGGCCAAGAGGAAACAGAAAAACTGTTGAGGGCATTGGCATGGAGCTATGAGCAAAAAGATAAAATAAACAACCTGCTGGAAAACCAAAAAGGACGGGTGGAAGCAATGCGGAGATTAACAGGAGGAGTAGTTCGGACCATTATTATCTGGTTCGATATATTTATTGAAAAAGGATATAGCGATGCCTATAATGACGTGGAGGCCATACTCGACAGGATGACACCGATTTATAAACACCGGATGGACGACCTGCCCACACAACAGCAAGCAATAGTTGAGGCCATCGCATTGAATTGGGATGCCGTAAATGTCCGGGAAATAAAACAAAAAACGAGGATGGAAAGCAAAGTTATTTCGGCGCAAATAACGCAGCTTGTGAAAAATAATGTGGTCACACGTATTTTGACAAATACGAAAAACCACCTGTATAAAATCAGCGAGCGGTTTTTTAATATTTGGTATTTGATGCGCTGTGGGAAAAGTGGCGATAAAAAGAAAGTTGCCGATTTAATCCAATTTATGGAAATATGGTGCAGCGATAAAAATTTGATAGGCCAGCCAGAAATATATTTGAAACGATTGGAAAAAAAACAACTTGAAAGGCGGGGTGTATATATGGTTGAGGAACCAAGGGCCCCTTACTTACGGATGAGTGAAGTGGAGGGCAACCCAAAGGACCGGAAGGATATTAATAAGGAGAAAAAAAGGGAAAGCATTATTGATTTAATGGCAGAAGGGAAATATTCCTTGGTCATTGATGAATATGGAAAAGAACATTTATTTAATGAATTAAAACCGTTTTATTATGCGCTCATGTATTACCTGCAAGATATATACCCGAACGAATATTTGCGGATGGGGGATGAACTGAAAGAAACGGTCGAGGAGGTCATTGCAGAAGTGGAACAGAAGCGGAAAGAATTGGAGGAGCAGGTAGGTTGAAACTATCCTTTATTATTTCAGCCCCTCCCAAATCAACTTCGCCACCAGCCCCGTCCACCCCGTTTGATGCGAAGCCCCTGCGCCCCTACCGTTCTCCCCATCAAAATATTCATAAAACAAAACGAGGTTTTTAAAATGCGGGTTGTGCTGGTAAATCCAGTCCTCGCCGTGGGCAGGGCGGTGGCCTGCGGCATCGGCCGAAAAAAGAGAAACCAAGCGGCGGGAAAGTTCGCCTGCCACCTCGTCGAGATGGCGCCAATGGTCGCTGCCGGTGGGGCATTCCACTTTTAAATTTTCGCCATAATAATGATGGTAGGTGCGGAGCGATTGGATGACGAGATAGTTCATCGGTATCCAAACGGGGCCGCGCCAATTGGAGTTGCCGCCAAAGAGCGGGGTTTCGCTTTCTGCCCTTTCGTATTTCAATCCAAACGACTGGCCATTGATATTGACCTGATAGGGCGTTTCGTGTTTTTTGGAAAGGGAACGGATGCCATTTGGCGAAAGGAATTCCTTTTCGTCGAGGAGAGCGCGGAGCATTTTTTCGAGGCGCTTGCGCGGCAACAGGGAAAGCAAAACGTCCTCTCCTTCTTTTAGTTCTTCAATGACGAGGTACGACTTTTCGGCAATCCGCGAACTGCGGTAGCGCTCCAAACGGCGGGTAAATTCGGGCACTTTTTGCAGCCGCTTCCGGTCGAGTTCCAGCACGGCGAACATCGTGGTCAGGCCGACCAAGGAGCGTATTTTCAGGGGAATATTTTTGCCATTGGGCAGGGAAAGAATGTCGTAAAAAAAGCCTTCTTCCTCGTCCCATGAGCCAATATATTCCTCGTGAATGTGGTTGAGGCTCTGGGCGATGGTTATAAAATGCCGCAAAAATTTGGTGGCCACGTCTTCAAAGGCATCGTCGGTCTGGGCGATTTCGAGGGCCATGTCGAGCATGTTGAGGCAGTACATGGCCATCCAAGCGGTGCCGTCGGCCTGTTCCAAAATGCCGTTGCCGGGCACTCCTTCGCTGCGGTCGAAAACGCCGATATTGTCGAGGCCGAGGAAGCCGCCCTCAAAAACATTGTTTTCGTTGTGGTCTTTTCGGTTGACCCACCAAGTGAAATTGATGAGCAGCTTGTGGAAGGCACGTTTCAGAAAACGGACATCGCCCCGGCCTGTCATCTTTTTTTCGATGCGGTAAACTTCCATGCAGCCCCACGCATGGACGGGCGGGTTAACATCACCCAAATTCCACTCATAGGCAGGTATCTGCCCGTTGGGGTGCATATACCATTCGCGCAGAAAAAGCAGCAATTGGCCTTTTGCAAAACCGGGGTCGAGCAGCGCCAATGGCACGCAATGAAATGCCAAATCCCACGCTGCGTACCAGGGATATTCCCATTTGTCGGGCATGGAAATAATGTCCTCGTTTTTCAGGTTGGGCCAAGTATGGTTGCGGCCTTTTTTTCTTTTTTCGGGAGGGGCGGGCTGCCCGGGGTCGCCGTTGAGCCAGCGTTTTATATGCAGGTTAAAATATTGTTTTGACCATAGCATTCCAGCAAATGCCTGCCGCTGTATATTTGCTAAATCTGCGTTTTTATTTTTTGGAATCAATGTTTTATAAAATTCATCCGCCTCATTTTTTCTTTCGTTAAATATTTTATCAAAATCATTTTTTAAAGGATTTTTGTTTTTACTTTTTATTTTTTTAGAAATACGGACACGGATTTCAATTTCCCCAAAACCTTTTATTTCATAAAAATAAAAAGGAGAAAACTTTGTCCCTTCTCCCCTACCCTCTACTTCTGAGAAATCATTGCTGATTACTGCATCGTTGATGCTATCTTTTACCACAGGCGACTCATTTGGATAGTCATACAAACGCTGCGTATTTGTTTCATTTTCCGCAAATAATATTTTGTCCGGTTTTTCAAAATAAAAATAATAATTGCCTGTTTTTTCGTGCAATATCTCTGCACAGCCATATTCATCGTTAATTGTTTTTAAAATAATATTCGGCTTATTATTTATCAAATTAAAATCCCAAAGATTGCGCAGCCATAAAGTCGGCAAAACAGTGAGCGGCACGGCTCGTTCATCTCTATTTTTTATGGTTATTTTTATTAAAATATCATCGTCGTCGGCTTTGGCATATTCCGTAAAAATATCAAAATATTTATCGCCCTCAAATACGCCCGTGTCCAATATTTCATATTCTGGTTCTTCCCGTGTGCGGCGTTTATTTATTTTAATTAAACCTTCGTATGGAAAGGCGGCGTGGGGGTATTTATAAAGGTGCTTCATGTAGGCGTGGGTGGGCGTATTGTCGAGGTAATAATAGAGTTCTTTTACGTCTTCCCCGTGGTTGCCTTCATGGCCATTTAATCCAAACAGGCGTTCTTTTATGAACGGGTCTTTCCCATTCCATACGGCTATACCGAAACAAATATTGCACTGCTCATCGCAGATGCCGGCAATGCCGTCTTCGCCCCAACGGTAGGCACGGCTGCGGGCATGGTCGTGCGGGAAATATTTCCACGGAGTACCGTCTTTGCTGTAATCTTCGCGCACCGTGCCCCATTGCCGCTCGCTGAGGTATGGGCCCCATTTGAGCCAGTTTTTTTTGCCGGAGTAATGTTCTTTTAGGCGTTTGCTTTCTTTTGTTGACATGAAATTGATTTGAATTTAGGCGCTAATTTAGAGGATATTTAGAATTAATATTTGCGGAGCATAAGTTGATAATGTTATACTGAACCACTTTAGGTTTTGTGCATTTGCCCCCAGCAGCCCCCAGCCCCAGAAGGGGAGTACCTACCCTCAATGCACAAAACCTAAAGTGGTTCAGTATAAGTTAGGGTTTTTTAAAAAATAGCGGAAGTCAGATTAGTTATTATTCTAACTTAAGATTTTCCAGGTTTTAAAAATCTGACAAAAACAAAGCCTATTCTTCCGGTAAAACCCACAACCCAGCCGACGCCACTTCCAGACAATTTCCTGCAGGGTCTCGGAAATAAATGGATTTATCGCCGCTGTCCCAAGTTACTTCTGATTCTATTTCCACACCTTTTTCAATGAGCCAATTCCGCCAATCAGATATTTCCGGTTTTTTTATTTTAAAACATATATGCCCCTCTCCTGCTGCCCCATGTTGTGGTATTTTACTGCCGCTTATTTTTATATTTTGGACAGCACTTTTTGCTGGGTTGAAAATTAAAAGGACGCCTGCTCCGCAATAATAAAAAAGGTAGCGGCCGGGCGCTTTGCTGAAAGGTTCGAGGCCGAGGACTTCTTTGTAAAATGCCTCCGTCGCAACGAGGTCGGTGGCGTATAGGCAGGTTTCGAGAATGGCTTTTACTTTCATGAAAAAGTGTATCTTGCAACAGTTTATTTCAAAATATAAAAAATAAATGGAAGTTTAATAAAAATTGCTGACTTATAAGGAGCTTCGAGAATTGGAGTTCGACGAGGATGACAACTTCCGGCATGAACTATTAAACGGATATTCCATCCAAAAAGAAAAAGCAACAATATTACATCAAATGACTTCGGGCAATATAACTTTTGAAATGCAAAAATATCTCGATAAAAACCAAATTGGTGAATTGTTTTTCGCTCCTCTTGATGTTGTCCTCGATGACCACAATGCTCCCCAACCTGACATCATATTTGTTGGTAAAAACAAATATTATATCCTGAACGAAGAAATACAAGTCATAGTAGGCAGCCCTGATATCATAATTGAAATCCTATCTCCCGGATCTATAAAAAAAGACCGGATCATCAAAAAAAAATCTACGAACGTTCCCAAGTCCCTGAAATTTGGATCGTTGACCCGAATTATAAAAACATCGAAATCTACCACCTCAAGGATGGCAAATACGAACTTTTTGATTTTGTGGAAGAGGCGGGCATTGTTAAGTCTTCCGTTTTAAAAGAATTCAAATTAGATTTAAAAAAAGTATTCTAAAATGTTCCATCGTCCACATCTTCAATAAATTTCAACACCCCCGGAAAGTAATGCGCCTGATCGTCCCACATCGCCAAATGCGAGCCATCGGGACAATGCAAATAGCGGCCATGCTGTACCAGCCCGGCCATTTTTTCCATCGCTTTGGGGTCCATCGTGTCATGGGCGGCACCGATCATCAGGGTCGGGATGTGGATGTTTTTGAGTTCGTCCATGATGTCCCACTGAGCGAGGCGGCCGCCGGGCACAAACTCGCTGGGCCCCTGCATGAGTTCGTAGATATGGCCGTTGACATGATCCATCGCCCGTTGGAAACCATCGGGGAAGGGCTTCATGCGGCAGATGTGCTTGCGGTAATATTCTTCCACCACGAGGTTCAGATAATCGGGGTTAGCGTAGTCTTCTTTGTCCTCGTAAAATTTCAGGCTGTCGATGAGCGAAGGCCGCATTTTGCTGCGCAACTTCGCATTGTAGGCGGCATAATCGGGAAAGCTGCCCTGCATGTTGCTGACCACGAGGGCTTTGATATTGTCCTGGTATTTGAGCGCATACTGCATGCCGAGCATTCCGCCCCAAGAATTGCCGATGACATAACAATTGTCTTTCGTGAGGCCGAGGGCTTTGCGCACCTGTTCCACCTCTTCCACAAAGCGGCCGATTGTCCAAAGGTCGTCGTTGTCGGGCTGGTCGGAAAGGTAGGAGCCAAGTTGGTGGTAATAGTACATTTCATAACCTTCCTTCGGCAAATAATCACCGAAGCATTCCATGTATTCTGTTGTCATGGCCGGGCCTCCGTGGAGGAGAAGGACTTTTACCGTCGGGTGGCTGCCGACCTTTTTTGTCCAGACATTATAGGTGCCGGCGGGCGTTTCGATGGGAATCATTCTGACGCCTTCGCTGCCTTCGGTCGAGGGCTTGGATGCGTCTTTTTTGGCTGTTTTTTCAACGGGCTTTTCCGCTTTGGCCGTTTCTTTGGAAGGTGCGTTTTGACAGGCATAAATGGCGCAGGCAAAAAGGAGAAATAAGAGGTGGTATTTGAATTTCATTGATTTTGTTTTTTGAAAAAAAATGATCGAAAGCTAGTGAGTTTTGTGTGACGGTAGTGCAGTGATTAGTAATTAGTTGACTAGTGATTAGTCCGCCAAATCCCTGATAATGTGGCATTTAACCAAAAACTAAATGGTTAGCTCATACTACTATACATCAACACCTTGTTAGAAAAAAAGTAAAGAGATTTCATTGAAAAAAGGGGAAGAAAGCATAGAT